>CAMZEO010000021.1 GCA_947305735.1 uncultured Planctomycetales bacterium | reverse complement strand
CGCCACTCTTGCATCGCCTAATTGTTAAATATCCGATCGAAGTCTGCTTCGATCAACCGCCGATTAACGACGGTTTCGTGATTCTAAACCAAATTCCGCTTTCGTCAAGCGCGGTTTTGGAAAATTTTTTAATTTTATTTCGGGTCGCGAAGTCCGAGCAGAGGAACCGCGCGCCCCGCTCCAAATAATCTCGCGTTTCCGCGCCGACCTTATTCGTCTAAATTGAAGTCAAAAACGTTCGATTTCGAATCGTTGGAAACGGTGACGCTCAAAGGAGTCGTGTTAAGCAGCTTGAATTTTTCAGGAGTGAGCAATTCGTATTGCGTTCCCTTCGCGTAGGACCCTTTTTTCGCGTTGCGTTCCTGAAGTTCGTCGTAGGTGATTTCGCCTTTTTCAAAAGCTTCCTGATCGGGATCTTTATCGTCGGCGTATTTCGCGATCGTCACTTTATATTCGCCGGGCATGAGACCGACTCCGCCTTCGGTCGCGCCCGAAGAAGTCGCCGAATACGAACCGTCCGCCCCGGTCTTGCAGCCGCCGCCTTCTCCGGTCTGGTCCTGATTGTAGAACGTCAGCGTCGCGCCGTCGACGGGAGCGCCGCCCATCGTCACTTTGCCCGTAACCGATTTGTAACCCTTGTTCTTGCCGCAACCAACGGCGCATAAAACGCCAAGCATAAGAAATGCGACGACAAATAGTTTCGCTTTCGCCATTATTAGCTATTTCCTTGTGTCATGAAACAAGACGCCGGAACATAACGGGGACGATCCCCCGACGTCCCGGCGCCGAATTCGCGCGGCGTTCCGTTCAAACGTTACGCCGCAGTTGTAAAGATTCCTTAACAATCACATAGCGGAGGTCGTTTCGCCGCCAGCGGAGGAGCCCATCGCGCCCCAGACGCCGTAAACCGATTGCCCGCCGTAGTCTTGAGGACGAGATTGATTGCGAACGACGTTGTACAAGTCTTCGTTTTGGTTGCCGCAGTCGACCGTGTCGCTGACGAAACGAACGGAACCGTCGCCCATGCAGACGTTTACACCGCCGGAATGGTTGCTCGACGCGGTGGTAATGCAGCATTCTTCATTGCCGCCGCGAGCGCAAGTGGGCGCGTTCGGAGGAAGGATCGTGTAAAACATCGTGTAGGGACCGTTCGAGTCGCCCCAACGACGACCGATTTGCTGGTAGCCGGTACTTCCCACGCTGTAGTTTTTGGAAATATCTCCGTTAGAACCGCGAGCGGCGGCGCAAGTGGCGGGCAAGAAGTAAAAATTGGCCCAATCGGTGGAGTGCGAATTAAAGCTGCCGCCCAGAAGGACGATGCCGCCTTTGACTTTTTCGGCGGTTTTGGCGGAACCGATGACAGACTCGGAGAAGAACGCGGTGTTAGACGTGCCGTCAGTAATGTCGGCATATTTCATCTCATGCTGATTACCGTCGGCAAACGCGCCGCGATATTCGTTCCAGTCCCAGAGAAGCGTGGTATCGCCGCGATTGAGGTGATAGCTCGTCGCCGCCAAAACGCCGTCCGCCTGTTTGCCGCTTCCGTCCGACGGGCAAAGGAACGCGTTTACCGTTTGACACCAGGGAACGTCGGTCCCCTCGAGCCACGGATAACCGTTGCCCGGATTCGTTTCCCAGCGGTTGACGGCTTGCGCGTACAACGCTTGCTGTTCAATATACGGGAGCATGACGATCAAACCGGAGAAACGTTCCCAGCTGCCAACGGTGTCCTTGTATTTTCTCAGCAAGATTTGGTGCCCGGCGCTCGGGAGGAAGCCTTGCGCGTCATGGAAGGTTTGACACGCGAGTCCGAGCTGCTTAACATTGTTCGTGCATTGCATACGGCGAGCCGCTTCGCGAGCCGCCTGAACGGCGGGCAAAAGCAGACCGATTAAAATACCGATGATCGCAATGACGACCAAGAGCTCGACGAGCGTAAAGCCCTTAGAAATCTCTTTCTTCAACATATGAATCTCCAAAAGTATCCATAAGGTTAAAAATTCCGCGCGTTCTCTCAATAAAAACGAGACGCGCACATATCGCTTCGGTCAACGCTTGCCCCTGCGAAAGGCAGAGGAAAGCGCCCGACATTTCCCGCGCGGACGACGAAAGCGGCAAGAGACGACTCTTGCGCGCCATCAAATCGCAAGCGGTTTCAAACTCCTTCCTTTTGCGTCACATTTGAATATCGAAGAAGTTTATTTTCCGAAAGTTGCTCATAAGCTGCCCGCCGTAAAAAGACGCGACTGCGACAAGTCGCGCTAAATTCCACTGAGCTAGTATATGTTATCTGAGCGCCCTGTCAATGGTAAGACGCGCGCGGGAGGAAAAAATTGCAAAAAAAGAACTGCTTTTACGGAATTATCCACAAAAGCGTTTCTCTTGATCACCCTAATTACGTATTGCGTCAATTTTCTCAATCTTCGCGTCTTGAAATGATTGTCGCGTCCGACAGCTTTCATAAGGAAAAGCGCGCCAGGAACGACGTTTATAAGCGACGAACGTTTCGCTCGACGAAAACGAACGGAGATTCCTGATCGAAGGAAGCGTCGGAAAACAATCGGAGAGGGACGCTATCCCGAAGAAACGTCGCTCGAGCGACGTGTTCTCGCGGACGAAAAAGCGTCGCCATATAATCTTTCATTGGTCGACGCTATTGTTTCAGGCGGGCGCGAAATAAATTACAGCAGCGCGGTCGTCTCGTCAAAGCCGCAAATCACGTTAAAGTTCTGAACGGCCGCTCCAGACGCGCCTTTGATTAGATTGTCGATCGCGGAAATGGTTATAACGCGCGAACCGACGACGCGAACCGTCAAATGACAACGATTCGTATGAATCACGTCTTTGGTGGACGGCGGAGCGTCGACGACCTGAACAAACGGCTCGTCGGCGTAGAACTCGCGCAAATAAGCGAGCGCTTCTTCCTGAGTCGCTTCATTGAGACGCTTCGAATACGTCGTCGTCAGAATCCCGCGATCCATCGGCGTCAGATGCGGAGTAAAAATAATCTTCGCCGGCTTGCCGCTCGCGGTCGTCAGAACCTCCTCAATTTCCGGCGTATGCCGGTGCGTTCCGACGGCGTAAGCGGAAATCGCTTCGTTGCACTCGGGATAGAGATTTTTTAGGCTGGGTTTGCGTCCCGCGCCGGAAACGCCGCTTTTAGAATCGACGATAATGTCGTCCGACGCGATGAAATCGCCCTTGAGCAACGGAGCGAGCGGCAGAATCGCCGACGTCGGATAACACCCGGGATTCGCGACGAGCGCCGACTTTTTGATCTCTTCGCGAAAGAGCTCGGGCAAACCGTAAGGCGTCAACGGCAATCTTTCGGGATCCGGATGAACGACGCCGTACCACTTGTTAAAAACCGCGGCGTCGTTGAGACGGTAGTCCGCGCCAAAATCGATTACCTTTACGCCAAGATCGAGCAATTCCGGAGCGACAGCCGCCGTCGCCGTATGCGGAAGACAGCTGAACGCGACGTCGACGCCTCGCGCTTTAAGATCTTGCGGCTTAAGATTCTCGCAACAAAGGGAGTATTGACCGGTCAACGACGGGTGAACTTCGGCAATCGGACTTGTGTTTTCGCGACTGGTAACGGCGACGACGTCGGCGGCGGGGTGTCGGCGCAACAATTTGAGGAGTTCCAACGCGGTGTAACCGGTCGAACCAAGAATAGCGATTTTGATCTTTTCCATAGAGTTTGCTCGATAATAGGCGCGTAACGGTAAAAAACTAACGGCAAAAAACAAAACGGCGAAAGCGACGCCTAATCGCGTTCGCTTTGTCGCAACCAATCGCGAGTCTCGATAATGATCCCGTCGAGAGTGCGCCTGGGATTCCAACCGATCAGGCGCCTGGCTTTATCGAGGGCCGGCAGACGTCGTTGCATATCGTCAAAATTCGGTCCGTAGGCCTCTTCGTAGCTGACCAATTCGATCGTCGATTTCGAGTCGCATAATTCGATAACTCGTTTGGCCAGGTCAAATATGGTAATTTCCCGATCGCTTCCAAGATTGACGACTTCGCCCGCAGCCTCCTTCGAGGCGGAAATTCGCGCCAGTCCCTCGACGACGTCAAACACCGACGAAAAACAACGCGACTGTTCGCCCGTCCCGTAGACTTTAAGCGGCTCTCCTTTGAGCGCGGCGGACACGAAACGCGGCAAAACCATCCCGTAACTACCCGTCTGTCGGGGACCTACCACGTTGAAAAGACGGACGATATACACGGGCAACGCGGTTTGATCGCGCATGGCGAGCAGGTAAAACTCGTCGAGCAATTTCGCGATCGCGTAAGCCCAGCGGTTTTTGCAGCTTGGTCCAAGCGTCACGTCCATATCTTCGCGGAAAGGCGTCGTTTCGGTCTTGCCGTAGGTTTCGCTAGTCGACGTCAACAGGACGGGCTTGCGGTATTTAGCGCACAAATCGACGATCGTTTCGGTGGGACGCACGATTCTGCGAATCGAATCGACCGGCTGAGATACGATCAACTTGACGCCGACGGAGCTGGCCAAATGAAAAACGAAATCGGAGCGTCTGATCTCGCGCTCCATCAAGACGGAGTCGGCGGCGTCGGAGATATACGCGTGAAAATTCGGATTCCCGTCAAGTCGCGCCACGTTCCGCCAAGTCCCGGTCGAGAGATCGTCCACTATCGAGACGACGTCCCCGCGATTCAAGAAGTATTCCGCCAAATGCGAGCCGATAAAACCGGCGCCGCCGGTAATAAGATAATTCATGAGTCGTTTCCTTTCGCCAACGTTCGCGGCGGAATAGCCGGTCGTTACAGTCGCGCCCAAGCAGTCGCCGTTCCAGCTCGAGCGCCGCTTTATTGTACCCGCGCGGAGCGCGTCCGCAAGGGTTGCCGCGCCGAGAAAAAGGCTCTTATGGCGCCAAAATGGCAGATTTGACGCTTATGACGCGTTCGACGACGTTTTCAAAACTTTTAGGGGAGTGAAAATAGGGAAAATGGACTCGGATCAAAAAATTATTTTAAAAAAAACATTGGGAAAAAATAATTGGCGCCGCGCTTGCTTCTAACCATGTCGGTCGGGCGACAAGCATGGCGCTTAAAAGTCGACGACGCAACCAGCAAAAACGCGGCTAACCCGCGCCTCAAGCGGCGCGCGCCAATCGGGCGAGAGGTTAAGTCGAGGACATATGTAGATTAAGGAGAATTGATCATGGCTCAGGGCGAAAAGATTATCGGTATCGATTTGGGGACCACGAACTCTGTCGTAGCGGTAATGGAAGGCAGAGACGCAAAGGTTATTCCGAACCCGGAAGGTTATCGCACGACGCCCAGCATCGTCGCGTTCACCGATTCCGGCGAAAACCTTGTCGGCGAGTTGGCGAAACGTCAAGCGGTCATGAACCCAACCAGAACGATCGCTTCGATCAAGCGTTTCATGGGGCGCAAGCGAAACGAGGTCGGCTCGGAAGAAACGGCCGTTCCATACAAAGTCGTCGGTTCCGGCGACGAATACGTCAAGGTGGAAGTCGACGGCAAGGCGTACACTCCGGCGGAGATTTCCGCGAAGACGCTTCGCAAGCTAAAGGAATCTGCGGAAGCGTATTTGGGGCACAAAGTCAACAAGGCGGTCATTACGGTTCCCGCGTACTTTAACGACGCGCAACGTCAGGCGACGAAAGACGCGGGACAAATCGCGGGTCTGGAAGTCATGCGAATCGTGAACGAACCGACGGCGGCGGCGCTCGCCTACGGTTTGGACAAGAACGTCAATCAAAAGATCGTGGTGTTCGACCTCGGCGGAGGCACGTTCGACGTGTCGGTGCTGAACGTCGCGGACGGCGTTTTCGAGGTTGTCAGCACGAACGGCGACACGCATCTGGGCGGCGACGACTTCGATCAGGTCCTGATCAACTATATGGCCGACGATTTCCAGGGCAAATACGGCGTCGACCTGCGCAAAGATCCCATGGCGTTGCAACGTCTGCAGGAAGCGGCGGAAAAAGCGAAATGCGAACTTAGCTCGCAACAATCGAGCAGCGTCAATCTGCCGTTCATAACGCAAGACGCGACCGGTCCGAAACACCTTCAGATGAACATTACGCGCGCGGAATTCGAGCGTAAAGTCGACCATTTGATCGAACGAACCAAGGGACCGGTCATGCAGGCGTTGCAAGACGCGAAGCTGTCTCCGTCGGATATCGACGAAGTCGTCCTTGTCGGCGGCTCGACGCGTATTCCGAAAGTTCAGGAGACGGTTCAAAAGATCTTTGGCAAAGAGCCGCACAAAGGAGTTAATCCCGACGAAGTCGTCGCCGTCGGCGCGGCGATTCAGGGAGGCGTTTTGGCGGGCGAGGTCAAAGAAGTTCTGTTGCTGGACGTCACGCCGCTTTCGCTCGGCATCGAGACGCTCGGCGGCGTCATGACAAAGCTGGTCGAAAAGAACACGACGATACCGACTGAAAAGAAGCAAGTCTTTAGCACGGCGGACGACAATCAGACGGCGGTTACGATTAAGGTTTATCAAGGCGAACGCGAAATCGCGGCCGCCAACCGTTTGCTCGGTCAGTTCAATTTGGAAGAAATCCCGCCCGCTCCGAGAGGTCTGCCTCAAATCGAAGTCACCTTCGATATTGACGCGAACGGTATTTTGAACGTCAAAGCGAAAGATCTTGGAACGGGCAAGGAACAAAAAATTCGTATCGAGCAATCTTCCGGATTGACCGAAGAAGAAATCGAGCGAATGCGCAAAGACGCGGAAGAACACGCGGAAGAAGACAAAAAACGTCGCGAACTCGTCGAAGCGAAGAACCGCGCGGAATCGATGTGTTTCGAGCTTGAAAAGCTCTTAAAGGAACACGACGACAAACTCCGACCGGAAGACAAATCCGCGCTCAACGCCGCGATCGAAAAGACGCGCGAAGCGTGCAAGACCGACGACGCCGACAAAATCAAATCGGCGTTCTCCGAACTTGAACAGGCGTCCCACGCGATGAGCAAAGCGATGTACGAAAGCGCGCAACAGGCTCAGGCTCAAGCGCAAACGGGCGCGTCGGGCGCCGCGAATAACGCGGGGACGTCGTCCGGAGCCGACGACGACGCGATTGACGCCGACTTCGAAGTGAAGTAAGACGCCCGCGAACGCTGAACTTCCCGATCGAAGCTACGACTGAACCCGCATCCGCGACCGCTTTCCAAAGGGCGAGAACGCATTGTTCCCGGTCGCGCGGAAAGCGCGCCGGATTAACCGACGGCTATTAACGCAAGAACTTTGGATCAGGCTTTGCCCGACGACGTTTTCCCGCCTCGTCGGGCGTTTTCTTTTCTTGCGCGAGCGTTCGGAGTTGTCTTTGAATCCAAAGTTTGTTATACTGGGATCCGAAAGACGCCGCGCGCCGTCGGCGCGCAAATCTCGGAGGACGTTCGTCGCGATGACATTCACAACCATTTCCTTTTTTTTGGCGGGTCTTGCCGCGACGTCCATTCCCGTCGCCGTCCACCTTCTTTCCAACGGCAGACCGAAACGCGTCGTTTTTCCGGCGTTGCGATTCGCGCGGGAGAAACTCGTTCAAAACCGCCGCGCCCTCCGTCTAAAGCGTCTGTTTCTCCTCTTGTTGCGAGCCGCGACGTTCGTCCTGCTCGGTCTCATTCTCGCGCGACCGTTTTTCGCGCCAAAACTCGCCCCCAAAGCGCCGACGGAAACGGAGTCGGAACCGACCGACGACGAAAAAACCGCCGCGGAATCGGTTCCAACGGGTATTGCCGGACGCGACGCCCCCATCGCGACGGCGATCGTCGTCGACACGTCCGTTCGCATGGAACGCGTCCGCGAAAACTTGACCCTTCTTGAACAAGCGCGCGCGACGGCGCGCGCCATTCTCGACCAGGCTCCCAAAGGCGGCGAAATCGCCGTTCTCGACGGAACGCGCGACGGAGACGCGTTTCAGCCCGATCGTTTCGCGGCAAAGGCGAGGCTCGACAAATTAGAAATCCGACCGACGGGTCGTTCCGCCGCGCAATCCGTTCTTGAAGCGATCGCGTTGCTCGACCGTTCGGAACTGCCGACGCGCGAAATCTTTGTTCTCACCGATTCGACGCAAGTCGGCTGGACGCGACGAGACGTTCAGAAATTGCGCAAACGCCTTTCTCCTTCCGAAGCGGGATCAAACGCGAACGTTCCGACTCTTTATTTCGTCGATCTTGGCGACGATTCGTACCATAACGTCTCGATCGTCGATCTCGCGCTCTCAGCGGAAACGGTCGGCGCCGACGCGGTTCTCAGAATCGACGTCGACGTCGAACGCGTAGCGCCCAGGCCGGACGACGTCGTCGTGGAAATCGTCTTTTTCGACTCGAAAAAAGCGCCGGACAACTTGACCGACGTCGCATTGTTCAACGATCCGGAACTTGTCCTGAAACGCGAGTCGCAAACGATCTCTTTTGGCGAAGGGCGCTCCAAACGTTCGATCAATTTCCAGACGTCGGAACTGCCCGTTGGAACTTGCTTCGGAGCCGTTCGCGTCATCGGAGGCGACGCGCTCGCGGCCGACGACGTTCGCTGGTTCGCCGTCGACGTCGTCGACGATTGGCGACTGCTCGTCGTCGCGCCGGAACCGACAAATTCAAAATCGCTCTTTTTAACGCAGGCGCTCGCGCCGGAAGAACTTCGACGAGTCGGACGAGCGCCGTTTGAACTCGACGTCGTTCCATACGCAAAGAGAAACAAAACGGCCGATCGCGCGGACGCGTTCGTCGATCTAGAGTCGGCGGAGCCTGAGGAACTTTCGCGTTACCGCGCGATTTTCCTGCTTGATCCGCCGGGACTCGACGCAAAGGTCGTTAAAAAACTAACGTCGTTTGTCGAAGAAGGACGCGGTCTGGGCGTCTTTCTCGGAAGAAACGCGTCTCCAATTTCCGCGTTTCAAACGCCGGAAGTCGTCAATTTGCTCGGTTGCAAGCCGACTAAAATCGAGCGTTCCCGCAATTGGGACCGCGCGTTGCGCCCCGTCGACTACAACGCGCCTTTGCTCGCGACGTTCCGACAATTCGAACGAATGGGAATTCCCTGGGACGCGCTTCCGATCGACCGGTACTGGAAACTCGAAGAAATCGGCGCGTCGGCCTCAATCGCCGCGACTATCGCGTCAATCGGGACGTCGGACGCGGAAAATGACGCCGCGCCGGCGCTTGTTGAAAATCAAGTCGGTCGTGGTCTTTGCGCGACGATGGCGACGCCGATTTCCGACTCCGCGCAAGGAGACTCCTGGAACGCGCTTACAAGCGGCGAGTCCGCGTGGGTGTTCGTCGTCTTTGCCGACGGAATCGCGCGGAGACTCGCGTCGAGTTCGTCGTCGATTCTCAACTATACGGCGGGCGAGACGGCGGCGTTGCGTTCGCCCTTGAAAGTATTTCCAGCGGTCGCGACGATCGTAACGCCCTCGGGCGAAGAGATTTCCACGCCGGCCGACGTCGAACGAAGGTTAATCCGATTTCCGGGAACAAGGAGTCCGGGCGTATACCGAGTTCGAACGACTCCCAATAGAGACGGAGAGTCGATCGACGCCGCGTTTGCCGTCGCCGTCGACGCCGACGAATTTGATCTTTCAAGATACTCGAAAGAGGAGTGGGCGAAGCTTTGGGAAGGAGTTCCGTATAAGATCCTGGATCTTCAAGCGACGGGCAAAACGCTCGACTCGGCAAGACGCGAGAAGGAATCGGATCCCTACGCGTTTCTGGTCGTTCTGCTCGGCGCCCTCTTTTTAGTCGAAACGGGCGTCGCCAACAGGTTCTACAAAAAATAGACCGGATAACAGGCGAATCGAGAGCGTCGCGTCGTTTTCCCTTCCGCGCGACGAGCGACTCGGAATAAAAATCGACGCGGCGAGCGAACGAGAGCCGACGACCGACGGCAATAATCCCTCTTGCGCGGAATCTCGCGTTTTGCTATCTTTCAGAATGGGCGCGGAGTCGTTTCGCGCCGTCCGCCAATTGTTTTCCCAAGACGCCGCGACGACTTGTCATGCTAAAATCGATCGAATTATACGGGTTCAAAAGTTTCGCCGACAGAACTCGCATGGAACTCGACGAAGGGATTTGCGCGCTCGTCGGTCCCAACGGCTCGGGCAAATCGAACGTCGTCGACGCGATCAAGTGGGCGTTGGGCGAACAGAGCGCGAAACGTCTTCGCGGAGACGAAATGACGGACGTCATTTTCAACGGCTCCGCCTCGCGCGCGCCCATGGGTTCGGCGGAAGTCACGATCACGTTCGACAACCGCAAACGCGTCTTGCCGCTCGACGCGGACGAAATCCATCTCACGCGACGCGTCTATCGCGGCGGCGAGTCTGAATATCTCGTCAACGGACAAGCGAGTCGACTCAAAGATTTCCGCGATCTTATCGGCGGCGCGGGGCTCGGTTCGCAAGGCTACGCGGTCATCGAACAGGGACGCGTCGAGGCGTTGCTGCAAAGCTCGGGCGCCCAGCGCCGCGCCGCGCTCGAAGAAGCGGCGGGAGTCGCTCGATTCAACGCGAAAAAACAGGAGGTCGCGCGAAGGCTTGAACGCGTCGAACAGAATCTTCTGCGTCTTTCCGACGTCGTCGGCGAAGTGGAAAGCCAATTGCGAAAGACGAAAGCGCAAGCGGGAAAAGCCGAACATTATCGAGCCTATGCCGCGCGATTGCAAAAGTTGCGCACCGAGGTCAGTCTTTACGAATGGCGTCTGAAAACTGCGGAACTCAATCTGCTCAACGAGGAAACCGACAGTTTTTCAGAATTCGAGGCGGACGTTTCGGCAAAAATTCAAGCGGGGGAAGCCGAACAAGCGGTTCTGACGTCGCGATTAAAAACGATTGAAGACGAACTGCGTCAAGCGGAAGCGGAACTTTCCGCCTCGCGCGAGAAAATCGCCGCCGAGGAGGCGTCCGTCGAATTCCAAGTCGGTCGGATAACCGAATGGACGGCGGAAGCCTCGCGCAACGCGACGCAGGCGCTCGAGCTTGCTTCCAAAGGCGCGGACGGCGACGCGACCACTCGTCAAACGCGCGAAGAACTCGACGAGGAACGCGCCAAAATCGGCGAAATCAAAGCGTCGACCGAACGAGAAAACGCCGAACTGGAAAGACTCGGAGCGAAAGCCGCGGATCTAACGCGACAAGGAGAAGACGCGCGTCGCGACCTTCAGAAGAAAAACGGCGAAATCAGCCTCCTTTCCGGCGAAATCGCGGGGCTCGCGTCGCGCGCGCGGACGCTCGAACAGTCGCGCTCTCAAAAGACTTCGCAAAGCGAGGAAGTCGAGGGGCAACAAAAAGAACTGACCGACGAAATCCAACGTCTTAACAACGAAGAAACGACGCTTGAAACCAAACGCGCCGAGTCCTTCGAACATCTTGGCGATCTGAAACGACGTCGGGAGGACTTGCGTCGGGAACTCGGCGCGCGACAAGTCGAATTCTCCGACCTTGAACGCAAACGAACGGCCTACGACGAACGTTCGACGATTCTCAGGGATCTTCTGCGCAAATACGAAGGACTGAGTCCCGGCGTTAAAGAAACGCTTCGAGCCATGCGCGACCCGACGTCCCCTTTTAGCCGCGCTTACGGTCTCGTCGCCGATCTCATCCGCGTAAACGTCGAAGCGGCGTCGCTTATCGAGCTCGCGCTCGGTCAAACCGCCCAATACGTCGTCGTTCCTCCGGAACCGGAGCTGTTCCGTCACATCGAACTCAACGGCGGTCAATTTGCCGGGCGCGTCGGTTTCATCTGGCTTGATCCCAACCCCGGCGCTTCGATTCCTTTAGATCCGCGACTGGAAAAAAGCGAGGGCGTTCTTGGACGCGCCGATCAATTTGTCGAGACGGAACCGCGATTCTCGGCGCTCGTGCAACGTCTTTTGCAC
Source organism: uncultured Planctomycetales bacterium (assembly GCA_947305735.1). Taxonomy (GTDB): domain Bacteria; phylum Planctomycetota; class Planctomycetia; order Pirellulales; family Thermoguttaceae; genus RUG369. Next base: position 16,806 of record CAMZEO010000021.1, on the reverse strand, counting down.
CGAACCTGGATCGTCGAGTCGATCTCCGTCGCCAAACGGCTCTACCGCGACGCGAGCGAACCCGTTAATTTTCTCACGGCGGACGGATCGCTTCTCACGGCGGACGGAACGCTCGTCGTCGGTTCCGCCCAGGGGGGAGCGGGACTAATTTCGCGCCGCAGCGAACTAGCGACGCTCTCCCAGGAAACGGAAAAACTCGACGGCGAGTTTGGACGAATTCGCGAAGAGGTCGCTCTATTCAAGTCGGAACTGGCGACTGCGGACGCCGATTTTGAAAAAGAAGCGAGCGTTCAACTCGACGTCAAGCAGGCTCTTGAAGAACTCCGTCTTCGCCAAACAAGCGCGCTCGAACGCGAAACGCAACTCGCGGAACGACGCGAACAACTCCGGAAAGAGTTGCAAGATCTCGTTCGGGAACTCGCCAAAACGTCGGGCGAACTCGAAACAAAACAGCAGACGAAGAATCAACTGGAACAAAACGCGGCGGCGCTCGCCAAACAAGAAGCGGAAATCCGACAAGAGCTAAATAATACGACCAACGAGCGTCAGGAAAGAGCGAAACGCGCGACAAATTTAAAAATCGAACTTGTCAAGGCGGAGGAACGCGCCGTATCGCTAGAGGATCGACTTAAGAATCTCCTGGAGTCGCAAAGCGAACAAAGCAGACGTTCCGTCGATCATCAGCGCCGTTCCGACGCGCTTCTGGAACGGATCGCGCAGGCGGAGCTCAAGGCTCTCAACGGCGAGTCCGCAATCGCGGAACTTTACTGGAAAAAAGAACTCCTCGCCGAGCGTCGAAACCGAGCGGCGACCGAACGGTCGCGACTCGAACGTCTGCGCTCGAAAACGGCGTTCGACTTGCGTTCCAATCGCGAGGCGCTTGAAAAACGGCGCGAACAAAATCGGACGAAGGAAATCTCGTCAACTCGCTTTACGCAAGAAATTAAATCGCTTGAAGAACGCATGAAGGAAGATTACAACCTCGATCTTTCCGCAACGGAATTCAAAATCGAAGGAATCGACGACCTTGATCGACGTTCCAAGTCGCCATCGACGACCGACGACTCCATGCGCGACGAAAAGAACCAAAACAAAGCGTCCGATTTTGACGATTCTCGAGAACTCGTCGTCCCCAACGATCCGGCGGGCGCGAAAAAGAGGAAAAAAGAAATCGAAGAGTTGCGCGTCAAACTTCAAGAGCTTGGTTCGGTCAATTTGGAAGCGATCGAAACGCTTGAAACGCTCAAAACGCGCTACACGACCTTGTTCAATCAGTACAATGATTTAGTCGCGGCGCGCAAATCAATTCAGAAAATCGTCGAACGCGTCAACGCCGAATGCCGCAAGATGTTTGAAGAAGCGTTTGAAGCGGTTCGCGGAAATTTTTGTTCGATCTTCCAGAAACTCTTCGGCGGGGGACGAGCCGACCTGACGTTGGAAAATCCGTCCAATCCTCTCGAAAGCGGAGTCGACGTCGCGGCAAAACCTCCCGGAAAAGAACTTAAGAGTTTATCGCTCATGAGCGGCGGGGAAAAATCGTTAACGTGCGTCGCGTTGCTGCTCGCGATTTTCCAATATCGAACGAGCCCCGTCTGCATACTGGACGAAGTCGACGCGGCGCTCGACGAAGGAAACGTAAGCCGTTTTTCCAACGCGCTCGCAGACTTTCCGTCGACGCAATTTTTACTCGTCACGCACTCCAAAAAGACAATGTCTTCGGCGAAAGCGATCTACGGCGTAACGATGGAAGATTCCGGAGTGTCCAAGATATTGTCGGTTCATTTTGACGACGTCGGGGAGGACGGCGAAATACTCGTCAAGTCGAAGACGCCGGTCGCCGAACGTCCGCGACTAATGCGCGGGGACGCGGCGTGAAACGTCAAAAAACGCGTTATATTCCGAAAACTTTTTACAAAAAGAGGATTTTTTGCTATTCCTTTTTTTAAATCCTAACGATATAATCTAGCGCGTCGTTAGAATCGTCCGCGTTTCTTCCGACTCGTTTTTAACGAAAGCATTTCCGACGCCGGTTGAAGATCCGCTTTGCCCAAATGAACTTCGACGTTCATAAAGCGAATTCGGAAATTAAACAAGCGTTGCAACCAAATTTTTTAGCGCCTTACTTTTGTAAAGGAGTCTAATCGTGAAATTTGACATGACTACCGCTTGGAACAACGTCCGCAAATCCGCTTCCAACGAAAACGGTCTTTGGTTTGTTCTCGTCAATCCCGACGCTCTTCTCAAAGCCCGTCGCGAAGAAGACGACGACGAAGAAAACACGTGGTATGACGACGACGAAGAAGAAGACGACGACTACGACGACGAAGACGAGGACGACGACGATTGGTACGACGAAGAAGACGAGGACGACGACGATTGGCTTGACGACGAAGACGAAGACGACGAAGACGACGATGAATACTGGGAAGAAGTCGACGACGACGACGAAGACGAAGTCGAGGACGACGACGAGGACGATTGGGACGACGACGATGAAGACGATTGGGACGACGACGATGAAGACGGCGACGGCAATTACGACGAATGACCGTTTGACCGTCCGGCGTTCCCGTCAAATCAATCTCGGGTTCCGTCCAATAAAAACGACCGTTTGATCTCCTCCGGGGGCGTCAAACGGTCGTTTTTTTGTTTATAATAGGTTTGAGAACGAACGTCCGGGAACGGTTTCCGGCGTAATTCCTTGTCGAGGAGAAAACGATGTCGTCCCCTTCTCTTGCCGGGAAAACAGTTTGCGTCGTCGACGCCTACGGTCTTATTTATCAGGTTTTTCACGCGCCCGGCATGGAGATGACGAACGCGCGCGGCGAGCCGACCGGAGCCGCGTTTGGTTTCGTTCGCGACGTTCTGTCAATTATGACGAAGCTCCGACCGGACTATCTGTTCTGCGCGTACGATATGCATGAAAAGACGTTTCGCAGCGCGATCTATTCGGAGTATAAAGCGAATCGTCCCCCCACCCCGGACGACCTTCTTCTCCAATTCGACTTTACGCGCGAATTCCTCAAAGGCGTCGGCGTTCCCGCGCTCGGCGCGACGGGTTTTGAAGCGGACGATATTTTGGCGACGGTTTCCAGACAAACGACGGAACTTGGCGGTTCGACGATTCTGGTAACGTCGGACAAAGACGCCCGTCAACTTCTTTCCAATACGACGTCGATCTATCTCCTCCGCAAAGAGAAATACTATCGCGAACCGGAACTCCTTGCCGACTGGGGAATTACGCCGGATCAGGTCGTTGATTTTCAATCGCTTGTCGGCGACTCTTCCGACAACGTGCCCGGCGTTCCACTCGTCGGTCCCAAAGTCGCGAGCGAACTGTTGACTAAATACAAGACGCTGGAAGGAGTCGTCGAAGGCGCCGCCGAACAAAAAGGCAAACGTTTTGAAAATATCCGCAACAACGCGAGCGTAGCCTATATGAGTCGAAAACTCGTTAAGTTGCGAACCGACGTTCCAATCGAACTCGATTGGGAGTCGGGCAAGCTGGGCGGAGTCGATCCGGAACGTCTGCGGGCGCTGTTTCAATACTGGAATTTCCGTTCTTTCGCGAATAAAGTCGACGCGTTGGCGGAAACGTTTGGAACGGCGCGAGCGGAACGTTCGGACTGGTTCGACAAGATAGCTCGCGAGCGACAAGATTTCTTAAACGCGGCGCGGTCGCCCCGTCAAGAAACAATGACGAGCGAAAAACGACCGGAAGGGGGAGATTCGATCGAGTTCGACGCCAATTCTCCCCTACTCTCGCGGTTTGCCGTTTCGCAATACGGATCCTCGGTAAAAAAACAAATCGAGTCTCGGAAAGAGACGTTTGACGACTTTGAACTTGTCGGAACGAAGCGATTCCCGTCCCTCGCGACGTTGACGCTTCCGGAAACGCCCGTCCCAGTCGACCAACAACGGCAAGAAATCGTCGACGACGCGGAAAAACTCGCCGCGCTTTGTTCGCGATTGAAGTCGACGAAAACGCTCGCAATCTCGACGATCACGCTCGAATCCGCAGAAATCGGACGCGTTCGTCCGCGATTTGCGACGCTTTGCGGACTCGCGTTGGCCGTCTCGCCCGACAAGGCGTTCTATCTCCCATTCCGTTCCTCCTTTGGAGAACCCAAACTCGACCTTTCGTTGACGCTCGACGCCTTGCGCGCGTTCCTCGAATCGGACGAAATCGCGAAACTTGGATTCGAACTGAAGTACGACGCGCTCGTGTTGCTGGACGCGGGAATTCGTCTTCGCGGTCTGGCTTTCGACGCGTCGCTCGCCGATTACCTTGTTCGTTCGGGCGACGTTCGCCGCGACCTTCGCGATCTTGCTCAAACGTATCTCGATTCGGACATTTTCGATCTCAAAGAAGCGCTCGGCGCGGGTAAAAAAAAGATTCCTCTGGACGCGCTTCCTGCGGCGACGCTCTCGAGACACGCCGCCGACCGCGTTCTCGTCCCGCTCAACGCGTCGTCTCTACTCCGAGCGAAACTGCGGGAAACCGCCGCGCTGGAACAACTTGCCTTCGACCTTGAAACGCCCCTTGTCGAACCGCTTGCGGAAATGGAATACAACGGCGTGGCAATCGAACCGGAGAAATTCAAAGAGGCGTCCGCCAAATTCCTGCAAATACAGGAAACGCTCGAACACGAAATTCGTTCCCTCATTGGAAACGTCGATCCGGATCCGAATTTCGCCAACGAAATTAACTTGAATTCGCCTAAACAATTGCAACGTCTTCTGTTTGACGATCTTAAACTTCCGGTCTCGCGCAAAACGAAAACGGGTTCAAGCGTCGACGCGGAAGTCCTCGAAGAACTCGCGCTTCTGCATCCGATTCCGGAAAAAATCGTCGAATTGCGCAAGACGATCAAGTTGCGCGGAACGTATCTCGAACCTCTGCCTTTGCAAACGCTTCCGTCGACAAAACGCATTTGCGCGACGTTCAATCAAGCGGCGACGGCGACCGGTCGTCTGAGTTCAAGCGATCCCAATTTGCAAAACATACCCGCAAGATCGTCGGACGGCAAATTCATTCGCGAGGGATTCGTTCCCGACCGTTCGCTGGGCTTCGACGCGTTCGTCTCCTGCGACTATAGTCAGATCGAATTGCGCGTTCTAGCGCACTACACGGGCGACGCGGAACTCAAAAAAGCGTTTGAAGAAAACCGCGATATCCATACGGCGGTCGCGAGCCGCATTTTTAACGTCGCGCCGGAAAACGTCGACGCGGATATGCGACGAAAAGCGAAAGCCGTTAATTTCGGTCTCGTATACGGACAAACGTCGTTCGGACTATCCAAAACGCTCGGAATCTCGGCAAAAGACGCGACCGCGCATATCGACGCGTTTTTCGCGACTTATCCGAGCGTTCTCGCGTTCTTTGACCGCGTTCTCGACGACTGCGCGCGCAAAGGATACGTTCAAACGGCGCTCGGACGGAGGCGCGCGCTTTCCGGCGTTCGCGGAGCGCGGGGACGCAAAACGCTGAATTTCCCGGAACGCGCCGCCATCAACGCGGTCGTTCAGGGAACCGCCGCCGATATTATGAAACTAGCGATGCTCGCCGTTTGGCGACGACTCAAACGCGACGGTTGGATCGCCTCGCGTTGGGCTCGCGATCCCTCGGAGCGCGCGAGCGTTCGATTAATGCGCAAGCCCTCGTTCGACGCCGCTTACGTCGAAAAGAACCCTTTGTTCGCCGCGCTGGAACAAGAACGCGAGGAAACGCGCGAAAACGTCGACGCGACGACGCGTCCCGAGCGAGCGCGGCTGTTGCTGCAAATTCATGACGAACTGCTTTTTGAAACGCGTCGCGAAGAAGCCGACGAACTCGCGCGAATCGTCGTCGAGGAAATGAAACTTGGCGATCCTCTGAGCGTTCCGCTCAAGATCGATTCGGAAATTGGAGCGAATTGGGGCGAAGTATAATTCGTTTCCAGCGTCGTTTAAGGAGTCTTTTATGAAAGCGAAAATATGGTCGTTCGCGGCGCTCGTTTTTCTATCCGCCGCCAATTTGAGCTTCGCGGAAATCAAATTGTGGCCGGTTCCCGAGGGGGAGCCTGTCAGTCAATTCTGGTCGATCGAGATCAACGGTCAAAAAGTCGACGCGTTGACGGCGCGAACCGCCGACGAGCCTTTTCAAAATTACGATTACGGCGGGGAGTACGCGTTTCTCTCGGTCGACGCCGACGAGACGATCACGCTTAAGATCAAAGAAGAGACGAACGCGAACCTCGACAATCTCGCAATTCGTCCCCTTTCGCTTGGGCTCAAGCCGACGATAAACGACGACGGAACATTTGAAGTAACCGTCGAAAACCCATGTCAATTCTCGGTCGAATACGACGGTCGACTTCACCCGCTCCTTGTGTTCGTCAATCCGATAGAAGAAAACGCGCCGAGCCCCGACGACAAAAACGCGATCTACTACGGTCCCGGCGTTCACCGCGCCGATCGCGTCGACTTAAAGGACGATCAAACGCTTTACCTCGCTCCGGGCGCGATCGTTCAGGGCGGCGTTCACGTTGTCGGCAAAAACGTCAAGATTCGCGGTCGCGGCGTCCTTGACTCGAATCCGTGGAAATGGCGCGAAGGACCGACGGGACATACGATTTCCATATTAAACTCGCAAAACGTTTCTATCGAAGGAATTATCGTTCGCGGCTCGTCTCGCTGGACGGTCGTGTCGGTCAATAGCGACAACGTAACGATCAATAATGTCAAGCTTTGCGGCGGACGCGTCCAAAACGACGACGGAATCAATCCTTGCAATTCGCGAAACGTCCATGTTTCCAACTGCTTCATTCGCACCGACGACGACTGCATGGCTCTTAAGGGGCTGGAAGTCGAATACGGAAACTGCGAAGACGTTACGGTGGAAAACTGCGTCTTCTGGTGCGATCGAGCGCGCGTCGTTCTCATGGGACACGAGAGCCGCGCGCCGTATATGCGACGAGTCCTGTTCCAAAACTGCGACGTGATTCATTCGCAAACGCGCAATTTTCTACTCGAACCGGGCGAAAATATGCGCTTGGAAGACGTAACGTTTGATAATATCCGCTTTGAAACGGGCAAAGAAAACGCGCTCTCGCCCGAGGCGCTCGAAAAGATGAAGTCGATCGACACGAAAACGCTGCGCTTTGACGTCGACGTCGCCAATAAGGACAACTGGCTATTCGTCGGTCGTCCGACGGTCAACCAGTACATGAGAACCAAAGAGCCCGGTTACGTCGGGAATGTTACGATCAAAAACATAACCGTAACCGGCCCCGCGTCCTACTGCGGCATACTTTTCAACGGCGTCGACGACGAGCATTCGACCGACGGACTAACGATCGACAATTTTGTTCTTTTCGGTCGGAAACAGACTGCGGACTCCCCGCTGATTCACATCGGGGACTTTACCAACAACGTCGATATCAAATAAGTTGAGGCAATTGATGGACCATATCAAACGAGAAGACGCGCTGGCGCTGCTAAAGAAGTATAATCAGGATCCGTTCCACATTCAGCACGCGTATACCGTCGAAGCGGTCATGAAACAGTTCGCAAACGAGCTGGGCTACGGAGACGACGCCGAATACTGGGGAATCGTCGGGCTTCTGCATGATATCGACTTCGAACAATATCCCGACGAACATTGCGTCAAAGCTCCCGAGTTATTGCGCGAAGCGCGAGTCGGCGACGACGTCATTCACGCCGTCGTTTCGCACGGTCACGGACATACGACCAAATCGGGAATAACCGTCGACGCCGAGCCGACGCATGAGATGGAAAAAGTCCTGTACGCCGTCGACGAACTCACGGGGCTCATTTGGGCGGCGGCGCTTATGCGCCCGTCCAAGAGCTGCAAAGACATGGAGCTTAAGTCGCTCAAAAAGAAGTACAAAAGCAAAGGTTTCGCGGCGGGTTGCTCGCGCGACGTCATTGAAGAAGGAGCCCGAAAGCTCGGCTGGGAACTCGACGCGCTTCTTGAGCGAACGCTCAAAGCGATGGCGGCTTGCGAGGATCTGATTAACGAAGAAACGAAAGCGGAATAGCCGTTTCCTCCATCTCGTAATAACGGCGACCGCGCGGCGCTCTCGCAATTCCGCGCGGTTATGCGATTACCGTTTGTCGGCGCGACTCTCCGCGGCCAAATTATTGACGCAAATACGCATAATTCGAATCGCGCGTCCCGAGCTAAGCTCGTTCTTATCGGCGGACATACGAATCGTCGCGGTATGCGAGCCGTCTTCGAGCCCGTCGGCGAGCATGATAGCTCGCGGATAGTGCAGCGCGCGGCTATAATGATGAAACGCGTCGATTTTTTTCCAATCGCCGCCGTCAATCCGCGTCTCGACAATCCCGGCGTCCGGTCCCGCAAGAATGTAGAGCGCCAGCGCGTTGCCCGAAAAGTCGATCCTCGCCTCCGCGCCCGGTTTGTCGGCGCACAGACACGGAATCCCCGCGAAAGTTTCGCGAAATCCGCCCGGTATCTTTGACCAGTCGGGAACAAACAGCTTAAATCCGTCTTTTGAAACGGTCGAGTCGAAAGAGCTGAAAGTTCCTTTAAAGTAGGAATACTTGTCGATTGGCTCGGGCATGGGGTGAGGCGCGAGTTCCGCCGCGGTCGGTTTAGCCCATTCGGAGTCAAGAATCGACGCGATCATATCGGCGCAAATTCTGTTCCCCCTCGGCGCGGGGTGCACGCCTCCAAATTCTTCCCACGTAATCCGCTTGGAGTCGATTTCCTCCTGAATCTCTTTCGCCAGATCAACCGTCGAAATATCATAACGCTTCGCGACCGCGTCGTGCGCTTTAATACTTGCGGCGACGTTTCCCTCGCGATACTTTTGCATGAGATTCTCGTTGACGAAGAAAGTCATAACGATATCGACGTTCGGACGAGCGGTTCGAATATGTCGAATAATCCCCTCCATGCCGCGAACGGCGCGTTCGTAGCTAAATCCGCCGTCCTGATCGTCGTTCACGGCAAATTCCACAAAGAACAAGTCGACGTCTTCCCCCCTAATGACGTCAGAGTCGAGCCGGAACGCGCCGACGTCCGAACAAGTCGACGAAATCCCCGCCGCGACAAACTCGAATTCCGTCTGCGGAAATTTCTTCCGCAGGTACTCGCAGACCATCGGGCGGTAGCCGTCCATTTCGGTAATCGACCCGCCCAGGAAGGCGACGCGACCTTTGCGCGTCGTCTCAAAGACGCGCTTCGAATTGGCGTATGAACCTCGAAAATGAACGTTCCTGGGAAGCGAAGATTCCTCCGCGCAAAGAACGTTCGCAAAAGCCGGAACGAATAGCGTCGCGGCGGTCGTCGTCAAAAAATCTCTTCGTCGCATCTTAAAAAAACCCTTTGTTTAACGGAAGACTCCCACTGATCATTATCGTCGACGCCTCAAAGCCCCGCGTTCGCGGAGGTCGTAGTCGTCATAACGTCCGCGCTCGCGATCGCGGAGTCTCAACTCATTCGCCAATTCCTCCTGACTCATGCCGTCGTAAGGATCTCGCGAATGTTCGTAATCGTCGTATTCTTCGTCGCGCTTAAAAAATAGAAAGGAAATGACGTGGTACGCGATAAACGCGACTATGGAAAACGCCAAAGCGACGCCGATTCCAGACGGACTAACGGGATCAAAACTACCGTTTTTTAAAAACGGTCCGACGATGAGCGGACCGAGCGCGACGCCAACCCAACCGAGACAAAACGATTGCCACGGTCTGCTGAAATCGCGGGAGCGGAACACCGTTTGGACGAGCAAGCCGATCCAGACGGCGTAACCGGACCAAAAAAAGACGACCGTCGTCCAACGTCGCGCATAGTCGGGGAATTCAATCGTTAAGAGCTGTTGTATCACTTCTTTTTCCTTGTCAGACCGATCAAACGCGAACCGCGTTGGACGCAAGTATAGCCGTTAAGAAGTCTCTTGAAAAGAGCGGCGATAAAAAAAGACGCGAAAACCCGGAAGTTTATCGCGTCCTTTTTCAAAACCAACTCGACTTGAATCGAGTCAAAACGTTCGCTCGCTCAATACTGACCGTACTGAACGGCGGCGGCGGCTTTTTCAGCGTTGACTTTATTCATATAGTCGACCTCTTGCTGGAATTGGAATTCCGTGCCCGACGGATGATATTGAATATCGTCTTCCAAATAGTGGGGGCTCGGCAACGTTTGCCCATTGCGCGTTACCTGGCAACCGGCAAAAGGAACCACAAGCAAGGCGGCAAGAGCCGCGACGCCGAGAGCCATACGTCCTTTTGTTTCCATCGATTTCATGTCAAATCCTTTGTTAGAAAACTGAGACGTTACTTGTTGGTTCGCCGACGCGTTCCAGAACGTCTTTGTCCCGACCGCCCGTTTGAGCGATTGACTTCGTTCGACAAAACGCGAGCAAAACAACTAATTCCCCCAGCGGGCGGACGTCTCCTTGTCTCCGATTTCGGCGCGCGCCATTCCATTAACGCATGCCGCAAGACGCCGTTTTGCAACAGCGTCCTTTTGTCTGGACTGTTTATCGGTTGTAACGATTAGATATCTTCAGTGAAATCGTTTAAAAATCCGCGCTAAAGAACGCCGACCTCTCAAAACAGACCGACGACGCGAAAAAGAACTCGAAAACGACCGGGCGAATTAAGACGGACAATATTTTTCGACCGGACCAGTCGTTAAAAAGCGCGACGATTCCGGTTTTCGCCGCGCTCTTGCCAACCTTGATTACGGGGCGATATTCAATTCGATCACGTCGCAATCGTGAATAACGTAGTCTCCCTTTACGACGGTTCCGTCGTGAACGGCCTCCCCCCAAACGCGCGCCGATTTGAACTTCTCGGCGTAGTCTTTATGGATCAGGTCGCACAAATCGAGGACGCAACTCCCCTGTTTGAGCGTGAACGGTTTGTCGCGATCAGGCTCTTTCTGAGTCGGTTGCTTCGTATAGACGCGAACAACGCCCATCGACGCGTAAATAGCGTCGCGCAATTCTTCCATGCCGGTTCCGTCGACGGCGGAAACCTGAAACTCTTGCAAATCGACTTTACAGAATTCGCGAAAAAGTTCCAATCGATCGTTGAAGTCGGGCAGGTCGCTCTTGTTCAAAACGAGAAACGTTTTCGTGTACGAAAGACCGACGTCGTCTTCGTCGAGTCCGGATTCGCGAGCCAGACGCGTCTTACCGGTTTGAAGACGATTCAGAACGTCTTGACACTGCTGAATGCCGTCGTCGTCCCCAAGATCGACCATAAGAAGAACAAGTTCCGCGCCGCGAATATACCCGTAAAGATAATTCTCGAAAAAGTCGGGCGTGATCGGGGGCGTGTCGATCAGCTGAACAAAAACGTCTTTCCACGCCATCATGCCCGGCGTCGCCGTTTGCGTCGTAAACGGGTAAGGGGCGACCTCCGGCTTCGCCTTCGTGAAGAAATTCAGAAGTTGACTTTTTCCGGAGTTCGGTCCGCCGATCACGACGCACGTCCCGGCGCCCTGACGCGGAATCTTGACCGATTTGCCCGTTTTTTTACTCGCGCCCTTCGACGCTTCGATCTCCCTCTTAACGTCGGCGATCTTCGTCTTGAGCATCACCTGCATTTTTTCGCTCGCCTTGTGCTTGGGAATTTCGGCGAACATGACTTGCAGCCATTTGAGTTCTTCTTCCGGCGTTTGCGCCCGACGGTACTCTTCTTCAGCTCGTAAATATTGCGGGGTTAAATTCGCTGCCATTTATCGTTCTCAATAAAATGCTTCGCGCGGACGTCGCCGCCGCGCCGTTTCTTCGTCTATTTCACTTCGTCCAATTTGACCCAGCGTCGTTCTCGATTCGAACGTCTGACCGCTTCGATCACGCGTTCGACCTCGTATGCGTCGCTGAACGTCGCTATTGGCGCGATCGGATCCATGCCTTCGATGGCGCGCATATTTTCATAGCATGCGCTGACGGTAAAATCACGGTAACCGTCCATGTGTCCGCCGGCGAAATGGCAGTAAGCAAACCCGCCCTGATTGCATAGGACGCGAGTCCAGCCTCGTTGACGAGCGCTCGGATCGTAGACTTCAAGATAGTTGACGTCGTCGTAACACCATCGAATCGCGCCGTTTTCAAAATAAAGCTCGTATCCTTGGGTATTATTCGTCCCCCAGGCGTTGCGCGTGCATTCGAACGAACCGATTCCCCCGTTAGGTAAATTGTAGACAAACCTCGTGCCGTCGTCGACATGGCTGGGAATCGGACCGCGTTCGGTCGAGCCGTCCTCTTTGATAATCGTCCCCATGCGCTCTTTGACGTGCGTCGCCTGCGTCGCGCTCACTTCGCTCGGAAGCATGCCGGTAACAAAATGAAGCATGTCGATCGCGTGCGATCCAAGGTCGCCGAGCGTTCCGCCTCCGGCTTTCGCGTCGAAACGCCATCCAAACCCCGTTCCAGGACCGCCCCAACTCTGATTATAGAACGAACGCGCTTCAAGAAGATCGCCAAACAGTTTTTCACGAGCTATTTGACGCGCGTACACGTTGGCGGGGCAACGTCTATAAATAAAGTTGACCGAATTGAGCAAACCGGGACGCGCTTCGGCGGCTTCTTTCATTTCCCTCGCCTCGTCAAGCGAAATCGCGAGCGGCTTTTCGCAAAATACGTGTTTCTTCGCCTCGATCGCCGCAAGCGCGACGCTGTGATGAAGCGCGTTCGGAAGACAAATATCGACGTACTCCGACTTGTCGTTTCGAACCGCGTCCATCAAGTCAAGATTGACGTCCCAGCCCATTTTTCGCGCCGCGTCCGCTTCGTTAGGAAGAACAAACCCTTGAGCGATGTAGGGATTGATCGGAGAATCTCCATAATACTTCGCGACGTCGGCGTAAGCCGCGTTTCGCGAACGTCCCATCATGCCAAATCCCAAGACCGTCACCGGCATGTCTCTCATAACGATTCTCCTTCAAGTTTTTTCAGATTGTTTGTCGCGGTTCGCGCCGACTTCCGACGCGACTCCCCATTATAAACGAATCGCGGGGACATTTCCAGCTCCAAAGTCAAGAAGATGGAAAAAAGGTCTGTCTTTTCAGGTCTGGACGTTTTCCGCAAACACTGTAGAATACTGGCTGAAAGTTTGTTAAGCGGCGGCAAGCCAGCGTAGTCGATATCTTCCTCGCGGCAAGGAGAATTGTTCATATGTCCAAACGTCTTTCAACGGGCGTTCCCGGTCTCGACGACTACTTGGGGGGCGGTCTCTTCCCAGGAACGACGACGGCGGTTGTGGCGGGCTCCGGCATGGGCAAGACGCAACTCGCTCTTCAGTTTCTCAACGCGGGGCGCGCTTCTCTCCAGGAAGAGCGCCGCGGGATTATTCTTGACTTAACGGCGCGCGGAGATTCGCAAAATCACGGAGAATACGCCAAATCGCTCTTTAACTGGACGATTACGGAGCAATCGCCGGACAAAACGTTCGATCCCGACGAATTCTTCGCGAAAATACGCGCGGGAGAACGTTATTCCGCCGACTATTTTCAGGCGTTTCCCTTCGCCGGTCGACGCGTTACCAAGCGCGATCTTGACGAGGACGAATGGCGAGAGTGGAAATACGACCTGACGCGTAGACTCGACGCCGCTATCGCGTTTCTCTATACGAATTTCGCGCAGGGCGCGCGACGCTTGGTCGTCGACGGAATCGAGCCGGTTGATCGTCAGGGAGATTCAATTCAGTTTGAATTGCTCGAATACGTCGATCGTCAAATTGTGAAAAAAGAAGCGTCCTGGGTAGCGCGCGACCTCTTTCGGCAAAATTTCCGCGCTTATCAAGATCAGATCGAAGCGAACGCTTACTCGTCCGAAGACGTGGGAACGATCCTTTCGTACACGTCGCGCGAAACCTCGCTCGAAGCGTTGTTGGAAAAACCGCTCGAAGAGGGAGATTATTTCGCTCAGGCAAACACGGTTATTTATCTTGGAAAAATCCGCGACGGCTTAAAATTCCGCCGCGCGCTTTACATTTTCAAACATCGCGGCAGCGTCTGTTCCGACGAAATCATCCCGTACGAAATCGACGATTCCGGTCTCCACATTGCGCAATAAGCGGCGGACGCCACGACTATGGCAAAGAACAAAGAAAAACAAAATCCTCAAAAAACCGGAATCGTCAAGATTACAAGCGGAGGGAGCGCCGACAAATTCTGGCATCCGCGCTTCTGGGACGGCATGACCGTCGGCGCGTGGATTAAATTGCTCAATTCGGCGCGTTGGCGCGTCGCGCCCTATCGTTGGCCGATGGCGTTTATCGTTTCGGGTCTGGCGATTAACAACTCGTTTTGGGCGTTGGCGCAAAGGTTGTTCTACGGTAAAAAGATCCGCGACGTCCGTCTTGTCGGCGAACCGATCTTTATCGTCGGGCACTGGCGGAGCGGCACCACCCTGCTCCACGAATACATGATGCGCGACGACCGGTTCGCATGCGCCGACACCTACGACTGTTTCGCGCCCGCGCACTTCCTCGTCTCCGGTCCAGTTTTTCGACCGTGGGTCAAGTTTCTTATGCCGAACAAACGCCCGATGGACAACATGGTCGCGGGGCTTGACCGACCTCAGGAAGACGAATTTGCCATTTGCGCGCTCGGAATGAACTCGCCGTACCGGGACGTCGCGTTTCCCAACGGCAAGCCGATCGACGAAGAATTCCTGACGCTTCGCGACGTCTCCGACTCCGATCGGACGCGCTGGCTCGACGCGCTCGAGTACGTTTTAAAATCGTTGACGGTCGCTTCCGGAAAAACGATCGTTCTCAAATCGCCTCCGCACACGGCGCGCGTCAAGACGATCCGAGAACGCTTTCCAAACGCGAAGTTCGTTCATATTTCGCGCGATCCCTACGCGCTTTTCCCGTCGACCGTCAATCTTTGGACGAAACTCGCCAAAACGCATGGTTTTCAGAATCCCAAAGGCGGCGCGGAATTGGAAGAAAAAGTGTTGCGAAATTTCGAACAAATGTACGACGCTTTCTGCGAAGACGTTGGAGAGATTCCGCAGGGAAATCTTTGCGAAGTCGCTTACGACGAACTAGTCGCCAACCCCGTCGACGCGATGGAAAGAATCTACCGAGAACTTGGAATAGGCGGATTCGACGAACGAAGAAATGTTTTCGAGGACTTCGCCGCCGCGCAGAAGAGCTATCGCAAAAACAAATTTGAACTCTCGCCGGAAATCAAGGAAGTTATTAAAACACGCTGGAAGAAATACTTCGACAGATACGGATATTAAAGTCGGACGGCGCGTCGACAAAAAAGAGTCGCGAGAATACGACGTTACGGATTTAAACCGATTCGCGAGACGATTCTTCACGTCCTTTCATTGCGACGCGGAGGTTTTACCAATTCAACTCATAAAGACTGAAAACGGGGATATTCTCAATGCCGCGTCCCAAATCGAAGTCGCCGACATAAACGAACCCGTTTTTCTCATACAGTTTTTTCGCGGGCCAGTTGTCCGGAACAATATCGACGCGAAGCGCGCGACGTCCAAGCGTCTTCGCCTTGTCGACGCAAAAACGGACGATCTCCGAGCCTAAACCGCGTCTTTGATATTCGGGCGCGATCGCCAACGCGTGCAATACCAAGTAGGAACCGTCGGAAAGTTCCCTGCTCCACGCGCCCTTTTGATAATCGCCCCGCGGATCGTCGTTCAAAACAAACGCGGCGGCGATCCGCCGACCGTCTATGCAAAGATACTGCGTTCGCGCCGTCGTCATTTCTCGAACAAACGGTTCCGACGGGTAGATTTTATACATCCATTTCGGATAATTGACGTGATGATCGAGCCAAAAAACGACGTCGTCGTAAAACGCGCCGACGGCGGTAATCTCGTCTTCTCGACTTTTTCGTATGAACATCGGTTTCGTTCCTTATTCCGCGCGAAATTTACGGCGTCGCGACGTCGCGGTTTAAAAACCGAATCAATCGTTCTTGAAAATCCCGATAATAGGGCTTTTCAATCATCACGACGTGAGAACCGCCCTTGACGACTTCCATCGCCGATCCTTTCGGAAGCGCCTCCCGCGCGACGCCTAGTCGGTCGAACTTCATATAAGGATCCTTGTCGCCGCATATCATTAACGTCGGAACGGCAATCTTCGCGACGTCGACAAGGGGAGTCTCCTCGGAAACGCAAATCGCTCGACGTCCGCCGTTCGGACTTGACTCGCCGTCGTAACGCCAGCTGTTCGACCCCATAATCGCGACGACGACCGGATCCGCGATCGTTTCGTCAATCGAGCCGTCTTCCAAGCGCTGAAAGTCCTCGACCGCATGTTCCCACGAGTTATGGTGAAAAGGTTCCGTTACGTCGCATTCGCCAATTCCGTAAAGGACGGGCGCGTACAAAACCGCCTTGCGGATATGGTCGGGCTTCGTTTCGAGGAATCGACCGACCGTAGTAGTTCCCCAGCTCCAGCCAAGAACGTCGATTTGTTCGCGTCCCGTCTCCGCGACGATCGTTTCAACCGCGGCTCGAATATCCGCCGACGCGTAGTCGGAATCAGGAAGGAAGCCGTCGACGACTTCGCCGGATCGACCGTACCCGGCAATATCCAGCCGCCAAACGCCGTATCCCTCGCGCGCCAGTTTGCGGACGAGACTGTAGTCCATATAGTCGACGTCAAATTCATGCGAGGAATACGTCAGCCCGTGAACAAGGAGTATGTCCTTCTCCGGTTTCGTTCCTTCGACCGCGACGCGATCCAGATGCAACGCGATTCCCGCGCGTTCGAGCGGATATTCCGTATAGTCGTAACTTGCGCTTCCTTCCGACGCGACGACGATAGTCGTCCAGAACA
>CAMZEO010000020.1 GCA_947305735.1 uncultured Planctomycetales bacterium | reverse complement strand
ACCGCGCTTACGAACAAGCCGTTCTCGCCGTCAAATCGGATCCCAATCGCGCGGACGCGTTTGAATTGCGCGGACACGCCGAACGATTGCGCGAACGTTACAAACAGGCGCTCGACGACTATTCCCGAGCGCTCCGACTTGATCCCAGGGCGTACGTCGCCTTGTACGGTCGCGCGATCGCCTACGATATGCTCGGCGAAACGAACGCCGCGTTGAACGATTTCCGCGATTGTCTGGCGATCGCGCCGGAATTTGTCAACGCGTATTACGATCGCGGCGTTCTTCTGGCGAATGAAAAAAGAGTTCGCGAAGCGATCGACGACTACACCCGCGCGCTCGACCGCGACCCCGACTTCGCGCATTGCCGCGTCGCGCGCGGCGAAGCCTATGTCGAACTGGGAGATCCAAAGCGCGCTTTGCAAGATTTTAACGCGGCGATCGAATTGGATCCCGACAGTCCCGAGGCGTACTACTATCGTTCCGCCGCCTACCGACAACTTGGCGACGCGCGCGCGGCCGCGCGCGATCTCGAAGTTGCGCGCGGTTTGGGTTTCGACGAGGAAAACGACGCTTAATCCGATCCGACGTTCGGAAAAAATCATGAACGCGCGTTCCGGTTTGAGGAACGCGACGACGAGGAACGAAGAGATGAAAATCATGGCGCCCGCCGGAGATTGGGAACGGCTTCTCGCGGCGCTCAAAGCCGGAGCCGACGAAGTTTATATGGGCGTGGCGGGCTTTGGCGCGCGGCGTTTCGCAAAGAATTTCAGCGTCGACGAATACGTCGCGGCGATCGATTTGGCGCATCGTTCGAACGCGTCCGTTCATTTGACGTTTAACACGATTCTTTCCGACGCGGAACTCGACCAGGTTTATCCGATTATTAAAAGGCTTTACGAAGCGGGTCTCGACGAGATCATCGTTCAGGATTTTGGCGTCGTCGCCTGGTTGCGCGAATTTTTTCCGGATCTTCCCCTTTGCGCGTCGACTCAACTTTCGCCCGCCGATTCGCGCGAGCTAAAGTGGTATGAAAAACAAGGCTTTAAACGCGCCGTTTTAGCGCGGGAACTTTCGCTCGACGAAATCCGTTCGATTCGCGAGCAAACGACGATCGAACTGGAAGTCTTCGCGTCCGGTTCCTTGTGCCTCGGATGTTCCGGAAAGTGTTATTTGTCAAGTTTTATCGGCGGTCGGAGCGGCAATCGCGGAATGTGCGCTCAGCCTTGTCGGCAGTTCTATAAGGCGCAAGCGTTGAACGTCTACGGCGAAGCGTCCGAAAAGACGGAATACGGATTCTTTTTGTCCTTAAAAGATCAACTTCAGGGAAGCGCCGAGATTGCGGAACTTATGAAAATTGGCGTCGATTCGATTAAGATCGAAGGTCGTATGAAGTCGCCCGTCTATGTTTACGAGGTCGCGCGCTATTATCGCGACCTTGTCGACCGGATCGCGGGAACTCCCGAAGAGTTTTCCGAAAAGCGACTGTCGATCAAACGGTCGGCCGACGCGGCTCCCGAGGTCTTTGACGAGGAATCGCGACGTTTTGACGTGGCGAGCGTCTTTAATCGCGGATACGATCGCGGTTACTATTACGACCGCGATCCGAATATTGTCAACAAGTTCTATTCGTCGAATTACGGAGTTGAAGTCGGACGCGTTCGACGCGACGCGGTTCGCCTTTCCCAACCTCTTCGCAACGGCGACGGCGTCGTCTTCCTTGACGAAAAGGCGCGGAAACTCGGCGGCTCGAACGTGAGCGGGATTAAACTTGTCGATCCGACCAACGCGCGTCGAAGTCGGATTGTCGAAAGCGCGGAACCGAAAGATTTAATCAGGTTCGACGACCCGATTCCCGAGGGCGCCGTCGTTCTTTATCGAACGTTTAACTATCGTCTTAACAAAGAAATCGAAAACGCGCTCCAGCAAACGCGACGCCGCGAGCCGGTCGACGCGTCCCTGATCGTCAAAACGGGACGTCCGCTCCAATTAACGCTTAAAAACGACCGCGTTTCCGTCGTCGTCGCCGCGTCGGAACCCGTTGAACAAGCTCAAAAGAGGGGCGTCGACGCTATGTCGTTGCGCGCGTCGCTCGACCGCTTTGGCGAGACGCCGTTCTATTTGAGAGCCTTTAGACCGACGTTCGATCCCGACGCGTTCGCGCCGAAATCGCTTATTAATCAGCTTCGCCAGGAAGCGACCGCCGCGCTCGAGAAAAAAATCGTCGAGTCGTATCGAAGAACGGCGCGGAAACGTTCCGACGACGTCGAAAAAGCCGAGCCGATTCGCGTTGAAGTCGACGTTATCGAAGAACCGATCGACCCCGTCGAATATTTTTCCGCCGTCGTTAGAACGCGCGTTCAGTACGACGCGTGTAAAAACTTTGGCGTAAGAAAGATTTACGCGCCAAACCCGCCCGTTGCGTTCGAATCGAGATTTCGATTTCAGACGCCCTCCGAGCTCGCTCTCTCCGCAGGCTCCCTCGCCCGCGCGATCGAATTGGAAGAAAAAGGGGATCCGTTCGCGCTCGACTGGTTCTTTAACGTCGGCAACGCTCGCGCGGTCAAGTATTTGGCCGAACGTTTTCCGAGCGCGGACACGATCTGTCTGTCGCCCGAGATTTCCGAACGCGCGGTCGCCGCCATTGCCGCCGACCTCGACGAATCTGTTAAGAGTCGAGGAGTTAAGCTCGCGCTTCCCGTCTATGGTCGCCTGCTCGCCATGTATACGCAAAAGACTCTTTTCGACGCGTCAAGAGTCAAAATCGTCAACGCCGACGATTGGGAAATACTCGTTGAAAAGAACGCCGATCAAGAAGATTGTTTTGGTCGGCGAAACGAAGAAGCGACGGGCAGTTCGCTTTATCTTTGCGAACCGCTTAATATCGTCGACGCGACGCCTCGGATACTCAGATCGGGCGTTCGCGAGCTGCGCTTTGAATTTACGACCGAGCAATACCGCGACGTCGAGGCGATTCTGAACCGCGCCAAAAACGCCGGATCGTCCGGACTGTACAAGCCGTTCTCCTACGGATTCACGCGCGACGTCGTCTTTTGATCATTCGTCGTCGTTCGTTTCGGACGGCTCCTCCTCCGTCCGCGCGTAGACGGGCGTCCAACGGTATTGTCCCCAATTCCTCCTTGCGTTAAGCTCCGCTTCTCCATTGACGACGGTTCCGCATTCGACGGCGGTTTCCGTACCGCGCGCGATCCAAAGCGACCGACCGTTTTCCGGACGTTCGGAACCGAACGCGACCGTCGCTTTGTCGCCGACGGCGTCGACGTGTCCGATCCATTCGTAGCGTCCTTTGATCGGCGCGCTCGCCTCGGCAAATTCGGAAATCGCCTCGTCGAGTTTAGCGCCGACGGAACCAAAATCGTCGAGCAGTTTTATCGCGTTCTCGCGTTGCGCTTTAGCGTCGGCGTTTCGATAAAAATTCGTTTTGAAATCAAGGGTCGAGTTTTCGCAGGCGTCGTCGAAACGCTCGTTGACGACGTCAAAACCGGGACAATTCCTGCAGGATTTTAACAAGTCGTTTAGCAGAATCGCTTTAAGAAGAGGGTCGAGCGTTTCTTCCGACGCGTCTCCGACGCGCCGCAGCAACGAGACGATTTCGTCGACAAGTTCGCGCGGATCGTCGAGATTTTTTTGCTTAACCTCCCGATAGAGCGAGCATTGAAGCGCTTCTTTGATTTCTTTAAAATCTTCGTCGGAAAGTTTGGAAAGATCAAACTTTTTCTTTTGCTCTTCTCCCGTTTCGCGCTCGACGTTTTCCGCGTCGGGGCTTTCCGGTTTCGACGTCAGGTAGACGCGCTCTCCCGAGTCGGGATCGCGACGCAGATACAGAGGGGTCGAGTAGGGCTCCAGCGCATTTTCAAGAGCGGTTCGCATGGCGTCGAAACCTCCCGACTCGGCGAACGCCCGCCAGGTCTTAATCCTTGTCGTTAATTCTTCGTATTCGGGCGCGAACGAAAGCGCGTCTTTCGCGGCGTCGGCTTTTCCCGCGATCTTTTCAAACGAAGGGGCGTTTTTCGTCCACTTCAGCGGAAAAGACGCGTCGGCTATATAGTTGTTCCAAACGTTTGCGCGGCTTACGTTTTCGACGTCTCCAGCCGCCAGTTCCGCCAGCTTGGAGTCCGCCTCGTCGAGCGCGTTTCGCATCGTTTCGAGCTTTTCGTTATATTTTGAAATCGATCCGATTTGGTTCCTCAAGTCGTCGAGAATCGCGTTGTTTTTCCGTTCTTGTTTCTCGCGTTCCGACGTCGCGTCGATTTGTTCCTGAAGCGCGTTAAGCCGTTCGACGAAATAATCGTTTTGCCGTTCGCCGGAAACGGGCTCCTTATATAACGCGATTTTCCGCTTCATATCCGCGAGCGCGGCGCGTCGTTTGGCTGGAGCGAGCGTTTGAAAATCAGTCCATTCCTTTTGGAGCGCGTCGAGCAACTCCTCGTTCTTTTCGTCCCTTTCGTCGTTATACGCCGCGAGAACTTCAACATAGAGACCCGACAATTCTCGGCAACGGGTCTTTTCCGCGATCGTTCGCGCTTTGCCGTTTAAAAAGCCGGGATCGCGCGGAAATCCCGCGTTAAGAAATTTTTCAACGTCGGCGGCGCCCTCGGCGAACTCAAACGCTCGGTTTTCCTCCGCTTTTGAGATTTTCTTAACTCGTTCGACCGCTTCAAGATACGTCTGGACTTCGTTGTAGTTCGGTTTGCGTTTCGCGTAATCGTCGACCCTTTTTCGCGCGTCTTCCAGAGACGAATCCAGATTGTCCGCGACAAATTCGTCCAGCTTGTCGTTAATCTCTTTCGCCGCTTGATTAACCTCTTTTTCGAATTGAGCGCGGTGGATCGAAAAGAGAATCGCCGCGCTGAAAAGCAGAATCAACGCGGCCGCTGTTCCGACGATCATCGTCGCGCGACGCGATTTTTGGAGTTGCAACGTCTCGATTCTTTTCTCGACCGCCTCGGCGACGCTTTTGTCGACGCGACTTTCGGCGTTTTCCGCGGTAAGTTCCGCCGCCGCCATAAGATTCGACAGACTGTCCGCGTCGCGCGCCGTTCTCGCGGCGCGAGCGAGTTCGTTCGTCTTGCGCTTAAGTTCCGCGCTCGCCGCGCGCTTGCGTTCAAGGGTCCGCGCTTCCCCGCATAAAAGGTCGACGACGGCGCGTTCGTCGTCGTTCAGCGAGCCGATCGTCGCGGCGTATCCGCCCGACTTATATCGCGCGTAATAATCGAGCGTTTTGTTTTCGTTTTCGGGCGTTTTACGTTCGTCGTATTCGATTTTTGCCCGCGCCCAGTCGTTAAGAAACCTGCGCGTCGCCGCGACGGCCGACCGGTTCCGCGCGTCGTTGACTCGAACTCGGAGTTCTTGAATCAACGGTTCGGGGGCGGGCTTTATTCTGGCGGGATTTTCCAATTCGGCGAGCGCTTCTTCAAAAAAGTCCGCGGGCGGATTTTGGGGATCAATCTTCCGCAACCGCTCGGTCACGTCGGCGACGAACTCGTCTTCAAGCGCTTCGATCGTTCTGGAAATCGTCTGCGCGTTGGGAAATTTGACGCGCAAACGATAGAGCGGGGCGAGTCTTTCTTTCGCCGGGGCGACCGCGACGGACAGACGCCTGTATTCTTGAAAAACGTCTCTAACCTCGTCGAATTTTAAGACGAAGAGCTGAAGTTCCATCGCGGCGTCAAAGGACGGTTGAGCCGTCGCGTCGCAATTGGCGCCGCGGCACACGTCGCGCCACGTCGAATCTTCTTCAAACGAGAGCGTTTGCAGTTCGTCGATTATTTTGCCTTCGCGTTCGATCCGATCCGCTTCGCAAAACTGACCCGCGCGAATGCAAGCGACCGCGCGATCAAGTTTCGCGTTGAGTCGACGACTTCGCGACGCGTATTCGGACGAGAGCGTTTCAAGTTGCTCGCGCGTCAAGCCTTCCGGATCGTTCAGAACTCGTTTGATCTTTTCGATTAATTCTTCGGTCGTCATTGTTGTCGTCTTTTAGGATAAGGCGTCGTTTCGGTTCCGTCGGCGATTTCCAACGACCCGAGAAGGATCCAATCGTCGCGCGGAGTCCTGCGGAGCGAAACGTTCTCGACGTTCGTCGGCGCCAGGTAAAATTCGAAACGGCGAGGACTTTTGACAAATTCTTCCGCTTTTCTGACGGCTTGTCGAACGCTTTGAGCGACGTTTCTATCGACTTCGTCGGGATTAGCGGGGCTAAGGAGACTTCCCGACGCTCTGCTTTTGCGATCAAGTTGTTCCCGAACGCGGTCGTAGTAGTAATCCGTCAAATTCGAAGTCAATTCGTCCTTATCGTAAAATTTCTGAAATTCCAGATATTTCGAATTCCTGGTTTTGCCGAAGCGGATTGTCATGAATTCGATCGAATCGGAGTAAGGCGTCTCGAGCGAGTAGACAAAGTCGACCGTTTTCGCGATTTCCGAGGTTCCGTCGACGATTTTCGAGTCGCTTTTGTCGGGAGCGATCACAATCGCGTATTTCTTCCTGGAATTGATTAACGAATCTTCGTCGACGAGATCCGGTCGACTTTCGCCAAGTTCGGACGCGAGGTCGTAAAAGGGGGTTAAGAGGACTTTTTCGCGTTCGTTAAACGAACGCGGTTTGAAAAGTTGCGTTTCTTTCGACTCGAAGACGCGCGCGAGCGACAAATTGTCGCGTCCCGGAACCGTTATCGTCCACTTTAACCTGGCGCAACTCAGGAAGTAGGCGCGAGCCCGTTCGCTCGACGCCTCGACCGACAGAAGCCCCGCGTATTCGGACGACTCGTTGAATTGGATTTGGAGCCAATCCGTTTGAAGGTCGTCGGGCGAAACGACCTCAAACTTAAGGATCGAGGGGGCGGCTTTTTTCCCGAAGTCGAGCGTTTGCGTTTCCGCGCGCGCCGACGCGTCTTTTTTAAACCGTCGCGTTTTCGCGACGTCCGCCTTGAGATTGCAAGAGACCGCGATCGTTCCCTCGCGATCTTTGCAGAATCGATAAACGTCTCGGAACGCGGTTTTTACGTCGTCCGTCGCGTCGTGTCTGAGCGAGGGAAGACTTGCGGACGAATCGACGTTGAAGTCGACGCGGAAGCCGCCTTCGTCGACGAGTCCCATGAAATCGCGAACGCGCTTAAATTCGCGCGATTCGACGTCGACGCGCGCTTTTTTCAACGGTTTCGCTTCGAACGGGTTTTCGTCTTCCTCGTCGTCGATTTCGTCGCCCGATTCTTCCCAATCCCTCGGAATGAACCGTTTGCCGCCGCTTGTTTTATCGACGCGATTCGTTCGTTTGGAGGGCGGAGCTTTTTTTTCGTCTTCCTTGAAAGAGAACGGATCGAAGTCGTCCGACGACTCCGCGTCGAACGGGTCGGTCAAGTCTTCTCCAATGCCGTCGTCGCCGTCGGGTTTTTCCGTCGGTCGGATCGCCTGGTCTTCAACGGGTTGTCTGGCGGTTTGTTCCGGAGAAACGACGTTTTTAAGCGGACCTCTGCCAAAACATGCCATAACGACGAGCGAAGCCGAGACCGCGACGAGCGCGCTGAAAGCGCCAAGCGAGAGCCAGAGCAGACGTCGCTTCGCCGCTGCGGAGCCGCCGTTTCTTTTGCGCCCGCCGTTTCTTTTTCCGAATCGTTCCGTTAGAAAAACTGCGGGCGAGGACGTCGGGAGGGGCGGCGCGACGACGGGCTCCATCTCTGGAGGCGCGGGAGGCGTCGGCCGTTCCGGAGGGGGCGGAGGCGCGGCAAAGTCGGAACGCGCCTTTCCACAATCGCGCGACTCAGGGTCGCGCGCGAGCGTCGACGCGAAGGGTTCGAGCGGGGGAGCCGGACGGTTGGAGCGCGCCGCCGCGATAAATTTTGTTTCCAGTTCCGTTTTCGCGATCGCGTCCGCGCTCGGCAGTTTTTCCGGACGCGTCAGATCGACGAGCAACGCGTTTTTTATCGAACGCAGCGTCGATTCTTCGGGCGAGCCTTGAAGCGCCGCTTTCCATTGGCATTGAACGCCGGGCGACGTTTTGGTGTAGTACGTGGAAAACGTCGCGTTCCAGCGACGGTCGACCGGAACGAGGTCGAGCGCTTCCTGATACAGCCGCAACGCGTTATGTTTCGAGCTGACGATAAGACAGACCGGCTGGCCGGTGCAAGCGGTCGCCGCCAGGACGCCCGCCCATCCGGAGTCGCCCGTCGCGCGCTCCCATTCTTCGAGTCGAACGGACGAGGGCTTGGGAGACGGCAAACGAATCGCGTTTTCAAAATATTTCGGCTCGTCGTTCCAACGCTCGACGAACAACCCCTTCTCGTCGAAGAGTCTCGCCGGACCGGCGGCGCCCATGTCGTCGCGCTCCAGCACGAAATGACAAGCGATCTTGTTGGCGCGACCGGAGTAATCGGCGCCCGCGTCGCCGACGCGCGATAAAACGCGCCTCGTCGTTCCGCAGTCTTCCACGAAAAGATACGAGTAAACGACGGGATTGACTCCGTCGGGGTCGGACGACGCGCGTCGGTAACCGGAAAGTTGTTCGAGCGTCGAGACCGTATGTTCGGGCAGTTTCCTCGAGCATGCGACGGTGCAAAAACCGTAGGTTCCCGGTTTAAGCCCTTTGGGAACGGATGTGTAAACAAGAGCTAGCGCCATGGCGTTTTCCTTGTCGTTGCGTTGGGATTTCCGTGTTAACGCGTTTCCGGAGCGTCCTCGGCGTGGATCGGCGCCAGCCCTTTCGTAAGTCGCGACAAGGCGAGCAACATTGGCGTCGCGATCCAGATCGGTCTGACGTTTTTGGGACGAAAGCCGCGACGATTGGCGGCTCGGTCGATTTCAGGAGAAACGCCCGACGCGCTGACCGGAACGTAGACGACGTCGTTGGCGAAGTTTTCGGCCGCCGAGACGAATTCCGGCGCGCGTTTCATTAGCATGGCGCGCGCTCGCGAACTTACGCGAGCGACGCGATCCGCGCGCAAACAGAATATTTCGCGATTGTTGAACTCCGCGCGAGCGATCGGGTCGCCCTGCAATTCGCCGCAGGGAAGCAGATCCCGCCAAGCGTCGTATTTCGTCAGGACGACGATCAACAAGCCGTCGAATCTGTCGTTCGCGTACATTCGTCGCGCCGATCGGATTCTTTTAATCGTTTCCGTAAAAATTGTTTCCTGACGAACCTGGGAGAGCCGCCGTTCTTCCCAATCGTTCGCATCGGCGAGTCGAGGATCGTTGGAACGTTCTTTAATCGCCGATCGAAACCGCGCGTCTTGAGTCGGATCGAACAGGAAAAAGACGCATTCGCTTTGTCCGAGATGCCTCGTCACCGGAAAGGAAAACGAGTCGGCGTCGCGCGTCGGCAAATAGCTTTCGCCGGCGTTGTCGTACAGACAGATCGTTCTGGAAAGTTTCGCGGCCTTGTCGCCGTGAGGATGCTCGATCGACGGTTTAACGGAAAAAACGAACGGTTGCGGATAGACGACGACCTGGTCGTCGTACCGAACGGAGTTGTACAAGTCGCCCTGTTCTTCCGTTTTGGGGAGTTCGACAAGCCGATTTTCGTCGCCGAGAAACAGCAGCGCTTCGTATTCCTGGAGGCGACGGTTCATGTTCGGATCCGCGTCGGAAAAGTTTAGCTTGAAACATCTGGGCAAAATTTTACGCAAAAACCAGGTCGACGACGCGAGATAGTACGATTTGCCCGACGCGGGCGCTCCGACGATCGACATGAAGAGAGTCGGAGCTTCGAGCAACGAGAGAGGCACGGGCAAATGGCAGCGCGGACACGCGCATTCGCGGCATTCGCAACCTTGAGCGTCGACCGCGAAACCGCGCGCGTTGTATTCGGTCGGTAAAAAACGCTCGCGTTCCGTCTCGCCGAGCTTCATATCCCCCGTAAGGTTAGGGGATTCCGCGATCCAGAGAACGTCCTCCGGAGGAAACTGCGTCCAGCAGTGCGGACAGACGATTTTGTCAAGCAGACGGCGTTTGCCGATCGTCGGTGATTTCGACATAGTTGCTCTTCCGTCGTGTCGTGGGAGACGCGTCGCGCGTCAAAAGTAAAAAGTCAACGGCTTGGCGGGATTGACATGGGCGCGGTTCAGACGCTCGCCGCTCTCTTTGGCGACCTTCAGCGCTTCCGCGAGCGTTTGACGGAATTCTTCCGCTTTTGTTCCCTCGCCGTCGACGCCAAGCCGGTCGTACTGTCTTGATTCGATCGCGTTAACGACGGCGTCGGCTTCTCGGTACGCTTTGAGCGTTTCGTTTTTTTGGAGGAATTCCCTGGCTTCCTTCAATTCCTCTTTGGCGCGTTCCAGCGGGTCGGAGCTTTTCGGCTTGACCTGCGGATTCGGTTTGGAAGGCTCTTTCGGCGCGGCTTGCGCGGACGGCGTCGGAACTTGCGTCGGTCGAGGCTCCGGCTTCGTCGGTTGAGACGGCTTGACCGGTTTTGCCGGAGGTCGCTTCGCCGCTTCGAGCGCTTCCCGCGTTTCGGTCGATTTGCGCAGTCCGCCCTCTCGTCTCGGCTGACGCGCCGACGCGGCGCTCAGCGCGACAAGCGCGACAAGAATAACCGGCAAGAACCGGAACGATTGGAAAAACGTTGCGCGTCGTCTCATGATTTCACCCGTTCGGGACGCGGCGCGCGTCCCGTTCCCTTTTATTATTTCGGAAAATCAGACTAAAGACAAGAGCGGCGGGAGACTTTTCCGAAAAGATTGGCTTTTTAGACGCGGAAACTTTGCCGGTCATTGCGCTTTGGAATTAGTTCCGCCGCGATCGGCGACGCTTGTGCCGACTTTGCCCGTTACAGGACGAATGTCGAATCCTTCCCGCTTGAGATAATCTCGGACAACCGAGTACTCCTCGTAAGAATCGCCCGCGACGACCACGACGATTTTCTCTTTGGCTTTGTCGCATTTTGCGAACGCTTCTTTTAATTTCGCGCCGACGTCGGGCGCGGAAAGATCGATTCCCGCGCGCGGTTTCGGCTCCGTTTTGATTTCTTTGTCCGTCTCTTCGACGGCGACAAAGTCCTCGTCGTTGAGTTCCCAGAGCCATTCTTTGCCGTCGTGTTTATGCCAAAAGTAGAGTCTTCCGTATTTTAAGATAACGCCGACTTCCAGTTTGAACGAGGCGCGCATTTGCGGCGCGGCGGTCTTGCGCGAGCGCGAAATTTTAGCGTCTTCCGCTTGTTCGCGCGCCGTCTTCGCGTCGGCGCGACGCGCGTCGAGTTCCCGTTCGAGTCGCTCGCGCTCTTCGTCCGACGCCTTGACGCGTTCTTTGACGCGTTGAAGCTCCTCGGCGGCGCGAGCGTTGTCCTCGATCAATTGCCGAAGTTCTTCGGTCTTTCGAAGCGTTTTTTCGCAGACGCGCGCCAGTTCCGGATCGTCGAGTTTTTCGACGAATTTTTTCGCGCTCTCGACGTTCCTTTCCAGTCGTTCCTGTTGGAGACGCAAATCGTCGAGCGACGTTTCCATCGCTTGAAGTTCGACGGCGGAGACGGCTCCTTTTTCCCGTCTCATCCTTTCTACGACCGAGTCTCGCGTCGCGCGAATCGACACGACCACGAAGAGCATGATGAAAATAAACCCGCCGAACATATTGCAGATCGTGTCGAGGAAGAGTTCAAGACTGTCCGTTCGCGCGCGTTTTCGTCTCATCGTTTCGCCCCTTTGTCGCGAACCGCCATGAATTCCAGCCGACGGTTTTCGCCGACGAGATCGATCCCGATTTTGAAACCCGCGTCTTCGAGAACCATCGATACGACGTCGTTAGACGCCGCGCCGCTCGGACGGACGATCAGCACGAAGTATTCTTTTGCCTTGGAACGTCGCCGCGCCCACTTCAGGAACTCGTCGGGAGATTCGAATTCTTGCGTTTCTTCTCCTTCCAGAGTCGGACGCGCGACGATTTTGGCGCCGGAAATATCGACGAACCAAGGCTTTTCCTTCGCCGCTTCCGAGTAGGAGAAAAGAACGACGTTTTCGTCGACCGGCTCGTTCGATTCCGCTTCGATCGCTTTGATTTCGTCTCGCGCCAACCTGTTTTTTTCGCGCAATTCGTCGATTTTCTTACTGAGGTCGGAGTCCGGTTCTTCGAGCTTTTTCGCCTCTTCGAGCTCTTGTTTCAGACGCTCGCCTTCTTTTTTCGCCGATTCGAGCCGCGACTCGACGCGCGACGCGCGTTCTTCGAGCTCGGCTTTGGAAAGTCCCGACGATCCGACGTCGGCGGACGGGATAATTTGCGTTTCTTCGAGCGTTTTAATCGCCTGAAGCCGCGCCAGAGTCTCCGAGCGTATTTCCCGGACTCGCGCGGCGTTCGACTCGACGTCCGGCGCGTCTTCGTCGACGGAGCGCCTCGTCAATTCGACCGCCAGCAACAGCGTCGTCAGCACGATCACGCCGCAAACGGAGGTGATCGCGTCTTGAAACGCGAAGAGCGAAAATGGAGAGCCTTTGGATTTGCGACTCATCTTGGCATACCGTCGAATACAAAACTTGGTCGCGGTCAAACGCGATTAAAAGACAAAAACTTGCGGCTCGCCCTGATAACGTTTTCCGTCAAGTTTCTCTCCGTATAGTTTAGCCAATTCTTGAGCGTCGTCGAGCGCGCGTCGGAATTTGTCGACGTCTTTTCCGCGACCGTCGGAACCGAATTGGGCATACTCGTATTGACGGATCGTTTCGGCGACCTCGTTCGCCAGACCAAACGCCCGCTCGTTATCCCCTTTCGATCCGTCTTTGCGCGCCTGGGCGAGCGTCTTTTCAATATCGTCGAGAGTCGCGTCGTCAGGTTTCGCCCCCTTGACGTCTTTTCCCTTCAGCAATCCGGGCAGGAATCTCGACCAACTCTTGCCGGATTCGATTTTTCCTTCGGCTTCGTTTCCGGAGGATTTGACGCCGACGTCCGCCTTTTCCGAATCGCCGTCCGAGGAATCGGGAGCTTGTCCGTTTTTTTTCCGACGTTCGACGTCTTTTTGAGCGCCTTTGTCGGCTTCGTTTTTTTCGACCGCGTCCTCGCGCGTTTCGGAGGACGCCTCGCGACGATCCGCGACGTCCGCCCGAAAATCGGGTTGTTTTTCGCGGAGAGCGCTTTCGGCGTCATCGCGCGAAACGGGCTTCTCCTCGTCGGGTCGTTGATAGTTTGACGGAACAGTTTTTTCGCAGCCGCATCCCGACGAGAACGCGGCGACCAACGCGACAATGACAAATCGTTTCATAGCGAATAACTACCGTTAAAAATGCGGGTTCGCCTCGTTTATTGAGCCGATCCTCCGGAACCTCCCCGATCGACGACGGCTTCCCCTTTTTTGAGAACGATCGGATTGATTTCGTATCCTTTTCTTTTCAAATAATTCGACAGGATTCCGTATTCCGCGAAGGAATCGTGGGCGACGACGATCGATAAAAAATTCTTGTCGGAAGCGAACGGCTTGAACGCGTCGTTCAACGCGAATTCGACGTTCTCCGCGTTTAGATCGACTCCCTTCCAGGGTTTCGGTTGCGTTTCGACGGCGCCATGACGCGACTTCGCGATGAGAAATTCGTCGTCGTTAAAGTCGTCGACGCGAAGTCCTTTGGAGTCGTATTTGTGCCAAAAGTAGACTCTGCCGTATTTTATAACGACGGGTATTTCGTTTTTGTACGTGCGTCGATATTTGGGCGCGGTCGTTTTTCTAGAGTTTTTCTTTTTTTGTTCCAACGCTTCCCGTTTGGCGTTTTCGACGTCTTTTTTCGCTCGGATCAGCGTCGCGCGGAGCCTTTTGTTTTCGTCGGCGAGTTGTTCGCGACGCCCTCGCGCCTCTTCGTTTTGACGTTGAAGCTCGCGATTGACTTGTCGCGCTTCTTCCCGTCTTTCGAGAAGTTCGAGCGTTTTCCGATAAAGTTCGACGACTTCGGGTTCGACGAGCGTTAAAATGTATTCCTTCGCTTCGGCGCGTTCCTGAACGAGCCGTTCGTAATCTTGTTGAAGTTTTTCCAAATCGTCGCGCATAATCGAGACGTCGACGTCGGAAATCGGTTTGACTCCGGACGCCTGTAATTTCTGGAGTTGAGCGTCCGTCGCCGAACGAATCGCGACGATCACGAAAAGCAGAATGAACACGAATCCGCCGAACATATTGCAGATCGTGTCGAGGAACAGTTCCAGACTGTTTTGAACGCGGCGTTTGCGCATTATTCGTCGCTCCGTTCTTCGTCGGAAACAAATTCGAGTTCGCGCGCTTCGCCGATCAAATCGACGCCGATTTGATACGACGCGTTCACGAGTTCTACGCGGACGTCGACAAACGCGTCGACGCCGCTTGGACGCGCGATAAGCACGAAATACTCGCGATCGCGCGGACGCGTCTTCGCCCACGCCAAAAAGTCGCGCGAGCCGACGAAGCGCTTCTCTTCTTTCCTGGACGTCGCGACGACGCGTTCTCCGGAAATATCGACGAACCACGGCGCCTCGGAACCCGAGGGCGGAAATTCGTAGAACACGCCGCGATTCGATTGTTCTCCGGCGATTTCGCTCTTTTCCTCGGCTTCTTCTCGCGCCTTCCGAATTTGACGCTCCAATTCGTCGTTTTCTTTTTGGATCTTGTCCGTTTCGTCGGAGAGTTTTTCGAGTTCGGCGTTTTCTCGCTCCAGACGCTCCTTCTCCTCTTCGGCGTCGTTCAATCCGCTTCGCGCGTTTTTAAAACGCGCCTCGACTTCCGGTCTTGTCAGCCCAACCGCTTCTTCAAGCAGTTTGTCCGACGGATTGGGGATCGACGCGGCTTCGATTTTTTGACGCGCCGCCTCGATTTTTGCGGAAAGTTCCTCGACCGTCCGAGCGTTCGCGTATTCCCGTTCGTCGGTCATGGCGCGTCGCGCGAGCGCGAGCGCGAGCAAAAGGGTGATCAACACGATCACGCCGCAAACGGACGTGATCGCGTCTTGAAACGCGAACAACGAAATCGGTTCGGATTTTTTCGACCTGCTCATACCGTTATTCGCCCGTTTCGAGTCTTTCGTAAGGCGTGATCGGAACGTTGCCTTCGACGCGGATTTTCGAGACGATGTTGACGGAGCAGAAATCGGATATTTCGTCGAGCAACTCTTCTTCCGATTTGCGCACGAACGTCGAGAACAATTGGAGCGCGAGCGCGACCGAGAGCGCGACGAGCGTCGTTTCAAACGCGGTCGACAGACCCGCCGTGACGTCTTTAAGCGCCGGGGTCAGTTCCGATATGTCGGCGGACGCGTTAAGGACGCTCGTAAAATTCCCGATCGCCGAAGACAGACCGACGACGGTTCCGATGAATCCGAGGATCGGTATCGCCCAGAGGAATCCGGAAATGAGCGAATAGGTCGTTTCCGTCGCGTTTTCGTCCTGTTCCGCCTGCGAGCGGAAGAGCGCGTCGACGTCCGAAACCTGACCGATGTTTCGCAGGTTCGAGAGGGTCTGAATAATACGGCGATAGACGATAAAATCCTTGGGCGAGTCGGCGTTAAGCGCGATTTGGTTCGTGATCGCGTCGACCGTTTTCACGGTTAGGACGAAGTCCGGATCGTTTGGCAAAATCGGGAGTTTCAGCGGCTTGCGTTGCAACTTGATCTTGCGCGTTTTGATCCAGAGGAGAAAGAACGTCCAAAACCCCAGCGCGACGACCGCGTATTGCGTCCACCCGCGGTTTGTGAACATTTCTTTAAACGGGCCGTTCGGAAGATAAAGGAGGACGACGTAAAAGGCGACCGAGCAAATCGCGCCCATCAGGCACGACGGAATCGCGCCCACTTTGAGATACCGTCCCCCTTCGAATCCGAAAAGGCGCTCGAAATCGTCGCGGCGCCACGATAATTTACCTTGCGTTTTGTTCTTTTTCATTGCTCGTCTCTATTGAAAATCGTTGCGATTGTTTTCGTTCCGTCGACGTCGTTATTTGTCCAGGAGTTTGTTGAGCGGTTCCGCCGCTCTCTTCATTTGCCCCATGACGACGCACAGGAGCACGATTCCAACAATTTGCAACGGAAAGAAAATCAGACAAATCATCGCTATCGTCTTCGGAATAAACCACGGCGAATCCAGAATCCCAAGAGCGGCGATGACGGCGTTCTGCAAAAACGGAATGAAAGTCAGGCAGACGGCGGCGCTCGCCGCGACGCCGGTCGAGACTCCCGGCGAACGCCGATTGAGGAGTCCGTGTTGTTCAAGCGCTTCGTTCATGCTCTGAGTCCCGGAAATGAGCAGAACGTAAAACCAGTAGAATTGCCATAAAGGCACGAACAGAAAACCGACGGCGACGTCGGCGGGAACGCGCGCGATTTCTTTGGGAATCGAACGCCAAAACGAGTGGAAAAACATTAACGCGAGGACGATTGCGAAAAGGAAGAACGAAACGCCGACGCCCAATAACCATACGGCCACAAGAACAAGCGTTTCCGACTTCGACTCGTAAGAAAGCGCCATAAAAAGAGCGGCGAGAAGCGCCAGGACGCCCGCGATTGAAACGGACAGCCAACACCAGAAGAAGCGGTTCGACAGTTTCTGATTAAGGAATTCTTTTTTCCTTCTGCTTCTCGTCGCGATCTGTTCGACCGGCGGCGCGTTGTCCGACGGTTGAGCCGACGGGAGAGGCGGTTTCGGGGAAGGCCGCGCTTCTTCTTGACGATTGCGCGCGGGCGGAGTCGTCGCGGGGGGAGGAGGCGTCGGTTTGGAGCCGAACAGCTCGCTAAATTCCGCCGCTTTCTTCCAGACGATTCTGTCGACGGAAACGCGGCTGTTGGGATTGAGCGTCTCCTTATTGATCATATCGCGAATCGTTTCCGACGCGAAAGGACCGAGCGCGCGTCCGCCGCTTTCGATGTAGTATCTCATGGATTCTTTCTCTTGTTCGATCGTTGTTAAAATTGAAAGGACGCGTTTTCCTCATTGACGCGAACCGTCTGTTCTGGCGTATACGGGGAACCACCGGAAGTCGGCGTCAAGTCCGTCGATTTTCGCTTTGCCTTCGTCGACGGCGCCGCATTCGATCATGACGTTTCCAGGTTTCGCGACGCATAACGGCGCGTCGAGCGATTGATCGACGTCTTTTCCCAGTTCGAGCGAGGCGCTTTCACCGAAGAATTCGACGAATCCGATCCATCGGTACGTCGGGAGCGAAAAGGCGTCGCCGCCTTCGGCGTTTAACGCGTCTAATTTCGACGTCAATTCGGGCGACGTTTCGTTAAGAACTTTGAGAATTTCCGGCTTGGCAGACTGATAGTTCTGCTCTTCCTGATAATAGAAATCGATTTCTACGTTCGGGATCGCCTTGTTGATTTTTTGAGAACAGTTTTTCAACGAGGCGAAACCGGGAACTTCCGAAAGAGCGCTCGTTATTTTGCCCAGCAAGATTCCTTTGACGACCGGATCGAGTTCTTTCGGGTCTTTATCGACGACTTCGCGAATCGTTTCGACCGCGAACGTTTTGAAATCTTCTTCCGTCAGGTCGCTTTTGGTCCGCAACGTTTCAACTTTTTCGTAGATCTCGTACTGAAGCGCCGGAACGCAGACGTCGTCCATATCCATAAAACTGGCGTTAAAGGGCTTCTTCTCGTCTTTGGCGGAATAATAATTGACGGTCTTGTCGTCCCCGTATTGAACTTCTTCGTCAAGATAATAATACCGACCGTTATACGCGTGATAGAGCTGGTAATACCGACCGTCGAAGCGGTCGTTCGCCAGTTCCTTCGACAGCTTTTCGAGCGCGTTGGCGATAGACCGGTCGTTTTGAGCTTGACGTTTCTTTTGGCAATACTCTTCCACGGCGACGTACTCCGGAATCAACTTGAACTCGGCGTCGTTCGAGTCCGCGTCGCTTGCGAATTCCTCGAATTGACCGGTCGGAACGCCGGACGCTAAAACGTTTTTCGCGTATTTTTCCGCGAACGCGTTCCATTTTTCGACGGAACCGACGAGATCGACGGCGGTTAGCGCGTTTCGGATTTGTTCGTCCTCTTTGCCCTGAAGACGACGTCCGACGCGGATTAGAGCCGTTCTGTAGTCTTCGATTGAACCGACGGCTTCGATCAACGTTTTCGTCGCGTCGATTTCTTTGCGCGCGATTTGATAAGCGTCGATTTTGGCGGCGAGCGCGTCGAGTTGGGCGCGTTGAGGCGGGGACAACCGATCGTTCGACTGCGCGAACTGCGACAATCTGGTCTTGAGTTCGTTCGTTCTTACCAGCCGGACGTCTTCCGCGATCGTTTTGTCGTCGTTAATTTCCGAGAATTCGCGCGTTATCTTTTCAAGAACTTCGTTAAAGCTTTTCACCGCGCGCGTCGCGATTTGCGTCGTCAGAACCGCGTCCTCCTTTTTCAAACGGCCGTATTCCTGTTTTTCCTGGATCGAACGAACGAGCCGCCCTAATTCCTCGACGGCGTTCGGATTGGCGAGACCTTTTCCATGCGAGCTATTGATTTCGCCTGCGAGACGCTCAATTTCCGCGACGCGGAAATCCTCGGAACGCGACGCCTCTTCATATCGGCGTTGAAGTTTCTCGAGATTTTGCGCGTTTTCTTTGTCCTTGGTGATTTCGACATATTTCGGCTTAATCGCGTCGACCTTTTTTTGGACGGAAGCCAGAACGTTCGCGTCCTTCGTCCTGTCGTACTCGTCGAGCGCCGCCGATATGTCGCGAGCCAGCGCGAGCGCGTTTTTCTGATTGACCGTCTGACGCGAGACTATGACGACCGCGACGGAGAAAACTCCTAAAATCAACGCCAGCGCGACGATTCCGACGAGCCTCTTGCGACGGTTTTTCAACTGACGATCGGCGAGATAGGCGCGCGCCTCTTCTCCGACCGGCGGCGTCGTCGAACGCCCCGCCGCGACCGCCGCCGTTTCGAGACGTTCCAGAGCCGCGGCGATTTCGGCGTCGGAACTGTTGGAATCGAGCGCTTTTTCCAATTTGAACGCGCTACGTTTCATTTCGTTTTCCAGATTGTCGCGGCGTTCGAGGTCTTCGGCGTATCGGCGCGCGGTCGTCAGGTCGTCGCGTTCCTTTTCCGGAAGCGCGTTAAAGTATTCGTTTGTTTTAAATTCGCCGCAGCGTTCCAAAAAACTCCGGTATTCTTCGAGACGTCGCGACGCGTCTTTTTCCGATCTTGACGTTTCGGCGACGCGCCAGCGACGCGCCAGTTCGCAAAGTTCTTCTTTGCATTCGCGATCGTAAAGAAATTGACCCGCGTTGCGCAGCGCGGAGAGGACGTCCTCCGGAGGAGCGGTTTGACGAACCGGCGACTCGAGTTCGGCGAGCAGTTCGCGTATCGCGGACAACGACGCGTTTTGCGCGTTCAGTTGACCGAGATAGCTCCGAATCTCCTGAATTCTGCGTTTTTCGAGCTTTTCGATCGTTTCCGCCCAGTTGTTGGCGTTTTCCGGAAACGCGACCGCCAGCTGATAGAGAACGTCGAGACGTTCGACCGCCCCCGCGTTCGAGAGCGCTAAAAGACGGTTCCTCGCGAACAGGTTTTCATGTCGTTCGTACTTGACGATAAACGACAACAGCGTTACTCCGTTGTCGCCGGATACTTTAGGTCCGATTTCGCAGCCGAGATTTCTGCAATGCTCGCGCCATTCTTCCGCTCGGTCGAAGAGGAGACGGTCGAAATCGTCCGCCAGATTCTCTTCGCGCGCGATCCTGACCGCCTCGCAGTAAAATCCCGTCGCATAATACCGGATCGCCAACGCGAGAAGCTCGTTGAACCGTTCGCAGGCTCTCGCGTATTCGTCGGCAAGACGTTGAAAATGGGCAAGGCTGAATCCTTCAGGCTCGTCTAACACTCGACGAATTTGTTCGACAATTTCCGCGTTTGACCTCATTGGATTCCCTCCGGGGGCGTCTTATTTTGTTTGCCGGTTGGCGAGTTGCCGTCGTCTTTGTTTTCGGGCTTTTGAGAATTGCCCCTGTACAGGCGAACGAATTCGCTAGTTATCTTTGGTTGATTATCATCCGGTTTTGTATCCTTGTTCGATTCGTCAATGATCCATCGAAGTTCGACGGCTTCAAAAATGCGCTCGTAGTCCCGTTCTATTCGCAAGTTTTCATTTGGCGGGCTTATTTCGATCCGAACGCTACCATCTTTGATTATTTCGCCGTCTTCGTTTTCTTTTACTTTGTTTAAAATCAGACAGACGCGCAATTTGTATTCGGTTTTCGGGTCTTCGTCGAATAAGACGGCAAACTCTGCGTATTCTTGATATTTTACTTTTTCAGGCTTCTCGTCGTCTTTGCGCATCTCGACTGTCGCTTTTTTTGAGTCGCCTTTTTCGGTTTTAAATTTTATCTTGCTTTCATCTGAAAATTGTAAAGTTATTTCATTGACGAGAGGATTTTCAGTATTCTGGCGCTGATAACATATTTCGGCGAATCCTGCCGTGACGCTACGATCATTAAGCGTTATCTGTTTAGAGTTTTTTTCTACTTTAAGGTTTTTCTTTACGCGTTCAATAAAGAATTGACGCGCGTCTTCCTCCAATTGATCCGTTATTTCGGCGATACTGTTAATCTCGCTTTCAACGTCGGGTATTTTCATTTTAAGTTCGTCGAATTTGACGATGAAAGAATTTTTTTCATCGTTGGTTTCAAATAGTGCGGGGTAGTGATCGAAGAACGTGGAATACTTCTCTCTGAATTTACTGGATTCGACGTTTTCATAGTCATTTTCGATTTCTTTCAACGCTTTGTCATATTTGGCTTTGTCGCCGTCTAACTCTTTCCATAACTTATTTAACTGGTTGGAAATACGCGATTTCTCGCCGTCTCCTGTTCCGTAGTAATAGATACGGCTAAGTAATTTTGAAACCTCGTCGCTTTTTTTACTATCTTTTTTGTTTGTATAACTTTCTTTTATATCGTTAATTTCTTTCAGGATTGCATCCAGCTCTTTTTTCGTCTTTAGGCGCTCGAAAACTATAAACGCGTCGGTCTTTTCTTCAGCGGTTATGTCTTTGGCTTCATCTGAACTGTTCTCGCTTCCAAATCCGTCGCCGTCCTTTTTCTCTTCTACCGCCGCGTCGGGAAGATTCTTGTCCGTTTTTTCCGCGCCGGATTCGTCGACGTCCGATTCTTTTTCTTCCGTCTCTTTGGACGCTTTTTCGTTTGTTTCCAACGCGTTGGTTTCGTCGGCTCCCGATCCTTTTTCTCCCGCCTTGTCGGTCGCGCTCTCGTCGGTTTCTCCCTCCTTGTCGGTCGCGCTCTCGTCGGTTTCTCCCGCCTCGTCGGTCGCGCTCTCGTCGGTTTCTTCCGCCTCGTCGGTCGCGTTTTCGTCGGTTTCTCCCGACGCTTCGGGCTTCTCCGCGTCGTCCGAGTTTTCATCGATCGGCTCGACTGACGTCGTTCGGACGTTCGCCTCCGCAGAGGAAGCGCGATCTTGCGACTCTTTCGTTTCCCGTTTTTCAGGCGTCGCGCGGTTTCCGGGGCTTTTCCAGGCGATCATAACGCCAGCGGCGACGCCGACGCTCAGCACGATTCCAAAGAGCAGACTGACGAGCGCCCAGAGGACGACGGGCGCGCTTTTTGGCGCGTCGTCTTCGTCGTCCGTTTCGACGAAGGGCGATTCGACGCGAACCGTTTGTTCGATCGGCGCGTTCGCCGTCGCCGCGACGCGCGCTTTTTCCGCCGCCGCGCTCGCGTCGTTGCGATCTCGCGCCGCCAGCTCGTAGACGTCGATTTTCGCGCGGGAATTCGCGTGGAAGACGCCTAGGTCTTTAGATTGCGGTCGAAAGCTGGAAGGAGTTTGACGACCGTTGAACGTCGGGGGCGCGGTCGGCGCGGGAGCTCTCCCTGCGCGCGCGGCGTCGACGAGCGTTTTGGCGTCTCCGACGAGCAGCGACGCGTCCCCGAACCGTTCGACCGAGCCGAGTCGACCGCCGGACAAGTCGAGGACGAGCGCTCGAGAATCGACGAGAACGTTGACGTCGCAAGCGCCGACGATCAACGTTTTCCATTGACACCGCGCGGCGGGAGGAGCGGTCGTAAAGAAGGTGGAGAACGTCGCTTTCCAGCGTTCGTCGGGGGGCAGGAGCGCGAGCGCCTCCCTGAAAAGGATCAGGACGTCTTGATTCGGTCGGACGATCAGCGCGACGGGACGCCGCGATTTGACCGTCGACGCGAGCGCGCCCGCCCAACCGGAGTCGCCCGCGACGCGCCGCCATTCGCCGTCGGGAATCGACCTCGCGTCGATCGCGGACGGATTGTTCAGCGCGCGTTCGTTTAAATAACGCGGGGGATCCGAATCGCGCCACGTTTCCGTAAAGACGCCTCGAGCCGCGCATAGCGCCGCGGGACCCGACGGAAGCGCCTTCGTTTCGGCGTCCGTAAGGACGAGATGATGCGCCAGTTTGTTCGTTCGGCGCGAGTAGTCGACGCCCGCGTCGGCGATCCGAGAAAGAATCCGCGTTTTAACCCCCGATATTTCATACTCGTAATGCGAATAAACGACGGGCTTGACGGAACCTTCGACGCGGCGGTATCCCGAGATCGATTCGAGCGAACGCATGGTCGTCTCGCTCATTCCGCGCGAGCAAGCGACCGCGCAGAACCCGTAAGTTCCCGGAAAAAGACCTCGGGGCGCCGAAGTTACGATCATTTCGGTCGGCATGGCGTTGTATCCTGTTTCATAACGCGATTTTGAAAACGCGCGATGCAAAACGTATTAGTTATGGGAAGCGGGAACGAGACCCGGCGCGACTTTCGTAAGCGCGTAAAGCGTGGGAATCTCGCACCATCGCGGCTTGAGATCGACGGAGCGAAATCCCGCCATATTCGTTTGTTCGTCGATCGTCGGGGACGTTCCCGCCGCCGATACCGGGATGTAGACGACGTCTTGAGCGAACGATTCCGTAACGGCGACAAATTCGGGCGTCTTGCCCGTCAACATCGCGCGCGTCGCGGAACTCAGCTCGAAGAGCCGTTTGGTCATTAAAAAGTTGTATTCTTTGCCTTTGTAAGCCAGCTTGGAAACGAGTTCCGGCTCCGGGAAGTTCAACAAAGGCTTCCAGACGTCGTATTTGCTGACGATCACGATAAACGGCTTCTTATAGCGTTCGTTGGCGCCAAGGCGCAGAAGACCTCGGACGCGCCTGATCAGCTCGCTCAGAACCGATTCCTGACTTTGAGACGAATAGCGGTTGCTCGAGACGACCCAATCTTCCCGGAGTTGCGGATCGGACGAAAACGCGGCGCATTCCTTGCGAAATCGCGGATCCTGAAGAGGATCGAATATGAAAAAGATCGCGGAACTTTGCGCCAGGTGTCGAGTCACGGGCGCGGACGCCCTGTCCGCCTTGGCGCTGGGAAGATAGCTTTCGCCGGAGTTGTCGTAAAGACACACCGTCCGCGCGACCGTTTCGGGACGATCTCCGTTAGGATGTTCCGGAAGGGGTTGCGCCGTAAAGACAAAAGGTTGAGGCAGGGTGACTTCCTCGTTCCCTATTTTAACGACGTTGTACAAGTCGCCGTGCTCGTCCGTTTTTTCGATGTGTCTGAGTTGTTCGCCGGAAAAGAATTGCAGGCTTTCGTATTCTCTGACGCGTCGATTCATCACGGGATCGGCGTCCGCGTAACTAATGAGGAAGTCGCGCGGCATTATCGAGCGCAACGCGAACGTCGACGACGAAATGTAATACGACTTTCCGCTCGCGGGCGCCCCGGCTATCGAGAAGAAGATCGCCGGAGCTTCAAGAGCGCTCGGCGGCAGACGCAAATGACAACGCGGACACGCGACGTCTTTGCACGGAAGACCGCCGGGATCGATCGCGAAGCAGCGCTCGTCGAATTGCGTCGGGAGGAATCGGACGCGTTCGAATTCGCCGAGTTTGCGATCTTTTCCAAGATCGGACGATTCCGCGATCCATAGCGTTTCTTCGGGACGGAAAATCGTCCAGCAGTGCGGACAGACTATTTGCGGCAACAACCCGCGTCGGGAACTGGGATGAGGATCTGGCGTCATGTTTTCTCGCTCGCTTTGTGAAACGCGTCGTTTTACGCGGTGGAACCGGATCGGCGCGGCGGTTAGTCAAGACCCGCGTTGTCGGTTATTTTGAACTTTCTTTCGGAATACGGATCGACGACGTATGGGACCTCGTTTTCTTCAAACGAGCTTTTGGTCGCGACGCCGCTTCCGTCCGCTTTGACCTGAACGCCGATTTTATCGCGCCGGAACGTCGAGTCCGTTATATTGAGTTCCGCGCCGTCGGCGACAGTCGCGCCGCTGTCGCACTCTTCGAAAACGCAGTTGTTCGACGCGTCCGCGCGCGACGAGCCAAACGCGTAAACGCCGTCGGCGAAGCCTTTGAACGAGACCCTGTTAAGTTTGACCGACGAGCCGACGCCCACGACCGAAACGCCTCTGCCTCCGCAAGCGTCCA
Organism: uncultured Planctomycetales bacterium; assembly: GCA_947305735.1. Classification (GTDB taxonomy): domain Bacteria; phylum Planctomycetota; class Planctomycetia; order Pirellulales; family Thermoguttaceae; genus RUG369. The sequence goes on along the minus strand of CAMZEO010000020.1, from coordinate 4,422 downwards.
ACGACGCGAATTCGCAGTCGGCGACGACCGCTTCGCCCCTGGCGTCGACCGCGACGAGCGCGTATTCGTCGGAACTCGAACCGAATCGTTTGAGCGCGACGCCTTCGAGCGTCAGTTTTCCGCCGGAGACGACGAAAGCGCCCGAACGCGGCGTCGTTTCCGCGACGATCGCGATCGTCGCGTCTGAAGGAGCGCCCGACTTCCCTTTGATCGTAACGACGCCCTCGACGACCGCCGAACTATTGAGTTTGTAGGGGACGGAACTCGGCTCGAGAATGATCGTTCGCGGCTTGGAACCAGGGTTGGCGAGCGCGGGTTCCAGCTCGTTTGGCGCGTTGATCGTAATCGTCGACGGGATTTTGTTCTTTTTCGCGGCCTTTGAAAAGAAGTCGGCGAAAATTTTTTCGTGGTCGACGACGAGCAACGGCTCCGCGCCTTCCGAAGTTTCGACTGTCTGAAGAGGCGGGTTGGCGGGGATTTCAGGGGGCGTTCCGGGATTCCGTCTCGCTACGGAGTCTTCTTGCGCGGACGCCGCGTTCGCGTCGTTCTTGCCGTCCCAACGGTCGCTTAAGTCGAGATTCGCTTCGAAGAAATCCGTATGCTCCCCCGGCTTTTCTTCTTCTTCTTCTTCTTCGCGCTCTCCCTCGTCGTCGTTCGCATTTAACGTTTCTTCCCCGCTCGTGAAGTCGACGAACCCGGAGTCTTCTTCAAACTCAAAGAAATCGTTATTGTCCGTTTTTGAACCGGCTCTCTCTCTCGCGTCGTCGTTCGCATTTAACGTTTCTTTCTCGCCCGCGAAGTCGACGGATTCGGAGTCTTCTTCGAACTCAAAGAAATCGTTTTTGTCCGTTTTTGAACCGGCGTGTTTGTCGAATTCGAAAGACGGGGCGTCGGAAGCGTCGGCTTGTTCGCTTGCCGACGCTTGTTCTTTTTGCTTTCCGATCGGCGCGTTTTCCTCGGCGGTTTCGCTCGGCGCGCGTCTCGCGGAAAGAGCCTGGCGATCGGATTTTTCTCCGGTCGACAAAAAAGCGATCGCGCAGATTAAGATAAAAACGGCGATCCCTATTGGGATTATTTTTGTTTTATAATCCGATTTGCTCGAACGCCGTCGAGAGGAAGAGTCGACGTCGTTCGAATTGTTCCTCGGGCGCGGGAAGGGAGGCGGGGGAGGAAAATCTTCGTCGTTCGAGTCCGCGAAAGGATCGAACAGCGGACTGTCGGCGCCGCCGGTCTCGCGGGAACGATCGCGTTTGGAGGGAGCCGGTTTTCCCGCGGATTTGGGCGAGGAAACGGGCGGCGCGAGCGTCGTCGCGCCGTTTAAAAGTTGATCGCGGACGTCGTCGAGTCGACAATCGACTCCGTCAATCGATAGCTTCGCGTCCGACGAGACGTAGTTCCGGCGAACCAGATCGCGCAACTGAGCGACGGTTACGACTTTTTTCTTTCCGATGACTTCTACGGCGATATGCTGCATGGCGACGCGCCGCGTCTCGCGGCGCCCTGTTGACAAACGGTTGCGATTTGGACGGTTATTTGACGACGACTATTGATTTCTCGTCGATTTCCGCGGCTCGCGCGTTTCCGGCGCTCTTTTTCCAAGGCGTTTCGTTGTTCTCGAACAAGGACGAGTTCAAACGTCCGCCTCCTCCGTTGCGCGCGCCGTACCCCGTCTCGTTTTTCGAAAAGAAGCACGCGGACGCGTAAATCGTTCCCTCCGAAAGCGCGTTCGCGCCGACTTTATTTCCGGAGAATTCGCAGTAGGCCGCCGTCGCCGTTCCGTCGTCTTGCGCGACGATTCCCGCGTTTCCAAAATCCCTGAACGCGCAATGCCAGAATTTCGCGTCCCCTTCGTCGATTTGGACGCCGATCGCGTCTGACGAACGGACGCCTTTGAAGACGCAGTCGATGAAAAGAGCGTCGCCCAACGGTTCGACTCTAATAGCGGACGCGGGTTGGTCGGCGTTTGCCTCGGACTCGACTTCGAACGTGATTCCTTTGAAAAAAACGTGAGACGATTGAATCGCGAGAGACGCTTCGGGATCGACGACGAGAACGGCGTCGTCGGGGTTTCCGGTTTCGCCGACGAGCGCGATCGCGCTTTCAAGCGTCGCGGGCGCGCCGAGTTTGACGCGCGCCCCCCTCGCGATTTGCACGATCGAGCCCTTGGGCGCGTCGGCGAGCGCGTTCGCAAAGTTTTGGGCGTCGGAGTTGACGACGAGCGTCGGCTGTTTCGTTTCCCAGCTTTGAGGCGCGAGCCGTTTTCGCCCCGCCAGGATTTCTTGCCAAGTCTCGGCGACGGATTCGGACATACCTTCTTTTTTGACGGAACCGGCGTCTTCCGGTTGATTCGTTGATTCTTGTCGCGTCTCCAACGGAGAACGTCTTTGTTCTTTCTTGATTTTTCGATAGTACTTGCCCGGCGCGTCAAGCGTCGTATCGCCGAGCGCGCGATTCGCTCCCCTTTCGAACTCAAAGGACGCGTATTTTACGACAACTTCCCCCGTTTCGATGTTGTAAACCCAAAATTGAACATTTTTTAAAGGTATTCCTGTTGTATAATTCATCGACTTTATCTCTTCCTGAAACTGTTCGTTATCGTAGGAGAATAACTGTCCGACAAAGATTCCTCTCAGATTTTTTAAATTTTTTTCGGCGTAAGCCGGATCAACCGCGCCCGCGTATACGCTAAATTCTTCTTTGACGCTCATATTAAGGGTTCGTTTAAAATAGAACCCGACGTATCGAGGTCCTATTTGCAAGAGAGGAAGAAAGAATGAGGACATAAGGTGATGCCGATAGCAAGAACACGAAACCTTCAGCGTTTGGAAATCGGCGTCATAGACAAAACTAGCTGGAATATCACTTTTATAGGAGACTTTTTTTCTGCTAACCCGATTAGAATTTATGGGAAACGCAACGTAATCCCCCATTTTAAGCGCGCCGTAATCAATGCTGTCGTTGGCTTTATTAATTGTCTCGCGAGTTCGTTGTATAAAATTCTCCGTCGTTTCAAACTCGCCTTTTTTCAAGTTAAATAGTTTATCGACCGCTTTGTACAAATCGACGATATTGTGCCCCTTGAAATCCGGATTAATCGTTGATAAACCGACGTCGAACGGTTCAAGAGAAAATCCTTGTTCGTCTACGGATTTATCGACGCTTTGCGCGTCCGCCCGCGAGACGACGCAAAACGAAAGAACGAAGACCAGCGCGGCGACGACGCGAACCCTTTGGTGGTTTTGGGAAAGTTTCATAGCGGCAAACTTGTAATCAAGGGATTTTATGTTGCGACAAATCAATCGACGAGGAAAAGATTGACTTCCAGATTCACTCGCTAGATTAGTCATTGTAACGTCGTTCTAAATATTCGTCAAGCGGTTAAGACGCGGTTTGTTGTTAAAAATCCGACGTTTTATTGTCGACGTCAATTTGACGTTTTTCCGGCGCGTCAAGTTTATGTTCGTTCTTTTCGTCTTTCTTTTTACCGAGTTTGACGACGCGGAGAGTATCGCGTTGGACGCGCTTCGAATGTTGATAGAAGTATAAGTCGTTAAGTAAAAATGCGTTAGAATCGATTTTTCAACAAGACGGCGCCGCGCTCGTTTAGCCGATTCGCGACGCCGTTTTTTTGCGTTTTCCGACTATTGACGTTAGTCGTCCGTTTTTTCGAAAATTTCTTTCAGATAATCGAAAGTCGCTTCTCCTTCTTCAATATCTTCCGGCGCTCCTTCAAAATGATAGGACACGTATCGGGAGTTGGCTCCTTCCAAACGGCTGTAAAAATAGCAGGCGTTTTTGACTTCCGCCGGCGAGTTCTTCAATAAAAAGAACGGGGGAATGTCAAAGGTTTCGTTCGTGTCGACAATCTGGATATACAGTTTGTCCTCGTCTAACGCGTCCCCTTTAATCTCGTCTTTTTTGAAGATTGGATTGGATCCCGTGAGCGATTCGACGGTGTTGATAAACTCGCCGCGAGCGCGTTTCAAACGGATCGGCCTCACGAGTCGGATTTTTTCGTAGAGGTTTTTCGAGCGTTCCCTAAGTTTTAAAAGATAGCCGTGAAGGGTTCTTACATGGTCGCCGTATCGAGCGTCGCTTGTTATTCCCGAATGTCCCTTCCAGGAGTTTCTGTAATTACTCGCGCTTTGCAAAATGGAATACGTTTCTTCCTGGCAAAACAAATTGACAAGAGACGCGTCCTCCGTATGAAAAGCGTTCCGCGTCGAATAGGTTTGTTCGAGATCGCTCGCTCGCGTCCTGATTTCTTTAGCCAGCGCTACGTCCAACATGACCCACGAGCCGAAGGAGGATCTCTTAAAATATTCCAATTCGACGTCCGGGATTTTAACGTCTCTGAAGAACGGATCGCGAAACGCCGCGGACAATATCGCGGCGGCAAAAATGGAATACGCTTCAAAGAAG
>CAMZEO010000019.1 GCA_947305735.1 uncultured Planctomycetales bacterium | reverse complement strand
CCGGAATCGGGACGTTACTTAACGAAGATTTGGGACGAAGTTCCGGAAATTGTTGAAAAATTCCAATTTGGAGAAAAATATCGATTGCCGCTCTTCGAATTGGTCTATCACGGTTGCGTCGTCTCCTATTGGTATTGGGGCGATCATAACAACAAATTCCCAAAAATGTGGCGTAAACGAGATTTATTTAACGCGCTCTACGGAACGCCTCCAATGTACGGATTCCTGAAAGAGTTCTTTGACGAAAATCGCGAACGGTTTGAGGAAAGCTACAAAATCGCCGAGCCTGTTTCCAGACTAACCGGTCGTGTCGCGATGGAGGATCATCAGATTCTCACGTCGGACCGAACGGTTCAGAAGTCGGTTTTCGCAAACGGAATCGAAGTGATCGTCAACTTTGGAAAAGAGGAATTCAGACTCGACGATAAAACGACCATCGCGCCCGAATCTTCGTTGATACTTCAAAAGTAACGCGCTATTATTTGTGCCAAACGAACCGATTGACGTAATCGACGTAGCTCACGACGATTTGAGCGACCTTTTGAGAAACGCGATCGTCCTCCCATCGAAAACCCAAGCGCGGAGACAACCCGTTTTCGCGCTTGCGTTTGATAATTTTTAGCGCGTCGGCGACGCGTTCCCATTCAACCCCGGTCATAATCGCGCCGGGAGAATCGTCGATCTCGTAACGCTCGCGCGTGCGACGGAGATTGAGCGCGAAAAAATTCAAAAGAATCGACTCTTCGTCGATAGAGCCGCTGTCGGAAAGAACGGCGTATGATTCGCGTTGAAGCGCGTTGTAGTCAAAAAAACCGAGCGGCTTCATCGTTTGAATCGACGGGTCTAACGTTAAATCGCTAGTTTCCAGCCGATTGCGCGTTCGCGGATGAACGGAAAAAACGACGCGTTTTTTTTCGTAGGAAGCCAAATTATTGAGCGTTGCCGCCAACTGCCGGAGCTGTTCCGGATCGTCGACGTTCTCTTCTCGGTGCGCGCTGACGACAAAGTATTCTCTCGGTCGCAATCCAAATCTTTTCAACGCGTCGGAAGATTCGATCTTTTCTCGATAATAGGAAAAAACCTCCTTCATCGGGCTGTCTATTTGGAAGATACGGTCGATCGGAAACCCCTCGTGCAGGAGGTTGTCGCGCGCTATTGAATTACAGGGTAAATTGACGTCGGCGATCGCGTCGATAAGACGCCGATTAATCTCTTCGGGAACGCGCTGATCATAAGATCTCTTTCCCGCGTCGACATGAAAAATTGGAATCTTGCGTCGTTTGGCGGAATACGCGCCAAGACAGCTGTTCGATTCCCCCAGAACAACGACGGCGTCCGGCTTTTCGGCTTCAAAAACTCCGTCTATTTTTGAAATGATCGAACCGACGGTCGACGCGGCTGAACTACCCGCCGCGTCGAGAAAATAATCCGGTTTGCGGAGCGCGAGATCGTCGAAAAATATCTGACTCAATTCGTAATCGTAATTCTGACCCGTATGAACCACGACGTGACGCGAATATTCGTCCAGCGCGGTCATGATCCGCGAAAGACGAATAATCTCGGGGCGAGTCCCAAGAACTGTCATTATTTTCATATCGATTCTCCCCGACAAGCGGACAATTCCCCCCATCAGCGGTTCAATATACAACGTTGTCTAAACAAGTCAACGTAGACTGGTTAAAAACGACAAGAGTAGTATAATATCGACGCTGGAAAAGATAAAAAGACTTATTGGAACGCTGGAATGTTGAACGAGAACTTAACCAGATCAAAAATCTCAAAGTGGCTTCGGGAAACGGATCGGGAAAAGCTGACGGAACTCTACGACGTCGCCGATCGAACGCGTCGGAAACGAGTCGGCGACGAAGTTTGGTTAAGAGGATTGATCGAGCTCTCCAATTATTGCCGACGAGACTGCCTCTACTGCGGAGCGCGCGCGTCGAGACGCGCCGAACGCTATCGAATGACGCGCGAGGAAATCCTCGAAAGCGCGAAACTCGCGCGCGACTATCAATTCGGAACGGTCGTCTTGCAGGCGGGAGAGGATTTCGCGCTCGACGAAGCGTTTGTCGCCGACTTAATTCAAGAAATTCGCGAACGCTATCAACTGGCGATTACGCTAAGCCTGGGCGAACGGAAGGACTCGGAGTTTGTCCGCTGGAAAGAGGCGGGCGCCGATCGGTATCTGCTCCGATTTGAAACGTCGAATCGCGATCTGTACGACGCGATTCACCCAACTGCGGAAGGTTCCGTTTTTCAGGACAGGATCGAGATGCTAAAACGCTTGCGCGAGATCGGATACGAAATCGGCAGCGGAGTTATGATAGGCGTCCCCGGACAATCGTTCGACGATTTGGCGAACGATCTTGCGCTTTTTCGGGAACTTGATCTCGACATGATCGGCTGCGGTCCCTTTCTGCCGCACGCCGAAACCCCTCTCGGAAGAATCGAAGCGCGAAACGGCGAATGGCGAACCGTTTCAATTCATGGAACAACGTCGGAAGACCAACGCGGTATTTCTCTGTCGACCGATAAATCGTTCAAGTATCCAACGACGGACGGACAAGCGCCAAACGATATTGAAACGGCGTTTAAAGTCGTCGCGCTGGCAAGAATTCTTTGTCCCGACGCCAACATTCCGAGTACGACCGCCGTAGCGACAATTGACGAAACGGGCGGAAGAAAAGGGGCGTTGGAACGAGGCGCCAACGTAGTAATGCCAAATCTGACGCCAAAAAAATACCGTCGGCTTTACGACATCTATCCCAATAAAGCCGCCGCGCGAGAGGAAGCGGAGAAAACGCGCCAAACGGTCCTAAAGCAGATACGGGAAATCGGGCGAGTTCCCGGAATTGGTTCGGGATCTTCGCCAAGATTTCTTAAACGACGCGCTTAACGTCCGACGTTAAACTCCAATTCAACGCGCGCGCCTTCAATTCGCTTGGTCGTCCACAGAAATCGGTTGCGCGAAAGCATTTCTTCCGGATGAAACAGGTAAACGCCAATCTCGCGCAGAATCTTGTCGTCGACGCGCGCCACGTCGTCCTCGACGTTAAAAGAAACGACTAAAACCCGGTAAACGCCCGGCGTCTTCACCTCGACGTCAAAGAATCCGTCAAAACCGGCGCGTTCAAAATAGCCCCCGTTGGCCTCGAGTTCTGTCAAAAAATCGTTGAATTGTAAAGGAGTCTTGCCATTTGGCGCGGCGCCGTAAGTCACCAACGGCTTCTCAAACGCCGGTTCGGTCGGAAACAAAAAAACAAACGCGCCTTCGTCTCCTTCAAGCCGACCGCCGGACGTCTTATAAACGACGGCGCCCTCGACGGGAACGGGATCGGGCTCTTTAAGCGACGCGCTGAAATATTGGGGGTTAGTTAAACGCAGGATTTCGTAGGACGTCATCGTCGTCAGTCTGATCAAAACGACGGCGGCGCCGATCCAAATCCCGAATTTGATTAAATCGACGCGTTCCGTCCAAGGTGTTTTTTCTTCTTCGGGAACATAAACGGGTGGACTGATAAACGCGCCCGCGCAGGGATAAGAGGAGGAATCCTGGCGAAGCCGCTCAATGAACTCGTCGTCCGACAAATCGGGAGCTTGAACAAAGATCGATTCGTCGGCTTCGTCGTTTTCGTCCGTCCCGCGACGAAACCAATCGATTTTCAAGGAGCGACTGACGTCCAAACGGCGAGAGCGATCGGGAAAAAGAAAAGAACGAATCAAAACGACGCTGCCGCCGCTCGCGTTCTCCTCGTCCGCGAGATCGGGCCGTCGTCCTAACGAATCGGAGGATTCCTCTTTCGGCGGCTTGGACGCGGAATCTTCGTCGTCCAACTCTTAAAGAGACGAGGACGCGTCCGCCGAATTATGCTTCGGAACAACCATTCTTTGACGGCAAAATGGACAAAAAGCCGTCGTCCCCTCTAATTTGGAGGAAAACGCGATCAATTTGCCGCAATGAGCGCAGTAGAACGATATGGTAGAATTCAATTTTCTTGATTCCGACGTCAATTTGAATAAAATAAGCAAGGGGCAAGCCCGCGCTTGTTTTTTTTGACGATTATTTAAAAAAAAGTCGTTTTTAACGATACGGCGCGGATCCGTCTCGCGCGGATTTCGAGCCAAAAAAACGAACGTAAAGGGGTGGCGCCTCGTCGGACGAACATTCAACCGACGAGACGCGGTGATTTTAACGGAAACGATATGTCGCGTCAAGATTTTAAAAAAGTCGCCGTCGCCTTGTTTTTCATAACGTCGACAACGCTGGCGTTTTTCGGTTCATCAACGGCGGAAGCGGCGCAGACGCGCGTCGTGATGCGAGACGGACGTTTGTACGTCGGTGAAATCTTTCCGACAAAAAGCGTCGTCGAATCGACGGAAACGAAAAAAGAACGGGATTCCGCGCCCGTTCAGTCGGAAAAAATACTCGTCGTCGACGACCAACTCCGTAGAATTTACATTCCTAAAAACAGCGCCGCCGATCTTGTCCTTGACGATTCGGCCAACGCTTTGGAAGTCTTTAAGATTCGCCAACGCGTCGACTCCAATCCTAACGAACGCGTCGCCGCGCTCGGCGCGTATCGCGCGGTTTCCGATTTTGACGAATTCGGACGTCGAACGATCCTCGCGTCGGGCGTCCCCATTGTTCAGGGAATTACCGAAATCGCGCCGACATACGTTCGCGTTCAAGGTTTGACTCACAATTTGGACATGAGGCTTTCGCCCCACTCGTTGCCGCGAAAGACGCTCACGGCGCTCATCAAAAAACAGATCGATCCCAACTCGTTAGACGACCGTCTGCGCATCTATCAATTCTACGTGCAAGCGTCGCTGTACGAACAGGCGGCGGAAGAATTGCAGGAAATCGTCGACGACTTTCAAGGAGAGGAAGACGTCGCCAAACTAGAGGTCGCGTTGCGATTAATCAAGCAACTGGCGGCGGAACGACTTCTCAACGAGCTTGAACTTCGGCGCGCCTCCGGCCAACATAAAAAAGTGAAAGAGCTTCTGGAGTCTTTTGAAGCCGACCGAGTATCGCCCGAAAAAATCCAGGCGATTCGTCGAATGAGGCGCGAATACGAAGAAGAGGATAAAAAACGCGCGCGGATACTCGAACGGCTTGGTCAGCTTCTCGAAACGGTCGAAGATCCCGAATTAAAAAAGAGCGCCAACTCGATCGTCGTCGAAATCAATAAAGAACTCAACAACAACACGCTGGGAAGATTCGCCGCCTTTGAGCAGGAGGAACTCGACGGATCGGTTCCGGACTCCCAAAAACTTGCGATCGCGTTAAGCGGTTGGTTGGTCGGCAACGTCGACGCCGACAGAAGATTGGAATTTGCCGTCTCGCTTTACCGAACGCGTCAGCTTGTCCGCCGATATTTGCTTGAAGATCGACCGGAACAAAGAAAAGCTCTCTGGAACGAGATTCGCGCGGAAGAGGCGTCGGATCCCGAGAATATCTCGAGAATTATCGCCGTAATGAAACCGCCCAAGAGTCATCCTATGTCGACGAGAGACAAACCTTATCAGTACTCGCTCTCCGTCCCTTCCTTTCAAACGGGAAAGAGCTTCTCTTACGACGTCCAGCTACCCCCGGAATATGATCCCAATCGCAAATACCCGACGATCGTTTCTTTGAGAGGCGAACGTTCCACGACGTTGCAACAACTCAACTGGTGGTGCGGTCCCTGGGTTGAAAAAACGAACGCGCGCGGTAAAAAAGTCTACGAAAGGTACGGTCAGGCGACTCGATTTGGATATATCGTCGTCGCGCCGCAGTGGTCGGAAACCAATTCCGGCTACGACCATTCGGCGTCCGCCTGCGCGGCCGTCCTGTATTGTTTGCGCGACGCGTGTCGGATGTTCTCGATTGACGCGGATCGGGTTTTTATCTCCGGTTTTCAATCTGGCGGCGACTTAGCCTGGGACGTCGCGCTGGCGCATCCCGATCTTTGGGCCGGTTGTATTCCAATCTGCGGTTCGGCCAACTATATCACTCCTCTGCTTAAGCGCAACGGCGAATTTATACCGTTGTACGCCGTCGGCGGGGAACTGGACGGCGGTAAACTTGCGGCAAGTCGGGAAACGCTTGATCAAGGTATGGATCGCTCCAAACCGTTCGACATGACTTACGTTCAATTCAAGGGTCGAGGCGCGGAACCGTTCGCGGAAGAAACGACGCGAGTGTTTGAATGGGCTGAAATGAAGAAAAGACAATTCTTTTCGCAAGAAGAGAGAACCGTCTACTCGATCCGACCGTGGGACAATTTCTTCTGGTCGGTCGAACTCTTTGACTTTCCGGAAAAAAACATGATCGACCCGCTTTTCGCCAATTTGCAAGGACATGGATATCACCCGGGAAAAACGGAATTTTTCAAAATTGTCAACAACAATCTGCGAATAAGATCGACGGCGGAAAGAGCCGTTATTTTTCTTTCGCCCAGGCAAATCAATTTCGATCAAAAAATAGAAGTCGTCTTCAACGGAAAAAAACTCACGCCGCCAAATGGAATCGTCCCCGCAAGCTCAAGGGTAATCTTGGAGGACGTCAGGACGCGAGCCGATCGGCAATATCCGTTTTGGGCCTCCGTCAATTCGAAACTGCCCGGCAAATACAACGAATGGGACGACGAATAAACGCCGACAAATTCGACGCTAACAAATATTGCTTAAACAACGTGGGAGATTGCAATGCCGACGTCATTAAATCGCCGATCTTTTCTAAGCGCGTCCCTGCTCGCGCTATGCGTTCCTTCAAAACTTTTCGCGGAGGACGGTTCTCAAGAGATCGTCTTGCGGTTCGCCGCTCTAAGCGACGTCCATTACGACATATCGCATAACGACAGGTCGGCGGAACGCGTTCGATTTGGAAAAGCGTTGCGGTTTATGAACGAATACTGCGCGTCGCAACCCTACGACAAGTTCGACGCGCTTGTCGTCGCCGGCGACTTCTCGAACCATGGTCTTATCGAAGAAATCGGCGCGTTCAAAAAGACGATGGACGACAACCTCGCCCCGTCCACTCGCCGAATTTTGGCCATGGGCAATCATGAGTATTATGGCGGTAATCGCGATCTTTGGGAGAAAACGTTTGAAACAAAAGCAAATCGTCTACAGGAACTCAACGGCTATCGGTTTATTACCGTCTCCCCCGAAAAAGGAACTTGTAACGAAAACGACTACGTCTATTTAAGAGAATGGCTTGACGAAAAAATTCAAGAAGCGCTCGCCGCCGACCCGACCAAACCGATCTTTGTCGTACAACATTATCATGTTTTCGAAACGGTCTATGGTAGCGCGAGCAAGCCGGGCGACTTCCATGCCGGAGTCAAGGATTTCTCCGACATTCTGGAACGATATCCCCAGGTTGTTCACATTTCAGGACATTCGCACATACCCTCATACGATCCCCGCTCGGTCTGGCAGGGTAAATTTACCGCGATCGGCACGGGGTCGTTGAGTTACTTCGCCTTGTCCCTTTACGAACGCGGCGACAATTTCCGACTCGGAAACAACGTCGCTTTTCGGGAAGCGGGCGCGTTCCTCATTTTTGACGTTTACAAAGACAATACGATTCGCATACGCCTTTACGACGTCGTTTCCGACTCGTTCCTCGACAGAGAATATCTGCTCGTCGACCCCGTAAACGTCGACAAATACGTCTATACGAACAAACGATTTGACGTTGCGAAACCGCCGATTTGGAAAGAAAACGCCTCCGCCGAAATCGTCGAAGTCGCGCCGGGAGGAGCGACAATCAGGTTCTCGCAAGCTAAGGACGAATTCTGCGTCGTGTCCTATCGAATCGCGGCGGAAAAAGAAAACGAAGGAAAATGGGAACCATGCCAAACGCTCAACGTATGGTCGGACTATTTTATGAAAACGCCCGTTGAAAAAATCGACTACGACGTCCTAAATCTTGAACCCAACACGAAGTACCGTTTTAACGTTTACGGCGTCGGCGCGTTCCAAAAAGAAACGTCGGAACCGCTAAAAATCGAATTTCAAACGCCGGACGTCGCGGAAAACGTCGACCGTTCCAATCCCAATCCTCGCGGCAATTTCCTCGACGTCGAATTCGATCCGGAAAAGGGAGCCGTCAACGTCGGCGGCGTGGACGACGCGTCCGCGCGACTCAAAAAATTCGGAAAGCCCGAAATCGTTTCCGACGCGACCTTAGGCGCCGCGATCGCGCTCAACGGCGTCGATCAATGTTATTTCGCGCCCTTCTCCGGAATTCGAGCGGGTATGTTTGGAAACGAAATAACGACGCTCGTTAAATTCAGACTCGATCTGTCGAAAAAAACCAATAAAGAGCCGATCAGTATTTTCGGATCGACGGAAAGCGGCGGGACGGGGTTCGAGTATTACGCAGAAGAGAAAAAAATCATGGTTCGTTGTTGGATCGACGACAAATACTTCGACCTGACCGCGCCGTTCGACGGAACCGAAGACGCCGTCGCCGCGTTTGTCTACGACGGAAAAGAAGCTCGACTCTATCTTAACGGCAAACTTGCCGCCAACGCCGAAGTCTCGGGCTCGTTCCGATTTACCAACAACGCGTCGGCGCGAGCGTTCTGCGTGGGAGCCGACGTTTGTCCCGACATGGGAGCGCGGTGGTTTTTCCCCGGCGTTATCGCAAACGCGAGAGTCTATACGTACGCTCTTACGTCCGAACAAATCGAAAACGTTTCCAAATAACGGAGAATCGCTATGAACGACGCGCGTCAAAAGTTGCTCGCCCTCGCGGAAACCTGGCAAACTGCTTGCGCTGTTATGGCGGCGAGCGAACTCGACCTCTTTACGGAAATCATTAAGAGAGGAAACGCTACGGCGGACGAGCTCGCGCGGGAATTAGACCTTGATCTCAAAGGAACGATCTACTTGCTTGCCGCGCTGACTTCGTTAAAACTCGTAGAAAAAGCGGACGGAGGGTTTCGGATCGTCGACGAATTCGCGCCGTTGCTTGACTCGCGCTCGTCGGACGCGATAACGCCGATGTTACGCCACCAGTCAAACTGCCTCCGAAACTGGGCGCAACTCGCGTGGACGGTCAAGTCGGGCGTTCCTATCCCGACGACTTGCGGAGTCAACGACGCGTTTGTCGAATTCCAGGACTTTATCCTGACGATGGACGTAATCGCGAAACAAAACGCGCCCGTCGTCGCGCGAAAACTCTTGAACGCGGGCTTGCTCGACTTCAGGCGTATGCTCGACTTGGGGGGCGCGTCGGGAACCTATTCGTTCGCGTTTCTGGAAAAGAATCCGAATCGCGACGCGATATCGGTTCTCTTCGATCGCGACGCCGCGCTTGACGAAGCGAAAAATAAAGCGGCAAACTCTCCTTACGCGGATCGTCTCGAATATTATCCCGGCGACTTTTACGCGACGCCCTACCCGCGCGACGTCGATTTTGTCTGGATTAGCGCGATCATTCATCAACAAGGAACCGACGAAACGGAAAGAATGTTTCGGAGTTCGTTTGAAGCGACGCGGAGGGGCGGACGCGTCGGTATTCGCGACGTCTATATCGACGACGACTTTGCCGGTCCCAAATCGGCCGCGTTCTTCGGACTAAATATGCTCGTTCGCAGAAAAAACGGCAAAGTCTACACGGTTAACGAAACGATCGCGCTTCTGACGAAAGTCGGATTCCAAAACGCGCGGCTCGCGCTCCCCGCCGACGACATGACTGCGGTGATCGTCGCCGAAAAGCCGTGATGACAACCATTTTCAACAAAGGTTTCCCATAATGATTTCGACTAAATTATCATTCGTTAGTTTAATAATCGCGTCGTTCGCGTGCGCGCTCCCTTCCGCGGCGTCCGCCAAAGACGAAACCAGGCAACTGCACGGAGTCTGGGTCTCGTGCGTCTCCAACATCGACTTTCCTTCCAAACCGGGTCTAAGCGCCAATCAAATGCGCGCCGAAGCCGACGCGATCCTCGATCGCGCCGCCGAACTCCGTCTTAATGCAATTTTCCTGCAAGCGCGCCCAATGGGAGACGCGTTCTATCCGTCGAAAATCTACCCGTGGTCGGGCTTCCTTTCGGGCGAACAAGGCAAAGCGCCCGACGAAAATTTCGACGCGCTCGCCTATTGGATCGAGGGCGCGCGCAAACGCGGATTGCAACTCCACGCATGGGTCAATCCGTATCGCGTCACCGTCGGAAGAAAAGCGCTTGAAGACCTTGCGGAAACCAATCCCGCGCGTCTTCATCCCGAGTGGACGTTCCAACACGGCGATCGCATCTATCTGAATCCCGGAATTCCTGAAGTTCGTCAACTTGTCGTCGACGGCATGGTCGAGATCGTCGAAAATTACGACGTCGACGGAATTCACATCGACGACTATTTCTATCCGGAACGCAAAATCACCGAAGACGAAAAAACGTTCGAAGAATACGGCGAGGGCTTTGATAATATAGAAGACTGGCGTCGCCATAACGTCGATTTGCTCATTGAAGCGGCGGGCAAAGCGATCCACAAGGCTAAATCGAACGTCGTGTGGGGAGTGAGCCCCGCCGGCATATGGGCGAACAAATCAAGCAATCCGCTCGGAAGCGAGACGCGCGGCAATCAGTGCTATTATAATCTCTACGCCGACGTTCGAGGATGGATCAAAAAAGAATGGATCGACTACGTCGTACCGCAAATCTACTGGCACATCGGCTTTGAAATCGCCGATTTTCAAATCCTGACCGACTGGTGGTCCGACGTCGTTAAAGACACGAACGTCAAGTTATACGTCGGAACCGCCGCCTATCGCGTCGACCCCAACTCGAAAACTGAAGCCTGGCGCGATCCCGCGCAACTCGCAAAACAGCTCGAATATATGGCGGATTCCCCGGAAGTCGACGGTCAGGTCTTCTTCACCGCGCACAGTTTAAAAGAAGGCGCCCCCGCAAGCAAGCCGATTGAAGAGTACGGGAAGGAACGCTGGTAAAGCGTAAAAAATAACGATTCCTTGAACCGAAGCGAAGCTACGAACGACAAAGAGTTTCGTCGTTCGTTTGCCGAAGGTAAACGAAGCTTCGCGTCGATTTCAAAAAGGCTGCGAGCGGAACCGGGAAAAATCGTCGGTTCCGAATTCCAGGCGCGCGACGTCGGCTACTTCGAGCGCGCCGCGTAGAACGCGACCGCGTGGCGCGGAAGCGTCGCGCTGAAATTGATCTTACCGTCGGTTCCAACGGAAAAATCTTCCGTCGTCGTCTCCGGAGCGCGATTGGCGATCTTCACGTATTCCGGTCGCAACTCGCTAAAATACAGTTCTCGCGCCTTGGGGTCTCTTAACCCCGAATCAAGACATCCGCTGTCGGGCGACCAGTGAAACGCGTCGTCGCCAATTTGATATTTCTCTTTGTCTTCCAGCCATTTGCAGAAGAAATTATCGGAATCGTCGATCGTCGTCGCGACTAACTCCACCGTCTTGTCTTTCCAAAACGGAGCGTCGATCGTAAAAGCGACGTCGGCGGTCTCGTTGTAATTTAAGTCAAATTTGAAATTATACGCGACGACATAAAGCGTGTTCGTTTCTTCATCGAACCCCGCGACCGCGTCGCAATCGACTCCCTCGGCAAGGACTTTTTCCGACTTCGTTTCGAGCAGTCGCGCGTTTTTAAACTTCACAAGCTGTTCCGCGACGCGATATGCGATGAGCGGGTACCCGCCGTAAGGTCCGGAACTCGAATAACTCCACGCGCTGAAATAGTCGATGTCGTTATCGACCATGATTTTAAACGTTCGCGCGTCGTACGCCGCCTGATACGTCTGTCCGACGATACGGTGAATTAAATCGTCGTCGTCCGAACCTTTGCTTCCGTCTAAAATGCGCCCTTCGTCGACGCCGTAGCGCAAATCGTTCAGACCCAGCGATTCCGCGCGTTCGCGAATTCGTCCGACCGTCTGCTCCAGCGTCAACGGATGCGGCAAATTCGGCTTGTCGTCGTAAAAAGAGCACGCGAAATACTTAATTGGGATAGGCTCGCCCGTCTTCAAGTTTTTGTCTTTCGCGCAATGATCGAGGAATTCGCGTTCGTCCCAAAGTCCCTCGGTGCAAGCCATCGCGTGAGCGCCGACGTAAATATCGGCGCCAAGGACGTCGGTCAGCGCCGCGACCGAATAGTCGTACAATTTGAAAAACGCGTCGCGACTCCCTTCCGGGGACTTCGCTTTATCGTGGAACCAGCTGGCGTTTTCAAATTCAACCAAAACGCCCCAGCCCCAGGACTTTACCTCGTCGAGTCCAAATTCCTTGACGAGCGCTTCGGCCAACGCGCGTATATAATTGTAATAGACGTCGTAGTCGTCGGGAGGAAGCGCGTTGACGCCAAAGCCGTCGATCACCGTCTCTTTGGAGAACTTGTCCGGCGCGCTCAACTTGATATGCGGCTTCGCGTTGAGATTCAAAACGTCGTGGCAGGCGCGAAGAATCGACGAGAAATCGTAATCGTCGACGACGTCCCTGTTTTTCGGGTCGACGAACATATCGCGCGATTCGTTTCCGCCCGTCGCCTGCATGAACTGGATATGCTCGACAAATTTCGTGAGATCGGCTCCCTCGTCTTTGCCGGGCTTCCAATTCTGATGCTGCCAGAGATTGACCGTCGAGACCTTATTGCCGATGATTTTGCCGCGCGACGTCGCGTCTATTTGAAAACTCGCCGTCGACGGACTCTCCGCAAAGGTTGCGCCCGAAGCCAACAACAACGCAAACGCGCATACGCCCGATTTTAGTAGTTTCATCGTATTTCCTTTAATAATATATTATTACTTATAAGTCAAACTGAAAAAGAATTTCGCTATTTTACTCCGTTCGTCGAAGCGCTTTCAGGTTCCTTCGTCTCGCCAAGTTTATTCTTAACCGTTTCGTAAATCTTGTTTAACAAACTCAGACTCTTATCCGCCGTATAATCCTGACTCATTTCCCAAATCATGACGCCCCCGGCGTTGTCGCAAGCAAATTCCGTTTTTTTCGCGATGGTCTCCAGACCGTTATAATACATGGTCGCGCCATGGCGCTCCGCTTTGTCTTTCATAGCGGCGTCCTTGTCGGCAGCGACCAAATCCGCGTAGGACGTCCAGTCGGGTCTCGCGTAAAACGGAACGCCAACCACGATCTTATCTTTGGGAAGTCCGACGTTTTTCCAGGCGTTCGTACTGTCCGTCGCATAGGAGTACGGCGAATGTCCGGCGCATCCGTCCCCGTCGTAAGCCATGACGTTGACCCAATCTAAATACCCCAGAGCCGTCGCGGAATAGCCGACGGAAGTGAAACCCGCGACTGCGGAAGTGAGAATCTTCCCTTCTCCTCTCTGGTCAAGCCCTTCTCTCAGATACTTGATCAAGGTCTCGTATTGCACGCTTGTATTAGCTCGCGGATACTCCCAGTCCACGTCGATTCCGTCCAGTTCGTGCTCGTCGACGACTTTCAACATGGCGTCCGCCAATGTTCTGCATTTTGCGTCCGTGTCGGTCGCCTTGGCAAAAGTAGACTCGAGCGGTTTTCCCTTATATGACCACCCGCCGATAGCGATGCTAACCTTTACGTTGTTTTCATGCGCTTTCTTGACCAGCGCGGTCATAAAACCGCCGTCGTTTAAGGGCAGGATCGTTCCATCCGCTGTCGGAATTGCAAAAGCGTAAATCAGGTTCGTCGTTTGACTGTAATCTATGTCGTCCAAGTATTTTACGCCATGCCAATTCGGCGCGTAACCGACGATCCTAAACTGTTCCGTTCCGAATCCGCGTTCAGACGCGCCGGATAAAACGCCGACGATTGCGACAACAATCAGAAGTTTGACAAGAATAAAACCGACGCGTCCTACTCCTCTTCTTTTTCCAAGCGTATTGACCATTTGAGCTACCTTCTAAAACCATAAGCTTCCGGCGACCGAAATATAAACGTCTACTATTGTATTGTACGAACGGCTGTTAAGAACGTCAACCAAAGAGAAAAACAATTCCGTCTTTTTGAGACCGTCGCCATTGTTTTACTCAAACGGCAAACAAATCTCGTTGATGGTTTGAGTTTTCAAAAGACAAAACGCGCCGATCCCGGAACAATTCCAAAATCGGCGCGTCGCCCGTTAAGCTCGAAAAAAATCAGTCGAGTCTCTCCTGATCGACGGTCATCTCGAACGACCACCTGTCAAAGTAGATGTTCCCGTCTTTCCATTCCATTTCGCCCTTTTGGCAATCGACGGGCTCGCTGCGGAAGTACTTCTTTTCCGGCGTGAACTTGCAACCGATATTGTCGTTGATGATAAGTCGGTACTGATCCAACGCGCTCTTATAGATATTGCGAATAAGAGGATCGTCGCTCGTCATAAGCCCGTAGGACATGTCGATCGGAACCCAGCCGACGCCCTCGTAGTAAACTTCGCCCCAGTCGTGCATGCCGCACGCGCCGTCCGGTTTCATCGTCCAGCCGCTCTGCCATTTCGCGGGCACTCCTTCGCAACGCAACGCGGAAACGAGCGTCAGCGTCAACATGCCGCAATCGCCATGCCCTTCGCGTATAACGTATTCTGGAATGCAAAGCATCGTGCCGTATTCGTTCGAAGACGCCCACGGGAAACGCGCGTCGATCGCGTCGAACAGTTTCGAAACAATTTTGACGGGGTTCGTTTCGTCGCCAACAATCTCGTCCGCCCACGCTTTCATCGCGTCGGTCTTAATCATGTGCGGCAGGTACTCGGCGGTATACTCCTTGTAGACGTCGCTATCAACGTCGTAAGGTTTGGCGGCTTTTTCCAAATATTCCTGAGAATAATACTGCGCGTAGGAGGTCGTCTGGAACGAAAATTCAAAGACGGTCGGTTTGTCTTTAACGGTCGTCTTTTCCATATAGACGATTCGCTGCATATCTTCCTTCGGAGAGATTTCACAAACGTCCGCGTTATGAGAAAGCAACTTGACGTCCTGCTGACGTTCGCACCATTCGCGAGGAAACGGCGCCCAATAGCGAATGACTTCGCCGGCGGGAATCTCGTTCGCGGGCACGGTCGCGACGCAGTGGAAGACGTTCGCCTGACCGAGAGTCAATTTGCCCTGTCCGTCGGACGTTTTAATCATTTGAGCGCAGTTGTTCAGGCGGAACTGAGACGTTCCGGACGGACGCGTCGCGCGAATCTCGGGCGCGAGACGTTCAAGGTTGTCGACCGCGTGTTTGAAGTACCAGCGCGTTCCGTCAATCGGGCGCATCTCCAAATAGCGTTTCGATTCCCATTCGCGCATTTGGGCGTCGCTGTTGTCGTACCCGCGTTTGGCAAGTTCCTCTTTGATATCCGATTCCGTCTGAGGAAATTCGATCTTGATGCGGCGCATCAATTCGTAATACCATTCTTTTTGCGTCTGTTCCGCGCCGGAAACGTCGAGCGCGTCAAGCGCTTTCGCCGCGTCCGCAAACCGACTTTCCTGAATAGCGTCGCGCACCCCGCCTTCCCAGGCGTACTGTTGAGCGAAACCAACCTGGCTCGATAAAATCAACGCCAGCAAACCAACGACCCAAAGGCGGGATCGAACCGCATGTTTCAATTGCATTGTCGTTCCTTTTTGTAGGATAAGTGAAAGGCCCGACGCGCGCCGGGCGATTATTGTCGTCAACGTCCGTCCAAACGCAACGCGCGCGAAACGAACTAATTTTAGAAGTATACCGAGAAACAAACGCTTTCGCAAGCGGGCGGAAAATGCCGCGACAGCGAAAGTCCTCAATTCGGACGTTCCTCCAGTGTCAAACGCGTCAATCCCAATTTGCAAAAACGCTCTACGATAAAACGATACAATTTTGGAGCGACCGTAAAACCGTAAACGCGTCCCTTGGACTTGAAGGGAGAAAGAAGACCGTCATTTTTCAAATTAGCGATCGCGCGCGCGTATGTTTTTTCCGACTTGTCTTTCCCTGCAAAATCTTTAAGTCGTATTGACTCGTCAACGATCGCGCTCTTGAGGACTCTTGACTCAATCTCGGCAAGAACGTTCAATCTCAACGCTAATTCGATTGCCGGTAAAAGAATTTGTTTAACGACAAAATCTTTGTCCATAAGTCGTTTCGCGCTCTCGAGTTCTTGTCTCAAGCATTTGACGAAAAAGGTAATCCAATTCTCAATCCCGTCGTCCGTCAACGAATCAGCCTCGCTCAGGCGTCGATAATAATCGTCTCGACGAGCGCAGAAAAGACCGTTGGGATTAACGATCATTCCGTCGGGCGCGTATCCGTATTTAACCAAAAGCGCGTAGGTCAAGAGCCGCGCGGTACGACCGTTTCCGTTGGAAAAAGGGTGTATCCATACAAATCGCCAATGCGCTTGAGCTATTTTTATGAGGTCAAAAGTCGGACGTTGAGGTTTATTAAGCCAGTCGACAAGTTCGGCTACCAGAGAAGGAACGTCTCCCGCCTCGGGCGGTCTATGCGGCGAGTTCAATATCTTAACGTTCCCTTTTCGATACGCGCCGGGCGTTCGATCCCCTTCTCTGTCGCTTGACAGGCCTTTAACGGCATATTTGTGCAACTCGCGAATCAATATTTGATTAACGCCAAAATCGCGAACACTCTCTTCGATAAACTGCAACGCATCAACTAAATTCGTAATTTCCTGATAATCGTCTTCTTGATGAAAAAGTCCGAGCTTTCCGCGTTGTATGTAGTCAATATATTCCGCTACCGTCGTCCGATTTCCTTCAATTCGAGCCGAACTCACGCTTTCAAGAATAAAAAAAAGGTTCTTCAGTCCGTGAAACCAGCGTTCCGGAGTCGTGCCGACGGAAAAATCCCTGTTGCGAAGGTATTCCAAACCAAAAATTAACTCAGAAAGTTCAGAATCAAATCGCGGTTCAAACAACTTTAATTTGTTTTCGGAAAACGACGACATTTTTCTGCTCCAAGTTCAATCAGGCTTACAGTCCATTAACCCCAATCTTCTCCCATGTCCAAAACCATACATCGGACGTCGACAAAAATAACCTCAACCAGCGTATCGTCATTATATCTTATTTGACAATTGTTACAAGAACCGGAAAAAAGACGCTATCTTTTAAGACTGACGCCAACATCGGACGCCAGTCCCAAGCGACAAAGGACAAAAAGTCAACGACTCCGTTCAATTAAACGCTGGGATTTGTTCCCGCGGCGGGTTGTTGCTACTTTCCAAAGAATAGCAGCCGAAGTACTCTTGTTAAAGACGGACTATCATTTGTTAAGCAAATTTAACTCAACGACGCTTTTCACTTACTTTATTTGTGTAAGTAAAGGATAGAAGCGCATAAAAACCTCGGCAACTTGTGTTTCATATTCCTGAACAGCCTTTTTCTCGATGGATTGCCAACTTGCGCCGCATTGAACGCGAGGCAACAAAAAAGAGATAAAGCCTTCTGGAATGGCAATTCCAGATGGATTTCCATATTTGAGAATAAGTTCGCAAAATTTCTCAATCTTAGTTCCACGTTTCCAATTTACTGGAGGCTCTGTCAATTTGTGTGTCGTTGCATATTTATAGAGTTCCTTCCCTTTTTCCAAACCAAACAAAAAAACAAAAGCGTTATATATATTTGTTTTAGCGGTCGATTCCAAGCAGTTGAGAATCGTGTGGTAATCTTTGACGTCTATGTCGCAAACCTTCTCGCTCATTCCAACGGTATGTTCGAAGTCAGATACGTTTAATAATTCCGCTTTCCCCTCATCCATCGTCGAAGTTAGTTTGAGGCTACGTCGTTCTATATTCCTATCTCGTTCTCTCCAAAAGCGAACCAATGAATCAAAACCGGTATCGTTTGACAGAATAACAAATTGCTTCACTTCGTCGGAACCCAACACGTATCCCAAGTAAGACGCCAACTGAAAATCCAACGCGTTTTTACCCTCATTACAACAAATGAATTCCGGCTTTTGAGGCATATTCAGAAGACGGATTGTGTGTTCATAATCGAGATGAGGAGAGTTTCCCGTATAGAAAACCAGAAAATCGCTTTCCTGATCCTCTTCCATTAGATCTATCCAACGCGCGCCAACATTTTCGCTATCGACAAAATATACCTTATCGCTCATTTTCCATTCCTCCGTCTAAAAAAGCGTTAACCTGCATAAAACTCGTCTGGAAATCAAATCGAAACGCCCCAAAACTCCAGTTCCGTAATCCCGTGCCATTTTTCGGGCGAAACGGTTTCAAAATCAGTCAACTTGACGTTGCGAACGCGTCGTTTGGGAAACGTGAACGTTTGCGGTTCCGCCGTTTCTTTGAAGTCGATTCTAATAAACGTCCCGTCGGAAAATTCGAGCTTCGCGCTCTTCCACGCGGCGTCGTGCGGAAAATCGGCGCGAAGATAAATCACCGCTTTGTCGATTTCCACTTCGCAGCCAAAATCGACGTTCAGCCACAAATCGGTCCGAAGATTCGGCCCCCATGACGGAAAGTCAGGACCGTGTCCTTTATTCTCCGTCTTGCCGTCGATTACGTTTTTCGCGGCGAATTCGTCGAGATACGCGTACTCGCTGTTGGACGTCGCGCGCGGATAGAGTTTCGTCTCTTCGGCGTCCCCCTGAGCGTCGTTGGGATTGAGCGCAAGGTTCCGATAGACGTTCCACTTGCCAATACGCCGCGCCACCGACGGAATTCGACGCGCGAACCATCCGGCGAGGAACATGCGTTTGTCGGTCGCTCCGCCGAAATCGGTCCAGCCGAAATCGGCCGGATCGGGCAAAACGCCCGACTCGTCCGCAAGTCGTTTGAGTTCCATATTTCTGGCGACGATCGTCTCCATGCCGACTCGTTTCGTAAGATAATAGTCGTATTTCGCGCGTTCGTCCCGCGTCCAATTCGCCTGTTCGACGTAGTCGCCGCAATAGGGAACGACAAGATCGATCCACATTGCGAGCGTTCGCAGCGACTTGCCGTCGATTCGAACGTCGCGATGATTCTCGTCCCGACCTCCGACGTTTCCGTCCTCGTCGCGAAACATCTTGATCAATTTGCTTTTAGCCGCGCCCGCCTTGTACGGTTCCAGAAGCTCGGGACCTTCCTGAACGTTGAGCCAATCGACGTATTTTGAATCGTGGTTTCCGTAATTTGTCAAATTCAAATAAGCTTCGCTGTAAAATCTTCCGTCTTTCCGAACATACGCCTGACCGACGGGAGACGAGTCAAGATTGCCGCGCAATGAAAAGGGCGCTTTCGAACCGTCGGCGCGCGTTTCGCCCGTATGACAGCGAACGCAATGAGCGTCCAAAATCGGCTGAACGTCGCGCGTAAAGCTGAACCCCGCGTCTTGAAAACGCCCCCGCCCCGGCGTCAGTTCCGGCGTCAGGCGAGCGACTCCCTTCTTAAAAGCGATCGACGTCGACCCGCTTGCCGCGACGTCGTTTTGCGTTACGCTCCCCTTCGGTTCGTGGCACCCGACGCATCCAAACGTCTCGCCCGGCTGAAGCGTCGACCAGCTGCGCATCGTCTGAACGCAGTCGCCGTTTTGATCAAGCAATTGGAAATACACGGGCGTAAGCGCCGGAACTTCGAAATACGCCGAGCCGTCCTCTTCGACGGGAACGGTTCCCAACGCGCGTTTAACGTCCCAGGTTCCGTTCATGACCGAAACTGGCGTGGAAACCATCGCGTCGCCGGCGGGACCGTGGTTTTCGTTGGCGCGAACGCCCGCCGGACGAAATTCAAGCGCCACGACGCGCAGCTCCTTAACGACGCCGCGCTCGATTCCCCGAAGCCCCGGTCCTTCGTAAACGTCTTGAACGTAGAACTTGCCAGTCGACTGAGAATAATCGACTTGCGAAGGTCGCGTTTGAGGAACCTCGCGTTCGACCAGCGGAATCGGCTGACCGGAACTTACGAGCGGATCGAACGCCAACAGTTCTCGCCGTCCGTCGACGTCGAACCAGTAGACTCCAAACGGTTTAAAATATTCGCGTTTAACCATGTCGGGTTCAAAACGCGCTCCTTCCGGAAGATACGCGCATAGCAACGACTCTTCGTCAAGCGGACACGGGTATTGAAACAACTCGCCGTCCTGTCCGTAAACGTCGATCTTGACGGCGGGCGCTTCGCGAATCGGCGCGATAAATTTCACGCCGGAATTCTCCTGAGAACCAAGATTTCGATCGATCTCGATCAACTTGCCGTGTTGATGAACGTGGTGCCCCGTCGCAATCGCCATGACTTTGTCGCCGCCGGGAACTCCGCGCGCGTGGAGTATCGACGTTGGAAAATACGAGTTGTTTCCGTAGAATTCCGTCTGCCCCGTCCCGTCGGGATTCATTTGAAAGAGCGGTTGCGGAAAGAGTTGCCCGCGATCATTGTAGTCCCAACGCGTATAAATCACGCGTCCGTCGTCAAGAACTTTCGGATAATTAACCGAGACCTGATCGACGGAAACGCGACGCAAAAAACGTCCTTGCGCGTCGCACGCAAACAAGTTGGCGACTTCCGCAAATGAACAGTCGGTAATTTGCGCGCAACGCGTCGACGTAAAGAGCACATCGCCGTTTGGCAAGTAGATCGGCTCGATATCGGAAACGCCCGCGCCGAAAGTAATTTGACGCGTCGTTTTAGAGTCGACGTCGTATTCGTAGACGTGATAATCGTCGAAATTCAAGTCGGTTCGCATCGAGAAAAGAATCCTCTTGCCGTCCCAGGAAACGTCGGGATCGCGAATCGTTCCCTCGGTCGTTTCGACGAGAACCTCGTTTTTAATTGAACCGTCGGACATGAACGTCGCCAGGCAAAGCTGTCCGCCGGGACGTCGATCGAAACTGTAGTCTCGAACGTCTTCGTCCGTCGCGTCGTCGGTATAGGCGTAATGACTCGCGCCGATCACATAGTGTTTCGTATAAACGAATTGCGGAGCATGTTCAATAGCGTCGGCAAGTCGAACGGCGCGACGTTCGACGCACGCGTCGCGATATAATTCGCGCCAACCGGAATCGGCGCCGGGCTTGCGCGCCAACTGTTTCAGACGCGCGCGAAAAACGTCCGCGTCGGAAATCTCGCCTAACGCGCGTTCAATCAACGCTTGTTCCGCGCGATTGTCCGACTTGCTCTGAAACAAAGCGGCGCGACATTCCGCGTTCGGCTCGTCCTGCATAAGCCAATCTTCTTCAAGTCGCGCTTGAAATACGTCGGGATCAAACGACCAGTCTTTAACTTTTCCTTCCGCAAGAGCCGGGAAGAAAAACGCCAATCCCAACGCCGCGCAACGCGCGATCAACAACGACGCGTCTTGAACCGAAACAAACACTTTCATATCTCCTTATGCTTTAAGGCTTATTTTTCATCATTTCGACGGCGTAAGAAGTCTAAATCGAAAGGAGCAATACTACAAGACGCGTCGACGTCTTTAGCAAACTACAGTCGGACGGGGCAAAACCGTTATTCTGCGGCGACTCCCCAAAGTTCAAATTCCACGACGCTATACGCCGCCGGCAAATCGTTTTCACAACGAGCGTTAACAAGGCTCGTCCAGGCGACGCGGCGTTTTTCAAACGAAAAAGTCTGCGGTTCCGTCGTCGGCTCAAGCGCGATCGTCTCCGTCGATCCGTCGGAAAACTCTAATTGCGCCTGAATCGGCTTCAACTCCCCGCCGAAGAAAGGCGTGTCGAAAGGCGCCAATTTGACGACGACCTTGTCGATTTCCACCTCGACGCCAAAATCGACGGTCAATCGCGCGTCGGTTCGCAAATTCGGCGACCACGACGTTTCCGAATCTCCGTCGATCGCGTTTTTCGCCGCCGTTTTGTCAAGATAAGCGTACTCGCTGTTCGCGCGAGCGTGAGGATACTCGACAAGCGTTTCCGCGTCTCCCTGAATATCGTCGGGATTGAGCGCGAGATTGCGATAGACGTTTTCCGCGCCCGATTTAGCGCAACGCGACGGAGCTTTGCGTTCAAGCCAGGTTTGAACGAACCGTTCGCGATAGTCGAGCCCTCCGGCGTCAAATTGTTGAAAATCGGCGAGCGAAAACTCTTTGCCCGAAGCGTCCGCTTCGATCTTCTTCGCGACGTCGTCCGCGACGATTTCCGCGTTGCGAACGCGTTGCGCCGTATAATATTCGTACCAGGCGCGCTCGCCGCGCGTCCACGCGTTCGCCTCAAGATAATTTCCGCAATACGGAACGAGAAGATCGATCCACATCGCGAGCGTTTTCAACGAGCGCTCGTCGACCTTAACGTCCTTATGCCATTCAAACGCCGCGTCGGAAACTTTTGGGCGATTAGGAAGATCCGCGTCCTTTTCCATCCGCTCCTTGCCGCGCAACATCGCGATCATCGGGCTTGTCGCCGCGCCGGAATAATAGGGCGGCAGCATCGACGGACGATCCTGAATTCCCGGCCAGCGCGTAAAATCGTTCTCATGATTTCCGCGGTTCGTCAATTTGACGTAAGATTCCGCAAACACGCGTTTTTGCGCTTTAACAATCTTCAAATAATCGTCGTCTTCGTCGGGGGGAGTCATGTCGTTGGCCATGAGCGAAAACGGTCTGAAGTTTCCGTCCGCGTCTTTTCCGCCGGTATGACACGACACGCAATACGAGTCCAAAATAGGTTGGACGTCGCGCAAATAGCTGAACCCATCTTTTTTCATAGAACCTTCGCCGGGGAACAGAACGGGCGTCAACGTCGCGACTCCTTTGCGCAACGCGGTCGTCGTCGACCCGCTCGCCGTCGCCACGTTGCCGATCGACGCGCCTTTAGGTTCGTGACATCCGACGCACCCGAACGTTTCGCCCGGCTGAAGGGTCGACCAGCTGCGCATCGTCTGAACGACGTCCCCGTTGCGATCAAGCAATTGGAAATAGACGGGCGTAAGCGCCGGAACTTCAAAGAACGCCGAACCGTCTTCTTCGACGGGAACTTCGCCCAAGACGCGTTTAACGTCCCACGCGCCTCCCCCGATCGAACAAGGCGTCGAAACCATCGAGTCGCCCGCCTCGCCGAAATGCCAGTTCCAACCGCACCCGATCGAACGGAACTCCAACGCGACGACGCGCAACGCTTTAATCGTTCCGCGTTTGATTCCTTCAAGCCCCGGCCCTTCGTAAACGTCCTGGACGTAATATTGTCCGGTCTTTTTCGTCAAATCGACCTGACTCGGACGCGTCTGAGGAATCTCGCGTTCGACAAAAGCGACGGGCTGACCGCAACTGATAGCGGGATCGAACGCGAGTAATTCGCGCGCGCCGTCGACGTCGAACCAGTAGACGCCAAACGGGATCGAGTAAGAGCGCTCTTGCGAGCCTTCCGGAAGATACGCGACCAAAAACGTTTCTTCGTCGAGCGCGTAAGGATATTGGAACAACTCCCCTTCCTGACCGTATCTGTCAATTTTGACGTCTTCCGTTTCTCTCGCAGGCGCGATCAGCTGAACGCCGGAATTCCCTTGCGTTCCCTTTGAACGATCGATAATCGCGAGTTTTCCCTGTTGATAAGCGTGGTGTCCTCCCAGGACGCCGACGACTTTGTCGGAGCCGGGTATCCCGCGAGGATGCAAAACGACCGTCGGAAAATATGAATTATTTCCGTAAAACTCCGTCTGTCCCGTCCCGTCGGCGTTCATCTGGAAAAGAGGCTGAACGTAGATATGACCGCGATCGTTGTAATCCCAGCGCGTGTAAACGACGCGTCCGTCGTCGAGAAGTTTCGGATAATTAACCGTTACCTGATCGACTGACACGCGACGTAAAAAACGCCCTCGCGCGTCGCACGTATACAGATTCGAAACTTCCGTCCACCAGCAGTCGGTAATCTGTCCGCAACGCGTCGACGTAAAAAGCAAGTCGCCGTTTGGCAAGTAGATCGGTTCGATGTCCGCGACGCCAAGCCCGAAAGTTATTTGACGAACTTCGCGCGTCTTGACGTCGTATTCGTAGAGATGGAAATCGTCTTTGTCAAAGCTCCCGCGCATTGAGAAAAGGATCTTCGTTCCGTCCCAGGAAACGTCGGGATCGCGAATCGTTCCGTCGGGCGTCTCGACCAGAACCTCGTGAGCAATCGATCCGTCCGGCTGAAACGTCGCCAAACACAACTGACCGCCCGGCTGTCGGTTGACGCTTGTGTCAAAATACGCTTCGTCCGTAACGTCTTCGGTGTACGCGTAATGACTCGCGCCCATGACGTAGTGCTTCGTATAGACGAACTGCGGAGCCGCGTCGATCGCCGACTCAAGACGCGCGGCTCGACGTTCCCGACACGCGTCCGCGTAAAGCTCGCGCCATTTGGGCGAATCGCCGGGCGTTTTTTGGTCGACAAGCGCCGTAAGTCTGGCGTTTAATTCGTCGGAGTCAAGCGAGTTCAAAACGCGTTCGACAAGTCGCCGTTCTTCTTCAAACGAGTCGTCCAAAAAGAGAGCGGCAAGTTCTTCCGCGTCGGGCGCGTCCTGCATAAGCCAGTCGTTAAACAGTCGCTTTTCAAACTCTTCGGAGTCGAATTTCCAATCGCCATAGTCGGCGAAAGAAGGAACGGAACACAAACCGACGAGAGCGAGCGTCAACAAGCGAATTTTAAACATCGTTAAGATTTCCCAAAGATTTGTGGAAGAAAGCAAACAAGACGGGACGTTCGTTGAAAAAATCTCGTCAAACGAAAAGTTCGACGAGGCTTCGACTTGACGCGACGATCATTCATCGGACGGACGATCCGCCATCGTAACGGCAAAATCGAACGTAACGACCGTCTTTCCTTCGACGGTCACCTTCGAGTGAAGCATGTAAACGCCGGCGATTTTTTCTTTCAGAGAAACGCGCTGTTCAACGCGGTCGCCCGGTCGAACGAGCTGCTTGAATTTCACGTCGTTCATACGCCCGACGACCGGAACTTTGCCCGCCTTGCGATCTTCGTCGCTGAACAAGCGCGTCATATAGATCGCGCCGGCCTGCATCGCCGATTCGCATAGCACGACGCCGGGAACGATCGGAAAGCCGGGATAGTGCCCGGCGAAAAAAAACTCGTCTTGTTTAAATCGATACGCGCAAACAATTTCTTCGTCCGTCCACGAAACGATCTCGTCGACAAAAAGAAAAGGCGCGCGGTGCGGTATCGCCGCTAAAATGGCGGCTCGAGAATCGAAAAAAGATTCGTCTTTAGTTAAATTGTCGTTGGACACAAAATCACCTCGTCAAAAATTCGTCGACGTCGTTGGCGGCAATTACGCCGTAATTAACGGCGCCAAGCCAGCCGGACATAATAATCCCGACGCTGCCCGCGTGGTACAATCCCGCGATTTTATTCCCCAAAGCGCGGCTAACCGCAAGCCCCTCGTATTTTGTTCCGAAACTCGCGCCAAGCCAGTGGTCGGTGTAATCGCGGAACGTTTTTGGAGTCGCCGCCTCGACGTAGGCGACTTTCTCGCGGACGCCGGGAGCGTATTTGTCGAGCGCGTCCAATGTCGTTTCGATCAAGTCTTTTTTACTTTCTTCGTACGCTTCGTCGGTAAGATTCGCCCAGTCTTCGTAATTCGCGTTTGAACTTGCGACAACGTAATAACGATCCGTTCCCGGACGCGTTTTTGGATAATAGAACGAATAGGTTCGACTCGTGATATGCCTGCTCAAGAGCCAATCGGCTCGAAACTCGGGCGCGACCGACGTAAAAAGCAAGTCGCCGCATTTTTCTTCGTCGAGCGTTTCGCCCGGCTTAAGAGCGATATAAACCTGAACGCTTGAATTATTCAACCGAACCGCCTCCGCTTCAGCGACAAAATCGGGGGCGAAATGTTCGCGTCCGACCATATTAAAGATCGTGCCCTTCAAATTCGCGTTCGAAAGAACCGCGCGAGCGCCGATCGTCTTGCCCGCAAGGGGCGAAATCGCCTTTGGCGTTCCGCCAATTTCCGGCGACTCGACTTTCATCGGTCCGCGGGCGATACGAACGCCGACGACGCGCTCGTTTTCGACGACAATCTTTTCAACCGGCGCGTTGAGCGCGATATCGACTCCGTTTTTGACCAGTTCGTCGCGCAACATCTTCACAAACAGGTCGGTGCCCCCCTGGAACGTGAAGACGCCTTTAGACATAAAGTTCGAGAAAACAATGCCGTAGGTCAGCGCGGGGTCTTCCAGCGTCGAGCCGTTCGCGTACGTGATCGGCTCCATCAGAAGCCGCGCGACGTCGGAACGCCCCGGGAAGAATTGATCGAACAATTCGCGCGTCGTCTTCGACTGATCGTCGTAGTGCGTCTGGTTGCGCGCTTCGTCAAAAAACGCTTTGACCGTCTCCTCGGCAAGTCCGAAGCGTTCGACAAGAAGACGCGTGAAATCCTCGCGAGTAAACGTTGTTGTCAATGAAAACTGCGGATTGTCAAATTTAATGCGCGGAAGTTGAACGATCCTGTCGGCGATCTCCTGATTCCAGTATCGACGACAGCTCTTGATCATGCCGACGGGAAATCCATGAAGAGAAACGTCAAAAATGTGTTCGCCTTTTTCGCGTCGAAACCAGGTCGCGAGACCGCCGAGTTTATAATGGCGTTCCAACAAAAGAACCTTGCGACCGCCGCGACCCAACACGTTTGCGGCGGTCATACCCGCGAGACCGGAACCTACGACCACGACGTCGTATTTGTCCAGATAGCGGCTTTCTTGGGAAAAACGTTCCGTTTCAGCGTTATTCATATGCTCTTCTCTGATTCTAAAAGATCCAACGTAGCTATCGTCGTTCAAGCGCCTCGACGAACGTTTTACGCGTCAAGACGCCCGGTTACATTGTAAGCGTTTTAACGCGACTTAACAAGGGCGTCGAGCGCGCGTTTCACCCGTCGTCAAATCGAACGCTCAAAGACCGATCGAGCGTCAAAAAGAGATAACGGAAAGCGTTAAGCGCGAATTAACGAGCGATTTTCCGCTGGAAACCACTCGAGGATAAGCGATGATCGCGTTAAACGGTTTCGCGTCGAAAACATTCCGGAAACGTCAAACGTTTACAATTGAAGGACCAAGATTATCACGTCTACGCGCTAAATACTATAAAAACTAGTCTTAAAAAATACGAGCGAGAAGAAGCAAAACGAGAAGTTCTAAAAAGGACTGACGCCTATCCTCCGTGTATACGGAATATATGAAATATATGGAATATATGGAATAAGAAAAAATAAAAAAGAACAAGCCGTCTCTTGACAAAATCAAGATCAAGGTTAGAATCGCGTTACTTTCGACCTGTTGGTCGAGGATGGCCCCATCGTTTAGTCGGTTAGGACACGGCCCTTTCAAGGCCGGAATACGGGTTCGAGTCCCGTTGGGGTCACTTCCGGATCGTTGCGCAAGACTCGTTTTTGGAGCGGAATTGCGGGATTGGTTCGGTTTATAACCGATCTTTTAACGGCCCCATCGTTTAGTCGGTTAGGACACGGCCCTTTCAAGGCCGGAATACGGGTTCGAGTCCCGTTGGGGTCATTAGCAAAAGCCGCTCTTTCGAATTTGTTCGATCGAGCGGTTTTTTGTTTTCCTTCACCCTGTTCTTCTTGATCCAAGGAGCGGCGCAATGTCCGTTAAACAAAACGCTCGAGAGGCAAAACGAGATTTTTCCCAAGTGGTTTATAACGACGACCTCCGCGCGGATATGCGCGCTCTTTTGGCGCTTGCTATTCGGGAAGACTCCGAAAACGTTGGAGACCTCACCACTTTAGCGCTGGTTCCCGACGGCGTTTCCGCCGAAGCGGCGGTCGTCGCGCGAGCGCGCGGCGTCATGGCGGGTTTAGTTTTTGCGCAAGAACTCGTCAAAACAATAGACGAACGCCTCAATTGGGAAGGGAAAATAAAAGACGGCGCGGCAGTCGAAAAAGACGACGTCATCGGAATCGTTTCCGGTCCAGTCTTTTCTATGCTTACGGCGGAACGTCTGCTGTTGAACCTCGTCTGACGTCTTTCGGGCGTCGCGACGTTGACGCGCCAATACGCGGACGCGATCGAAGGAACCGGCGCGCGTATCTACGACACGCGAAAGACGACCTTAGGTTGGCGTCGTCTTGAAAAATACGCGGTGCGTTGCGGCGGCGGTCGCAATCATCGAACGGGTCTGTACGACGCGATCCTTATCAAGGACAATCATCTCGCCTTTGGCGGAATAACCGACTTCGATCCCGGAGAAGCGGTTCGACGCGCGCGAAAATATCTCGAAGAGCATTACGTTGGTCGGGAACTGCCGATGCTGGAAATCGAAGTTGATTCTTTAAAACAACTCGAACAAGTTCTCCCTGAGAATCCTGACGTCGTCCTGCTCGACAATATGTCGCCGGATATGATGAGAGAAGCCGTTCAGATGCGCGCAAAAGCGGGCGCGACGTGCGAATTCGAGGCGTCGGGCGGAATTACGCTCGAAACGGTTCGCGCCAAAGCGGAATCGGGAGTTGAACGCGTCAGCGTCGGCGCGTTGACGCATTCCGCGAAAACGTTCGATATCGGGCTCGACTGGATCTAAACGGTCAAATAGGTATCCTAAGAAAAGCGAAATATCGCGGCAAACGGCACTCCAAACGCGCCTTGGTCGCGCGCAGGGCGACGTTCAACTCGTCGTCGTCCGCAAAATCAAGATCGACGTCTACGCCTTCGGTTGACCTCGCTCGCTCGCGAAGACGTTTCGGAACGATCTTTTCTTCTTTATTCTCGCAAATTAATGCAAAGTCGTTCTTGTCAAACCAGACGCGATGAGAGTCGAACGCGTCAAAAGGAAACTTGTAATCAAGTCGTATGGAAATCGACCAATCGCCATTTTCAAGCCGTCTTGCCGTCGCGCCTCGAAGCGTTAATTCTCCCGACTGAAGCGTTTCTTTCTCGTCCGCAGTATAAACGCGAATCGACAGTTCTCGCAAATCAAGCCCCGCAAGCATAGTAAAAGAACCGCTCGAATGTTTCGTGAAATCGTCGGTTTCAGAAACGACGCGTTCGAGCGCCGTTTCAATTTCGATTAATTTACCGTCAAAAGCGGGGACGATTTCCGGCGCGGAACGACGCGAAACCGGTCGCCAAACGCTTCCGTCGGAGTCTTTCCAGAAGAAAAAACCAAATTCGGGCGTCAAATAGACGACGCGAATCGGTTCGGCAAACGATACGTCGACGACGCCGTA
>CAMZEO010000018.1 GCA_947305735.1 uncultured Planctomycetales bacterium | reverse complement strand
GTGTAGGAACTTGAGACACGTAAGCTGGGGCGGGATCGGAGGCGTTATGATGGGCGCTATGGGCGGCATGGGTATGGGCGGAATGTCCGGCGGCATGGGCGGCGGCGTGTCCGGGGGCGTTTCCGGCGGAGGCGCTCGCGGTTCTGCGGGAGGCATGGGCGGCATGGGCATGGGCGGCGATATGACGGGCGGCGCGGGCGGCGTCGAAATCGGACGTAGCGAGCTCAGTCAATCGGAATATGGCGCCGACGCGATTCGGGTTGAGATTTTTGGCGTGATCAATATCTATAACGAACCTAACAAAGCCAACTTTGCGACCGGCGCGTCCGCAGAAAAGGCGTACGCGGAGGCTCAGGCGATAATCGACGCCGCGCAGGGAGAAAATTCTTCCGAAGGCGACGAAGCCGCCAATGGGGCGTCAAAATCGACGTCGACCGACGACGCGTCGACTCCGGCGGCGTCGGAAGCGCCCGCGCAGCCCGCGTCCGCAGGGGAACCGTCCGCAGGCGCGACGGATCCCGCCGACGCGACGTGACGTCGCTTTGGCTTGCGAGGAAACCGAACTACTTCATTCGTTGTCGATAGCATAATAGAGAATAGCAGGGAACGCCATGTGCGCGAAATCTAAAGAAGAGAAAGAAGCCCAAAAGGCCGCGGCGGCGGCTGCAAAAGCCGAGAAGGCGTCGAAAAAAGCCGCGAAGGCGAAGCCGAAAAAGAAGGCGGACTCCGGGGCTAACGAATATAATTTCTTCCTTTTGCACGGGGAGATCGTGATCATAGCCGTCGGCGTTTTGCTCTTTGGGGTGTTGGCGGCGATGGGCGGCGGTTTGCAAAAGTTTACCCTTACGGCCAAACAGATCAACGATACGTCGACTCGCGCTGAAGACAATATTAAGAATAGTAAGTTGACTCCGAAAGAATACGACGAATCCGTTGTGTTCTTCGACTACGACAAATATGCCGAGCTCATCAAGAGCGGCGTTAAAGTCAATTCGTATGAAACCGAAGTTCGTTGGGAACAGTCTTTGTTCCCGGACAAGGTGAAACGTCCGAATATCAGACCTCTCCCGCTTGTCAACTTGAAAGCGACCGCAAGTATCGGCGCGATCATGTATAAGGAAATTTCGGCGTCCGATACGAACAATATGGGCGGCGCGACGGGCGGCGGCATGGGCGGCGCGATGGTAGGAGGTATGGGCGGCGGAATGTCCGGCGGCATGGGCGCGACCGGCGATCTTAAAGGTCGCAAATGGATTACGTTGACCGGTTCAATTCCTATCCGCGAGCAGCAGGAAGCGTACAACAGTCTTCTTGGAACCGCTCAATACACGGACGACAATCGCGATCAGCCGCGTTACGCTTATTACAAACTTGAGCGAGGAATCGTCGAACCGAACGGCTCGACGAACTGGTCGGAAGTCGACGTTTTTCGAGCGATCAGAAAAGAAAATAACCAGTGGTCGGGCGTCGGTTCCGATCAGGTTGGATACAGCTACCTGGCGCCGACTGTTCCCGGTTTTCCGCCGATGGCGATGAGCTGTCCTCCGATGGCGAACAAACCGTTTGGAGAAGAAGTCGCCAATCTGCCTAATATTCCTCTTAATTCGACCGACCAAATTAAGGTTCAGGCGGAAGAACTTAAAGAGATGAACCAGCTTATGGAGGATTTCAATAAGTTCGACGAGTCCGATCTTCTTAATCGCGATCCATTCGCGGACGTCAGATCAGGCGGCGGCATGGGCATGACCGGCGGCATGATGGGAGGCGGCGTTTCCGGAGGTATGGGTATGGGCGGAATGTCCCGCGGCATGGGCGGCGATATGACGGGCGGCGTTTCCGGCGGCGCGGGCGGCTTAGGCGGCGAAGCGGGCGCGGGGGGAAACTCCTGGATGCGCAATCAGAACGCGATCAATAATTCCCGCCTCAAAATTCGTCAGTCCGCTTCCGTCGATTACTACTTGTTCCGCTATTTCGACTTTGACGTCGAGCCCGACACCACCTACGTCTACCGCGTCAAGCTTTTGCTCGCGAACCCGAATTACGGAGTCGAGCCGCGTTTTGTCGAAGACGAGTCGAACGTGGAGCAACGTTTCGTCGAATCCGAGTATAGCGAAGCATCCAATCCCGTTTCTTTGGGCGAAGTTTCCCGAGTTTACGCGCAAGAGGTCCAGGCTCCGAGCAGACCGGGCGCGGAGCCGACCATTAAACTTTCGTCGATCTATTTTGACGAAGACGACGCCACCGAATCGATCTCTCAAAATCAACAGGTTAAACGGGGGCAGGTCGCGAATTTTTCCGGTCAAGCTCATAATCCGGTCAACGTTTCCGGCGGAATGTCCCCTGACATGATGGCGGGATACGGAGACGCGGGCGGCAGATCGTCCAAGAAGGGCGGCAAGAGTCAGAAGAAGTTGGTTAATCACATTTCGAACGTGTGCGTCGTCGACGCGTTGGGCGGGAATAAAATTTCCGCCGCGAAAGATTATTCTTCGCCTGGCAAGGTTCTTATTCTTGAACCCAACGGGCTAATGCGCGTGCGCGAAGTTAAAGAAGACGCGCGCGAACTCAGTCGATACGACGGTTCGTCGAATCAAATGGGATTTGGAACCGGCTCCGCCGGCATGATGATGTGAAAACGCGGTTTTCCTTTTCATAACGACAAAAAAAATCCCCGGTTTTGCGATCGGGGATTTTTTTTGTTCCACAGCGTCTTTTTTGTTCCACAGCGACGTAGAATTGACGCGACCGTTTTTTCGCCATTATGGGCGACAAAGCGACCTTTCGCTTGCGGTTTCTATCCTATCCGCTTCTATCAACGTCGAGCGTTTGCTCAAAAAGAACTCCCTGCCGGACGCTCCGTTCATTTGCGACGACAATGAAGGCTGCGCGACAATCTTGCGTTTTTTTCAGGATCGTCTCCTTTGAAGACCCGTCGTTAAAATAGGATCGAACCTTTTTGTCCGTCGCGGGAGGCTTAGCGTTCCGCCCCGCCCAAATTAGTCGTCGCCGTCGTCACGATTTGTCGCCGTCTTTATCTTTTTCATTCTCCATCCGCGTTTCTCGGATTTTCTTTCTGGCGGCGAATTCCAGAATCGCGACCAGGATGAGAATCAACGCCGTTTGGATAAAGACAAGAATTGCCGTCTCGATATTGACCTGATACAGAAAAAACGCGCCGGTCGCGCAAATCGCGGTTGTTAGATAGACGGTCGCGACCGCCTGCGTTTTTGAAAGCCCCAGCGCGACGAGTCGATGCGAATAATGGTTCGTGTCGCCGACAAACGGACTGACGCGATTGCGCAAACGAATCGTTACAACGCTGATCGTATCGTAGAGCGGAACCGCAAGAATGCACAGAGGCACGAAAATCGCCGTTTTAGGCGCGTTCTCGCCGACAAATGTGATTGAAAGCGCGGTCGTCGCCAAGAGGAAGCCGATGAAGTACGCCCCGCCGTCACCCATAAACATTTTTGCCGGCGGACGGTTCAATATCAGAAAGCCGAGAATCGCGCCCGCGAGAACGAGCAGAAACGCGCCCAGAAAATATTGCGGCTCCCCGGAAAGCGGGTTTGGCGCGAAAGCAAACGCGACCGCCGCCAGAAAGAGCGAACAGATGGTCGCGACTCCGCCAGAGAGCCCGTCCATATTGTCGAGCATATTAAAGGAATTAATTAATCCGACGATCCAGAAGACGCTGACGATCCAAGTGACGACGCCGCAGTCCGTGAAGAACGTCGCCCTCCATCCGGACGCGACCGCGACGATTGCGACCGCAAATTCTACGCCTAAACGCAAACGCCACGGCAAATCATTTCGATCGTCGATCGTCCCGAGGACGACAAGAACCGAGCCGAGTCCGAGCAATATCCAAAGTTGCGTTAGTCGCGACGCGACGCCTCCGATATGCGCGGCGATAAAACTCGGAAAGCGCTCGGTTGAGACTCCCCAAATCGACTCTGTTTCCGCGCGATAACCGAGCGCGGTCAACGCGACCGCCGCGACGGGAATTAAGACTCCGATCCAAATGCCCAGACCTCCGCCGGTTGGAACGGGCTCCTCGTGAATCTTCCGAAAACCGGGTTTATCGATCAGACCGACGCTTGATCCGTATTTTTTGACAAGAAGGCAGGTAGTCCAACTTATAATTCCAGAGACGAGAAACAGACCAAGAAAAATCAGAGGCGTCATGACGTTGGATAAACGCGAATTATCGAGGCGTTAAAGGCTAACGGGGCGAACAGATCATTTCCGCGTCGATTATCGGCGGCGCGACGGCAAACGCGACGGTTTCGCCGTAATCGATCTCCGACCGTTCGACGGAAGGGCGTTCCATTGAGGTCGAGTTGAACTCGGATTTGGCGACGGACTTTTCGTTCGACCGCGAATTTTGTTTTTCTCGCGCGTCGACCAAGCCGACAAAACGTCGAAAGATCGTCAAACGCGACTTTGACTCTCGATCGCGCCTGACGTAAATCGGCTCGACTCTTTTGACTTCGAACGACGGTTCGACATATGTCGACGTCGGCTCGGAATCAGTCGCCAACTTGGAACACGACAATTCGCGGGTTTCGACGTCCTCATGAATCAATTGCGATCCGATCGTTCCGTTCCCTTGTTCTAACCGTTCCAGGGGAGCTCCGACCAAGTCGTCATATTTGACGACAAAGGTTTTTTCTTCCGGCGCGGGGGCGATTTTTTCAGTTGAATTCGAATTATCGGGCGCGGCTGATTCGACGACGGGAACGGCTCCTTTTTCCGCCGCTTTTTCTTCCGTTTCGACGGTTTCCCGTCCGTCAAGTTCCCGAGACGCGATTGGTATTTTGCCTTCGACGTCTTCAGACGTTTTTTCCCCTTTTCGTTGACGGACGTCGCGGACATTTTCGTGGCGCAACGCGTCGGGGTCGAATGTCAATTGTTCGTTAAACGAACGGGAGACGGCGAACTTTTCGACCGTTTGGCGCGGTTGTTCGCCGTCGTAAAACGGGTAATCGACGCGATACGAGCCGCCGTCAAAGGACGCGGATTCGTCGACGGCGCGAGGAGATTCGTTGGCAAGGAAGCGTTTGATGCTTTTAAGGACGGAAAGATCGCGAGGACGTTCGGAAACAGTTTTTTCATCTTCTTTGGAGGAATAGACCCGCCAATCGTCGTCGATTTCCGTTCGGAGATATCGCGACAGCGGAACGGAAGATTCGCGAACGCGTCGTTCCTGTTCCGATAGCGCGGCGCTTGGGAGCTCGTCTTCTTGTCGAGGCGTCGTCAACATTGTTTTTTCCGATTGCTCAAACGATATTCCAGTCGAATAAAAATTCGCCTTAATCGATATTATCGGAATAAACAAAATAAACTTAACCCATTTTTGGGAAAACAAGCCTTTTTCCGCTCGTCAAGCGAGTTCCGTCGGAAACGTCAGCACGTCGTCAATACTTTTCGCGTCCAGCAAAGCGCATAGAAACCGATCGACTCCAAGCGCGCAGCCCGCGCATTCGGGCAAGCCGTCTTCCATGGCCGCTAGCAAACGCGATTCTTTGGGAAGCTCGGGCGATCCGTCGCGTCGGCGTTTTTCGCTTGTCTCGGTCATCCTTCCTCGCAAGACGGACGGGTCGAGAAGTTCGTCGTAGCCGTTGGCGATTTCGATTCCTTTGATAAAGAGCTCGAATCGACGCGAAACTTTTTGGGTCGTTCCGGTTTTGAGGTCGATTCTTGAGCCAAGTTTAGCAAGTTGCGATTGCGACGCAGGGTAATCGAAGAGGATCGTCGCGGCGTCCCATCCCAGCGTCGGCTGGACTTTTTCGGAAAAAAGCAAATCGATCCAATCGTCTTTTGACGCGGGATCGTTCGAGTTGACGTAAGAGTCGGGGTAAGGGATTGCGCGGGAGTCGGCGTATTCGCGGAATTCCCCGATTGAACAATTATGCGGATCAAGTTCGACAAAGTCGAAAAAGACGTCGCCGAACGAGCGTTGAACGACTTTTTTTGACCATTCGGCGCGCGGAAAGTTCAATTCCGTAAAAAAACGTTTCGCGACCGTTTCGACAAGTTTCGCCAGAAAAGCGCGTCCCGCTTCGTAATCGTCGCCTTGACGATACCACTCGAGCATCGTGAATTCGACGTTGTGTAGTTGACCGCGATCGCCGCGTCGATACGCGGGCGCAAGTTGATAGATTGCGTTCATGCCCGCCGCGACGAGGCGTTTCATCGCGAATTCGGGGGACGTCTGCAGGTAGAAAACCGTTTCGCGTTCTTTAGCAAGCTCGCGAGACGAAAAACGCGTCGCGTAGAATTCGTCGCGTTCCCGCCAGCATTTGTCGAGCTTGACGGGTATCGCTTCAACGAAACGATCGACGACGACGTCGCGCGAGAGCGTCGGCGTCGATACTTCGATAAAACCCAGATCGTCGAAAAAAGCGCGCAAGAAACGATAGAGCGCCGCGCGATTTTTGAGCGCGTCGAGCGACGCCGTTGGACGGAACAAAGTTGACGTTGGCATTGACATAGAAACGAAATAACCGCCGTTTGAACGCGGCGGTCGTTTAGTGTTTTAGGCCGCTTCGCTTTGTCGAAAGCGGCGACGATAACAATCATTCGAACGAGAATTCGAAGAGATCTCCTTTGAAGTTGCCGCCGACGACGTATTGCATGGCGGTTTCGGAGAACGGTCCGACGTGATTGACGTGCAGGTGTCCGGCGAGGAGCGCTTTGACGAGCTTCTGTTTTTTGAGCCATTCGAGGAATTTTGTCGTCGTCGCGTTGGAACGTTGCGATTCCCGTCGACCTTCCGGATAAGCGTCGACGACTTCGTCGGGCGCTCCGAGAACCCAGGCGACCTTTTCTTTCTGGTCTTCGAGCATATATTTTGCCAGTTGCGGCGTATAGAGCGGCACGTGACAAAGAGTTACGATCGGAAGTCCTTTGTCGATTTCAACTTGGAAACGATCGATCAGATCGTCGTCGACGTAGTAGTAGACGTCGTCGAATGCGACGAAATTGACGCCGTTATAAACGAGCGAGCAGAATTTTAAGTTGTTTGGATAGTATTTTTGGACGCGTTTGAACGAGTTCATCTTGTATTGCTCGTCTTCGCGCGCCTCGCCCAGATAATGACTGAATTCATGGTTGCCGGAAGAACAGAAGCAAGGTGAAAAACCGTCGAACGCTCCTTTGACGTATTCCAGGTTCTTGTCGCTGAGGAAGTCGATGAAGTCGCCCGTGTGGAGCAGAAGCGCTTCTTTCTCTCGCGCGTATTCGACCGACGCGTTATGGAACGCTTCCGAACGACTGAAATATTTCGCGCGACTTTCGGCGAGTTTCAGTTTGCGTTCAATTTCTCGCTCGTCGGCGAACGTAACGTGGGTGTCGGAGACATGAACGGCGGCAAACGGCTTGGTCGCGCCGACTTTTAGCTCAAACTTTTCGATTTTCAGATCATTTTTCGCTTCTTCGGCAAGCGCCGCCGGGACGTCAAACACGGGTAAGGAGAACGCCGAGACCGCGCCGACTCCAAGAGTCGTTCGAAGGAAGTTTCTTCGGGATATTTGCATCGCTGGATCCTTTGTCGTCGCTAAGATCGAATAAAAATATTGTATGTCCAAACAGGTCAAATGATCGTGTCGAGGCGATTGATCGGCGCGTCAAGTTTGGTCAGCCCCAAGCCGGGCAGGTCGCTCAGGATCAGTTTTCCGTTAGGCGCGGTTTTAACGCCGTCGAAAACGTCGTTCGAAACGAGCAGGTTGCCGTCGAGATCCGCCCAATCGACCATCGGCGATAGTTGAGCGGCGGCGGAAATTGCGCAGGACGATTCCGTCATGCACCCGACCATAACCTTCATATCGAGCGCGCGCGCAAGATTAAGCATCTTCCAGGCTTCGCGCATTCCCGCGCATTTCATCAGTTTGATGTTGATTCCGGAAAACGCGCCTTTGAGCTTTGGAACATCGGTCAGACGTTGGAGAGACTCGTCGGCGACGATCGGTAAAGGACTGCGCTCGGTAATCCAGGCGATATCGTCGAGTTTCGTCTTTTTCATTGGTTGTTCGACGAGAATGACGCCCTGTTCATGGAGCCAACCTATAATTTCCGACGCGTAGACTTTGTCTTTCCAGCCTTGATTGGCGTCGACGGCGATCGGCTTGTCGGAGACGGAGCGCACCGACTCGATCATTTCGCGGTCGCTTTTGTCGTCGCGCCCGAGTTTGACTTTGAGCAAGTCGAATTTGACGGCTTCTTTTGTTTTTTCTTTGACGACGTCGGGCGCGTCGATTCCGATCGTATAGAAGGTCGACGGAGTCTTTTCTTTGTCCAAGCCCCAAATCTTCCACCAAGGCTGACCGATCAATTTGCCGACAAGATCGTGAAGAGCGATATCGACCGACGCTTTCGCCGCCGCGTTATTCTCGCAAATACCGTCGACGTAAGTCAATATGTCCTCCATCTCAAACGGACTTTTGAATTGGGACAAATCGACGCGTTCGAGAAACGCCATAACCGAGGCGGTTGATTCGCTCAGGTACGGGGGCATGGACGCTTCGCCGTATCCGACGAACCCGTCGCATTCGATTTCCACATGAACCGATTGGGTCGTCGTCCGCGTGACTCCGGACACGCCGAAGGCGTGACGAAGCGTAAGTAGGTACGGTTTAAACGTTAAGTTCATTTTACCAAGTTTATTGGAAACGGCGGGCGCGTCGTCGGCTCGCAGGAAAGTCGGAGCGTTCGTCGCGCAAATTGCGGCGGTCAAAGCGGATCCAACCGCGTTGCGAAGGAAATTGCGTCGATTGTTCATGGAAAACTTCTTTCTTAACATGTTGGCAAAAACGGAACTTTGCCCGAGCAAGTCGCGCGTTGTCGGCGCGAGTTTTGATTTGCGGCAAGTTGAATACTATCTTTCGAATATTATCTTCCTGAAAGCGGATGAAAATGATCCGTATAAGGAGCGCCGATCATGCGAACGACTTTGATCAGTTCTTTCGCGTTATATTCGTCGTAAATCGGCGAATCGGGGTCGAGACTGCTTTCGTGAACGCTTGTCGCCGAATGAATAAAGCGACCGTCCCCTTCGTAGATTCCGACGTGACGCCAGGAATACCCGTCTGTTCCGTTTTTGGCAAGATTCTCGCGTTTTTTGCCAAAAATGAGCAGATCGCCCGGTTGGAGG
Source organism: uncultured Planctomycetales bacterium (assembly GCA_947305735.1). GTDB lineage: Bacteria > Planctomycetota > Planctomycetia > Pirellulales > Thermoguttaceae > RUG369. Next base: position 20,605 of record CAMZEO010000018.1, on the reverse strand, counting down.
TTCTTATAACCTTGCGAAAGATCGATTTCGATTCCTTCGCGCTGGATCTGACTAACGTCGCGAAGAATATTGCGTCCGTTAATTCGGAACGTCAGGGAGACGAGTCCGGAGCAGTCCATGCCTTTGCTGGTGTTTCCGCCCCAGACGTACGGAGAGCCGAGGAAACGTCGAGCCGTCGATATCAGCGCGTCCGACGTCAATTGGCGCGAAGCGAGCCACTCGTTAAATTCCATGGAACCTTTTTGGGGGATCCAACCGAGTCGTCCGTCCGGCGTTTCCACGCGGTAGAATTCATTTTCAGTTTTTTCGTCTTTCCAGACGAGCGCGCAGACGGGGGTGAGATCGGAAATCGTCGACGCGTCTAGACGAGGTTCCGAATAAATAAAGCCGTAATTTTCGAGCCAGACGATTTTTTTCGCGCGACGCCAAGCGTCGAATTCGGCTTCAGTTTTCGGACAAACGCTTCCGGACGTCGTATAGCCTAAATAGCCGTCGTCGTTTTGAACGAGAACCCAGCCGCCGTCCCTTTTAAGGATGCGAACCGGCGTTCCCATGACCGATTGCGTTCCCCACTCGGAAGCGTGATCGGGCCCCTTCTGAAGCTGGATCGACGAGAAGTTGACGAGCGCCCGCCATTTGCCGTTGAGTTTTGGATTTTCTTCGGGATAAAGAAGGACGTCGATTTTCCAGTCCGGAAAGTCCGACGCTATTCGACGAGCCGCTTCGCAGGCCTTTTTCGACGAGGTCTCCAACAACGCCGTTTGACCGTCGACGTCGAACGTCGCGTCAAAAAGATCAAGCCTCGAATCAGGCGCGAATTCCGTTTTGATTTCGTCGAAACGAGCCTTTAACGTTTGCGCGCTCTCGTCGGCGCCGACAAACGTCGCGGAAAGAGAACAAACGACAAACGTTAATACGGCGGAAAGGATAGTTTTGTTATTCATGTTCGCTATTGACGACAAGCTCTCGTTCAACGACGAGCGTAAACCTGACAAAGGATTATCGAAAAGCCTCGACGACGGGCTTCGTTGAAAGCCCGATCGTCTCTTCCGACTAAATGATACAAAGTCCGACGCTTGAAATCAAGCGCCCGTGGACGCTCGGAGAACTTTTTTCTCAGAGAGAACGGCAACGCGACAAACTGGCGAGTCGTCAAACGTTTGGCGTTGTGAGCGGGTCAAAACGCTACTTTTTTGATAACTTTCGCCGCGAACGGAGACATGATCCAAAACGCGAAATCAAATAGCAAATGGTTTTCGATATGTTTGAGACGACGGTTTTGTTGGCACAATTGTTGAAAGCGCGTTTTTTGACGATTCCTTTGAAACGAGGTCGCCCAAAATTTCTTAAAAACCAAAAATTTTTTTTGCGGAGGTTTTCCAGTTTTTTTAACGAATTCAACTTTTTTCATTCCGACGTCGCGGAGTTGTGAAAAACGGTTTTTTTCTTTTGATTTTGCTCTTTCGCTTGCGACCGCCCGGTTGCAAGTCCGACGCGAAACGACGTCGCTCGCGTCGCTGAAGACGACGGGAAAGATTGTCGCGCGTCGCGCGTTGAAAAAGCCTCGGCGCCAGTCGTTATTTTGGGCGCGCGACCTACGCGTTTCCATGAATTTTTTTGCGGCGATTCCCAAAACGCCTCGCGTTTGTGTTATATTATCGTTTAACGTCGCGGCGCCGTTTGCGCGTCGTTTTGACAAGTATAGAATTTGCCGATATTTTGCTGGAGAGAATATGCTTTCACGTTCGCGTCGTTTTTTGGCGTTTGTTTTTATGCTGTCGTTGTCGTTGACGTCGACGGCTTCGATTCGTTCGGACGAGCGCGACTGGTCGTTTAATTCGGAGGTTTTTGAGAATCGTCTCATGACCGACTGGCTGGAGCAGGACGAGCCGGACGACGCTCTCCGTATCGCGTGCTTCACGCCGAACGCGGAATTTGACGCTCAGCGCGAATTGATTTCGCGAGTGTTGGTCTCCCTAAACGACGACGGCGAATTTGAGACGGAGCACGGCGCGGACGCTCTTCCTTACGCGACGGCTCGAGGCTCGGAGGGGGTTTTTTCTCCCGACGACAATTTTGATCCAACCGGCGCGGGCGTCGAGGCGTTAAACGCTCGGTTTGCGGAACTTGTCGACGCGAAAGAACCGGTCGATTCTCCCAATTGGCGCGATCTCTATCGTTCGGCGTGTCTGATCCGTCGCGCGCGGCGTCTTGCGGACGCGGTCGAATCCGCGCCGAAGATTGTTTATACGAAGCATTACGTCCTTGGCGGGAGCCACTACGCGTATACGGAAGACGTTACGGACGAGGCGAAACGGGATTTCAGTTGTAATCGGCAGCCCGGCGGTCAGCTTTGTTTGGCGACGTTCGAGCCGGACGGAACAATCAAGAACGAAGTTCTCGTCGGAACGGCGACGGGAACGATTCGCGATCCCGACGTCTCCTGGGATGGAAAGAAGATTTTGTTTTCTATGCGCGACCATTACGAGACGGACGATTTCCATATCTACGAGTACGACGTGGAGAAGGGGACGACGCGGCAAATTACTTTCGGTCTTGGAGTCGCGGATATCGAGCCGATCTACCTTCCGAACGGAGATATTTTGTTCGGATCGACGCGTTGCGGACAAATCACCGATTGCTGGTGGACGGAAGTTTCCAATTTCTATACGTGCGACGTCCAGGGACGGTTTATGCGTCGCGTTTCGGTCGACCAAGTGACGGTCAACTATCCGAAGCTTCTCGACGACGGTCGAATTATCTACACGCGCTGGGATTACAACGATCGCGGACAAATATATCCTCAACCGCTCTTTCAGATGAACGCGGACGGAACGGGTCAAACGGAGTTCTACGGGAACAACTCTTATTTTCCGACGACGATTCTTCACGCTCGCGGAATACCGGGCGGCGATCAGGTCGTCGCGATCGCCTCCGGACATCACACCAATCAGGACGGCAAGTTGATTTTAATCGATCGAAGCAAAGGAACGCAAGAGAACGCCGGAGCGACGTTGATCGCTCCCGTCCGCGAGACTCCCGCCGATAAAATCGATCAGTACGGTCAAGTCGGCGAATTGTTCCAATATCCATATCCGCTTGACGATTCAACGCTTTTGTGCGCGTATCTTCCCGAAGGAGGCGCGTGGAGTTATCAGATTCCTTTCGGACTTTACTGGTTCGATTTCGACGGCGCCAGGGAATTGCTGGCGTATGATCCGGCGATCAGTTGCGGACAACCGATCGTTTTAGCGGAACGCGAGAGGCCGACGACGCGTCCGAGTCAAGTCGATCTGACGAAAAAGACGGGCGAGTATTACGTTCAAGACGTCTACGAAGGTCCCGGTCTAGACGGGATTGAGCGCGGAACGATCAAGGCTCTTCGCGTCGTCAATATCGAGTTCCGAGGCGCGGGGATTCGTTCGAATACGAACGGCGGACCCGCCGGGGGCGCGATGGTTTGCACGCCGGTGGCGGTCGGAGGCGGCTCTTGGGACGTCAAACGCGTTTTGGGAGTCGTTCCCGTCGAAGAAGACGGGTCGGCTTATTTTGAAGTTCCGGCGCTTGCGCCCGTCTATTTTCAGTTGCTCGACCAAAACGGGGACGTCGTTCAGACGATGCGTAGTTGGTCGACGCTCCAGCCGGGCGAGACTTTTGGGTGCGTCGGCTGTCACGAGCCAAAGGGGAGCGTGATAGAAAACGCGACGACCGCCGATGGATCGACGTCGATCGCGCTGAAAAAAGGCGTCGCGAAATTGACGCCCGAGCTTCATCCCGGCGCGGGTCGTTTCCGCGAAGCCGGGTTCAGTTTCAATCGCGACGTTCAACCGATTCTCGATCATCATTGCGTTCGCTGTCATACGGGCAAGACGGTCGACGGTAAAAAAGCTCCGTTCAGCTTGCTTGGCAATCTCGACGCTTCGCCGCAAGGGGCGGAAATCTGCGAGAAATCAGGTCGAACGTTCAGCGAGTCGTATTTGAACTTGACGAATTACGGCGCCAACGCGGGTTCTCGAGCCCGGTGGATCAATATCCAGGAAGGTCCGGAAATGCTTCCCCCCTATAAGGAAGGCGCGGCGACGAGCCCCCTTGTCAGGTTGTTTCGCGATGAAAGCGGAAACGTCGGCGGTCAAGACGAAAACCATAAGGACGTTCATATCGACCGAGATTCGTTGCATGTTCTCGCGACCTGGATGGATCTTCTCGTTCCGTATTGCGGCGATTATACGGAAGAAAACAACTGGACTCCGGAAGAATATGCTCGCTACGCCTACTACCTGACGAAACGCGCTAATTCGGAGCGCGTTGTCGCGCAAAATGTCGCGATGCTTGTCCAGTCTCGCAAAACCGGTAAGATTCCAGAGCTCGACCAATTTCAGCAATTGACGTTCGGCGGTCTCGACGACAGAAAAGCGTTCTTTGAGAATTACCCGCGCCGCCATATTCCTTCGGTCGCCAAGCGCGAAGGGAGTTTGAACGTTTATCGAAACGTCGCGCTGAATCCAAACGATATTCAGGGCGATTCCCAGACGCTCCTTAGTTATCCGCACGCGACGTCAAACAGCGAGTACGCGTTTTTGGACGAATTCGCCGCGAAAAACGCGATCGACGGCAAAAAGGAGAACAAAGGACACGGTTCGTCGTATCCTTCGTGGGGTCCGAATTTGCGAACTGATTTATGGCTGAACGTCGATTTTGGTTGCGAAGTCGAGATCGACAAGGTCGTGATTTACGTTCGCGCCGATTTTCCTCACGACGACGTCTGGAAGAGCGCGACGCTCGAGTTTTCGGACGGCTCGCGCGAGAAAATCAAACTTGACGCGACGGCGGAACCGCAGACGTTCGAGTTTGAGAAGCGACGCGTTTCAAGCGTCAAATTAACCGATCTTGAAGTTTCGTATCCGCTGAAGTGGGGCGGAATAACCGAGATCGAGTATTGGGGAAAGTCCGTCGAGTAGTTTTGCGCGTATTTGCAGGTCTTGCGCGATTATATCGAAAGATTTATCGTTTTTTCTTGTTCCGAGTCCCTCCAACGCCTAGCAAAAAAAAAACGACGACGTATAATTGCGTCTAGGGGGGTGCGTTCGCTCGCGGGAAATATTGACGACGCGCGACGGAACGTCTAATTTCACGGTAAATTACTCGACGCGACGCGTTGTTTGAAGACGCGGCGTCAGGCGAAGCAAGGAATCTGAGAAGAGAGATTCCGACGCGTTTCCAGGCTTTATAAATTACGAAAGCGAGCCGAATATGTCAAAATTTGCCTTGCTCATAGGCGTCGACGATCCGATTTACGGCGGGGGATCCAGTTACGCGGACGCCATGGCGTTCAGCCGAGCCTTGAAAAAGTATTGGGGTTTTGACGACTCGGGAATCGTTATTCTCTCGTCGCGCGGAAAAGGAGAATTGTACGCGACGCGCGCAAACGTCGAACGACAATTTGAACACGCTCGCGCAATCGCCGACCTTGACTCCCTTGTCGTTGGTTTTTGGGGGGCGGGTCTGCTGGTTCAGCAAGACGGCAAGCGTCGATTTTGCCTCGCGAATTTTAAGTCGTCGGACGTAAACAACACGACGGTTTCCCTCGGCTCGCTGTTAAGCGCCACGCAGCGACTTCACGCGAAAGAGTCGTGTTTTATCTGCGATTGCCGACCGATTGGAGCCGACGGCGAGCCTTGCAACTTCTGCGAACAGGACTGCAAGACCCTTTATAATTACGCGCGCAAGACCGACGTCGGTTATAAGTTTGCCGCGTTGGCCGCGTGTTCGGCCGACGAGCGTCCTATCGACGCCGTCGAAGGCGAGAAGGGGCTCTTTACTTTGAAACTTATCGAAGGCATCGCCGATTCCGCCAGGCGTTTTCAGGGGTCCTTCGATTCCGTCGCGGGATACGCCGTTCAACACACCAAACGCGCGGCTCAAGATTTGAACGCGCGTCAGTTTCCGTATTTTGCGAACGCTCAGAACGTCGACGTTCGATTTGAAGTCGCTCGCGGTTTTCGTCCCGACGAACCGTTCGACCCCTACGCGCAAGACGACGAATCGACGCCTGCGGAAGACGACTCGAGTTATATCATCTACGATTCCGGAGATGATAACCCCGATTCCGTTGAAGAAGTCGGTTCCCAAACGGTTCCGGTCGAAAAGTTGAGGGATCGGAGCGCCGGCAAAGAGAAATCCAGATCTGGCAAGGGCGAAGAGAAGCGCAAGCCTCGTCAAGAAGTCGCCTGGTTGCCGTTGACGCTTGGCGTCATAGTCGGCGCTCTTACGTTTGCCGTGTTAGCTCTCGCAATTTACAAACTCTTTAATTTCTGAAATTCCCTCCCCTGGCTGCTCCGCCGGGGCGAGCGGCTTTGGGCGGTCCGGATCCCCGGCTGGTTAGGCTGGGGATTTCCTATGGGGTTTCGTCGTTTCTTTTCTTTTGTTCAAAATCGACGCGTCGCGTTGTTTTTTTTTCTATCGAGCGCTTTTTTACCCGCCGCCGACGGCGGCGAGGTAGTTCGCGTCGACTCGATTCCTTCTTTTGACTGGATTGTCGACGCCGGTTCCGAAGGCGCGTCGACGGCTCCGCAATATTCTTCGATGACTCGTCGAGGGGACGAAGAAATCTGGTACGAGTCGACTTTTTTCGCGGGGGACGAAACATGGCTTCGCGTCGGACGCGACTGGCAGCATCCCGGCGAGCGCGCGTCGTCCGTCCGCGCGTTTACCGCGCCGCGTTCGGGCGAGGTCGTCGTCAAGGGACGCGCGTCCAAAGCGCATGTCGACGCGGCGACCGACGGAGTGGACGTTGAAATTCGCCTTAACGACGAAACGCTTGTCGCCGAATATGTCGAGGGCGGAGATTCCAAAGGCGTTCTGTTCTTTGTGAAGACGCGCGTCGATCAGGGAGACGTCCTTCGCTTTGTCGTTTCGCGACATAACGGTATTGCATGCGACACGACCCGGTTTGATCCGACGATCGCGTATCGGGACGGCTCGCGCGAATCTTATGTCGCCTCGGCTGGATTTGACGCTCGCGACGCCGATGAAGGCAAACTGTGGACCTACGAGAGCGCGCCGGATCGTCTTCCTTACGATCGTCCTTTTCCCGAGAATTACGCGAAAGATTTTGGCGCGACGATCAAGTACGAATGGCTTCGCGAAGACGGAATCCGTCCGAAAGACGTTGATTCTTATCTCCCCAACGCTTTGAAACATCTGAAATTAGCGCGTTTATTGCTCGACGATCTACGCGATTCTCTCGACGACGAAACCGCTTCGGATCTCGACGCGGCGACGTCGGGATTGGAATCCGTCGACACTTCCGGTTTGACGCCGGTCGAGGCGGAGAAGTATTACGCCGCCGTTCGCGGACTTAAACGCAAGATTGTTTTTTCCAACGAATTGTACCGCCGGGCGCCGTTGCTTTTTGTCAAACAGGCTCCGACGGGTTACAATCACCTGGTCATGCAGTATTTTGGCTGGCGCGCCCAACCGGGCGGCGGAATTTTCATCCTCGACAAACCCGGCGAATCGTTGGAACACCGCGACTTGTTTGACGGAAAATTGTCGCGAGGGAGCGTTTTGGAACCCCGTCTTTCTTACGACGCGAAAAAAATCGTTTTTTCGTGGGTCGATCTTTCGGAGAACAAGACTTACGATCCGTATCAGGTCTTCTTTACCGATCCCGACGACGGGTTCTATCACGTCTGGTCGGCGAACGTCGACGGCGCGGATCTCAAACAACTTACGAACGGCTCTTACGACGACGTCACCCCAACGTTTCTACCGGACGGTAAAATTGCGTTTTCATCGACGCGTCGACGAGGATACGCGCGCTGTTTCTGGTGGGGATTTGGCAGGCGGTGGCACGTCTACACGCTTCACTCGATGGAGGCCGACGGCTCGAATATCAAAACGCTTTCCTGGCACGACACGAACGAATGGTTCCCGGAAGTCGCCAACGACGGCAGGATAGTCTACGCTCGCTGGGACTACATCGATCGCGACGCGGTGACGCATCAGAATCTCTGGTCGACTCGTCCGGACGGCACGAATCCGGCGGCGCTTTGGGGCAACGCGACTCCCAAGCCTCACTGCGCGTTTCAAGCGCGCGCGATTCCTAACTGCGGCAAGTTTGTTTTTACGGCGTCCGCGCATCATTCCAACACGGGCGGTTCGATAGTCGTCGTTGATCCGTCCGTAGCGTCCGACGGTCAGGAAGCGTTGACGCGAATCACGCCGGACGTGAAATTTCCCGAGGCGGAATCGCTCGATCTTCGCGAATACTATTCTTCTCCTTATCCGTTGTCGGAAAAGTATTTCTACGTCTCCTATTCTCCCAAGCCGGTTCATTGGGAATGGGATCCTCCGCAAGACCGCGACGCGTTGGGAATCTACGCGCTCGACGTTTTTGGGAACCGCGAACTTGTTTTCCGCGATCCCGAAATTAGCGCGGTTTGCGCGACGCCGCTCGTAGAGCGGGAAGTTCCGCCGGTTTGGTCGAGTCAGCTTCCGGAAAACGCTCCCGACGAGGGTTATATGTCGATCGTCGACGTTTACAAAGGATTGGGCGATCAGGTTGAGCGCGGTTCGATCAAAGAAATACGCGTCGTCCAGCTCTTTCCGAAAACGACGCGCGACGCCGACAATCCCCCGATCGGCAAAGCGCGCGAAGAAAACGGTCGCGCTATTTTGGGAACCGCGCCAGTCGAAGAAGACGGCAGCGCGTTTTTCCGCGTTCCCGCGAGAACGCCGTTCTATTTGCAGGCGATTGATCGGGACGGAAACGCGTATCAGACGATGCGCTCGCTCACGTATATGCAACCGGGCGAAAAGATTTCCTGCGTCGGTTGTCACGAGCGCCGCGACGCGGGAGACGCGTCCGGCTTGGAGGCTTATTCGGCGGACGCGTCTCGAGCGCTCGCGTCGAAGCGCGAGCCGTCGACGCTTGACCCCGGCGTTTTTGGCGGCAGACCCTTCGCGTTTCCGCATGATATTCAACCGATACTCGACGCGAAATGCGTTTCGTGTCACAATGAAACGCAAAAGGACGGCGATCTCGATCTGACCGGCGCGATTGAAGGCGAGGGATCGGACGCTTTTACACGTTCGTACTTGACCCTAATGAACGATCGCGATTTTTACGGCGAAGGAACGAATCCAAAGAACGCGGCTGAAGCGCTTGTGCCTCGTTTTGGCGGTCGCAACCAGATTCAGGTTACCGAGCCGGGCGGAATGTACGGCGCGTTGGGTAGTCGGCTGATGAAACTTTTGCGCGAGGGGCACGAAGGCGTCGAATTGACGGACGAGGAACTTCGTTCGTTCGCGACTTGGATCGACTTGAACGGAATCTTTTACGGCGTCGACAACGAAGAAGGGCAGAAACTCATTCGCGAGGGCGGTCTTGCCGCCATGCCCGAGATTCAGTAATTCCGACGCTTTCGTTGGTAATACAGACTGAATCGAGCGTCGCGCCGATTTGGTCGTCGCTCTGACAAAACGAGGGAACGCTTATGAAAACCGTTATTATTGGAGGCGTCGCGGCTGGCGCGAGCGCGGCGGCGCGACTTCGTCGGCTCGACGAAACAATGGACGTCGTTCTGTTGGAGAAAGGGGAGTTTATTTCCTACGCCAACTGCGGCTTGCCCTATCATTTAGGCGGAGTCATTCCCGAACGCGAGAATCTGCTGGTAATGACGAGCGAGAAATTCCGCGCATGGACGAACGTCGACGTTCGAACCGACAGCGAGGCGATCGCGATCAATCGCGACGCGAAAACGGTTTTGATCAGAAACGGAAACCGCGAGTACGAGGAGTCTTACGATAAACTCCTTCTGGCGCCGGGGGCGGTTCCGATCGATCCCCAAACGCCCGGCGGCGACGATTCGCGCGTCATGCGGCTTTGGACGATCGCCGATATGGATCGCGTTCTGGAAAAGTTGCATGCCGACGCGAAACGCGTCGTCATTGTCGGCGCGGGGTTTATCGGGCTTGAACTTGCGGAGAATTTGCGCGAGCGCGGTCTGGACGTCGCGATTGTCCAGCGGAGCGAGAGCGTTCTTCCGACGCTCGATCCGGAAATGGCCGTTCCTCTTGCCTCCGAACTCGGTTCCCTGGGAATCGCGCTTCATTTCGGACGCGTCGTTTCGTCGTATCATGCCGAGGGAGACGAGTTTTTTGCGGATTTGGACGACGGCGAGAAGTTGCGCGCGGATTTCGTCGTCGTTTCAATCGGGGTTCGACCTAATTCCGATTTGGCGCGAAAGGCCGGATTGGAATGCGGTTCCCGCGGACATATCGTCGTGAACGAGTTTTTACGGACGTCCGACCCCGATATTTACGCGGCGGGAGACGCCGTCGAAGTTAACGATCCAATCTTTGGCGGCAAAACGGCGATTCCTCTCGCCGGACCCGCGAATAAACAGGGGCGAATCGCGGCGGACAATATCGCCGGTCGATCGAGTCGGTACGCGGGCTCCCTGGGAACGAGCGTCGTTAAAGTCGGCGCGTTGACGGCGGCGAGCGTCGGCTTGACCGAAAAGCGTTTGATAGCGTTGAAAAAGCCTTATCAAAAAATTTACGTTCATCCTTCGTCGAACGCGTCGTATTATCCCGGATCGACGCGGCTTGATTTGAAGTTGTTGTTTGGCGACGACGGCGCGATTTACGGCGCTCAAATTGTCGGTCGCAAGGGCGTCGACAAAAGAATCGACTCTATTGCGCAGACGATGAAGAACGGCGGAAAAGTTTCGGATTTGACGGAGTTGGAACTTGCTTACGCGCCTCCCTATAGTTCGGCGAAAGATCCGGTCAATTTCGCGGGCTTCGTCGCCGACAACGTTTTGACGGGATTGAGCGAGGTCGTTTATCCCGATTCGACGCCGGAAGATTCCGTTATTCTGGACGTTAGAGAAACGGCGGAGCATGAGTTGGGCGCGGTTCCCGGCTCGCTGAATATTCCGCTTGGTCAGCTTCGAGCGCGATTAAACGAACTCGATAAGAGCAAATTGATCGTCTGCTATTGTCAAGTCGGTTTAAGAGGGTATCTTGCCGAGCGCGTTTTGAAACAAAACGGCTTTCGAGCCGCCAATCTTTCCGGCGGATGGCTTACCTGGAAGGCGTTTCATCCCGAACCGCCCAGGGTTAAACGGTCCTCTTTGACCGACGGACGGAACGCGTCCGCTGAAAAGGTCGCGACTAATCGAAACTCCGAGCCGAGCAAAACGCTGGACGTTCGTTCGATTCCGTGTCCGGGACCGATTATCAAACTCAACGACGAAACGAAGCGATTGCGAGACGGCGAATCGATTCGTCTTATGGCGGCTCCGACGTTTGAAAACGATTTGCTCCACTGGTCTCAGACGAGCGGAAACTCCGTCGTCAATTTGGAGCGCAAACCCGATTGGATTGAGGCGGAGGTCGTCAGAGTCGAGCGCGCGCCGACGGCGGAGTCCCCCGTCGGTTCCGACCGAAATTCGGCGGCGATTATCGTTTTTAGCAACGACTTTGACAAAGCGATGGCGGCGCTGATTCTTGCGAACGGTCTGGCGGCGTCCGGCGTCAAGGTTGGAATGTTCTTTACGTTCTGGGGGCTTTCCATCCTTCGCAAAGACAAAACGGTCGTCCGGAAACGTTCGTTTATGGCGAAGATGTTCGCCAAAATGCTTCCGACGGGCGCGGAAAAGCTGAGTCTTTCGAAGATGAACATGTTTGGACTCGGAACGCGAATGATGAAACGGGTTATGGCGAAGCAGAACGTTTTAACGTTGCCGGAATTGATTCGGTCGGCGCGCGACGCGGGCGTTAAATTTATAGCCTGCGATATGGCGATGGGAGTCATGGGCATGACGAAAGACGACCTCGTCGAAGTCGACGAAATCGCCGGAGTCGCCGCGTTTGCGGAACTGGCGAAAAATAGCGCCAACACGTTGTTTATCTGAGCGCGTTCGTCAACGCGACGTTCCAGACGACGCGAAGAGGAAACGCTAGTCGAAGAAAAACATTAAAGAACCGTCGTCGACGTCGCGCCGTTTGGTTTGCCCGCCGCTTTTGAACACGCGCTTAGCCCGCGTTTTTCCATTTTTCGCGCATATTTTTCCCTTTGCTCGCGATAATACGGCGAGACTTTTTTTACTCGCGACGATCATTGTCGCAAACGGGGATGTTTTTATGAGAAAAACGGGCAAAATCTACGGCTACGCGCGCGTGAGCACGATTCGGCAAAACGAGGATCGGCAACTTCAAGCGCTCGAAGCGGCGGGCGTCGCTTCGGAAAACGCCTTTATCGACAAGCAGTCGGGAAAAGATTTCGAGCGCGAGCGGTACAAGGCTCTTCTGGATAAACTGCGTCCAAACGACGTCCTTTATATCAAGAGCATCGATCGGCTTGGACGAAACTACCGCGAGATTCTCGTTCAATGGCAACTTCTGACCAAAGAACTTGGCGTCGACGTCGTCGTTCTCGATATGCCGTTGCTCGACACGAGACGCGGCAAGGATTTGCTGGGAACGTTTATCAGCGACGTCGTTTTACAGATTCTGTCGTTCGTCGCCGAAAACGAACGCGCTAATATACGTCAACGACAACGCGAAGGAATCGACGCGGCGAGATCGCGAGGCGTAAAATTCGGTCGTCCCCGAAGAGAATTACCCGATAATTTCAAGGAAATCGCCGCCATGCAACGCGCGGGATTTATAACGGAAGTCGACGCCGCGAAAAAGTGCGGACTGCCGCTCTCCACGTACAGAGATCGCGCCAGGAGAATTTAAGCGTTCAAGAGACTATGGGGAAGAGACGGAAGAGCGTCGTTTTTCTTGTCAGGGCTCGTTTGGACGTCTTCCAAAGGAACCTCCGCGCGTTGAGGGGTTGACGTCGGGCGCGTCGGCGTCGAAGGAACTTGACGTCGACCGAATCGCCCGTTGCAACGCTGGAACGAAGGATACCGCGCCGTAGCGGAAATAATTCGACGTCTAACGACGTCGCGTTTCAAGCGCTTTTCGTCCGCAATCCTATTCTTCTTAGAAGATTTCCGAGCGACGGCGTCTGATTGGGGACTTACGAAAGACGACTTCGTTAAAATATTCAATCCCGAACCGGTTTCCGACGCGGGCGACGTCAAAACGAATCGTCCTGATATTCGCGTTCAAACGCATGATCGTAACTTCAACGTTGAAACGCGGGCGCGAAAAGACGGACTCGGTCCTGATCGCGTTTTGAAGTATTGGTCTTGTCTTTTCGGGATCGATATCAAAGCGGGCGATAATTGCCGGACGCTCGAAAAGACGCGCTCCGCCAACGTTCTCGGCTTCAAATGTTTCTATTGCGAAAGTCATTGTTTGTCTTTTTCGATTTTGGAAGTCAAACGTTATGAACGCGTTACCGACAAAACGTCGATTTGCGTTTTCAAGTCGCCCGAAGTCGCGAGAAAAAAGCGTTGGGCGCTCCCGCGACTAAAACTCTATAATCAGCGAGACGACGCATATTTACGGCGACGTCAAAGCGTTCTTTTGGTTCCGTCCGCGATCTAACGATCCTTTCTAACAGGATATTGAGAAACGTTCGCCGATAATCTTCAGTTCGAGAATCGCGCGGAATACAACGCGACGGCGTTGCAATTCTTTTGAAGCAATCTTTGAAAATGCGAAAAAGTCCCTGGGAAAATCTGTAAAATTTTGCGAAAAGCTATACTTTCCCGCAATTTACAACCTAAACCTTACAACTTGACTAATTATACATTCTGAGAACTTTTTTGCAAGAAAAAAACAGATTTTTAGACAAAATAGCGTCCATTTTTCGAAAAAAACAGGCTTTCTCCAGTAACGGGAAAGTATAGTTTTTCGCAGTTGGTTTTAGTTGATCTAAACTTCTTTTGTAATTTGTAACCATATAAAAATAAAGAAGTTAGAAGAATCGATGAAAGCGACTTTTTATTTGTTTATTGGAATTGACGTTCCAGAGCCGCGCCGACATAGAACTCGATTTCCCGATCCGTCAATGAAAAGACGAGCCGCGTTCTTTTTTGACAAATAAATTGCGACCGTCCGGAGAAACGACCGCGTTTCTTTGTAATGCGTTGAATCTATTTGAGTTAAAGACGGATTAGCTACGGAGAAATCTTAATATGGCGACGCGATCAGGCAAAGACTACCTCGACGTCGAAAACAAGACGCGCTCTCTTGTTACGGGTATTATTGTCAAGAACGACTTTATTTTTAAACTTCTTGAAATCTACAAGTTTTCCAAAAGCAAAATTAGGACGTTGCGCGACGGAAACTCGCTGTCCAAAAAACATAATCAAATAATCAGCCGCAACGAACTTCTCTTCGAATCGGTCAACGTCGGCTCGTTAATCGAAGTCGATTTAAAGGAAACCTTTGAAAACTTGCTCAACGATCCGGCGGTTTTCAAATATAAGACGCGCTTTGTCGTCGCCACCGATTATAAAACCTTCCTTGCTTGCGACGTCAAAACGAACGAACGGCTCGAAACGCCTATTGAGGAACTCGCCGATCATTGGGATTTCTTTTTGCCATGGTTGGGACACGAGAAATACAAGGTCGAAGTCGAGAACCAGGCGGACGTTAAAGCCGCCGAAAAAATGGGGCAAATCTACGACGAAATTGTCAAGTCCAATCCCGATTTTCTCAGTCAAAACAGTCGCGCGCTCAACCTTTTCCTGACGCGCCTGCTGTTCTGTTTCTATGCCGAGGATTCCCATATTTTTGAGGGCGAGAACTTGTTTACTCAGTTGATCGACGAGCATACGGACGAGAATGGCGAAGGAATGAATCTTTTTCTTTCCGATTTATTTGCTTCTCTGGACTCCTCCGACAAAAAAGCGTTTCCCGTCGTCTTTCAACGTTTTCCGTATGTGAACGGATCGCTGTTTTCGGAACGCTCGCCGATTCCCAGAATTACGGCAAAGGCGCGGAAATTGATTCTCGAGTCGGGTCGGCAGGACTGGAAAGAGATCAATCCCGACATTTTCGGTTCGATGTTTCAGGCGGTGAGCGAGTCCGGCTCGCGCGGAAATTTGGGACAGCACTACACGTCCGTTCCGAACATTATGAAGGTGATCGGACCGCTCTTTCTCGATTCGTTGCGCGACGAATTTGAAAACGTCAAAGACGACTCGAAAAAACTGCGCGCCTTTTGGGATCGGATCGCTTCGATTAAGTTCTTCGACCCCGCCTGCGGCAGCGGAAACTTTCTGATTATCGCCTATAAACAGATTCGCTTTCTGGAAATCGACGTCATTAAACGTTTGGTCGAGTTGAAGGACGAATATTTAAAACTCAAGTATTCGCGAATAAGGCTCGGCAATTTCCACGGGCTGGAAATCGACGATTTCGCGCGCGAAACGGCGATTTTGTCCCTATGGCTGGCGGAACATCAGATGAATATGATCCTTGCGAAGGAACTCGGCGAAGCGGAACCGACGCTACCGTTAAAACCCGGAGGGAATATCGCTTACGCCAACGCCTTGCGCGTCGATTGGAATAAGTTTTGTCCCCATGGGAAAGACGATGAAGTTTACGTCTTTGGTAATCCTCCGTATTTAGGAAGAGCGATGCAAACGGAGGAACAAAAGGACGATTTGAAATACGTTTTTGCCAAATCCCTTTTGTCAAGAACCTCTCAGAATTCACTTCCTGTTAATCTCTTGGATTACGTAACTTGTTGGTTTTTGTTAGCGACTCTCTACATTACGGGATATAAAAAAACAAAATTTGCCTTTGTAACAACTAATTCCATTTGTCAAGGCGAGCAAATAGCAGCTTTATGGCCCCACATCTTTTGTAATCCTGTTGAAATAGAATTTGCACACACATCGTTTAAATGGACAAACAACGCTAAGTATAATGCCGGCGTTACTTGCGCAATTATTGGGGTTAGAAATAAGTCCTTAAAACCTAAATTTATTATTTCAAGCGGGTTGAGTAGGAGCGTTAACAACATTAACGCTTATTTAAATAGCGGGGCTAACGTTATTGTTCATAAAAGCAAATCTTCGATTAGTAGTTTTCCGCCAATGTCTTTCGGAAGTATGCCTAACGACGACGGGTATTTGCTTCTTTCATACGAACAAAAGGAGGCCATCGTCAAAGAAGAACCGAAATCTTCTAAGTTTGTTAGGAAATTAGTTGGTTCTCAAGAGTTCATTAAAGGTATTAATCGCTGGTGTCTATGGGTGAAAGAAGAAGAACGAGAAGAAGCTGAAAAGAATCCTCTTATTAGAGAAAGGTTTAAAGCCGTTGCCGCCTTTCGAGCTGGAAGTTCCAGATTACAAACTCAAAAATTGGCGATGTTCTGTTATCGTTTCGGCGAAGTTCGACACATTGATTCAACATCCATTATCATTCCGCGTGTTTCGTCTGAACGACGCGAATACATTCCTATAGGTTTTTTGAATTCTGACAGCATTATATCTGATTCGGCTCAGGCAATTTACAACGCTCCGCGTTGGGTTTTTGGAGTGATTTCATCAAGAATGCATATGGCTTGGGTTAGAGCGATTGGCGGACGTTTGGAAGAGCGGTTGCGTTATTCGGCGGAACTCTGCTACAACACGTTTCCTTTTCCAGAAATTAATCAAGACCGTCGCAATCAAATCGAGAATTGCGTCGACAAGGTTTTGGCATGTCGCGAGCGTCATGTCGGTAAGACGATGGCGGAACTTTACGATTCGGACGTTAACGATCCTTCCAAAGATAAAATGCCGGGCGATCTTCGCATGGCCCATCGGGAACTTGACCGCGTCATTGACCAATGCTATCGGGCCAAGCCGTTTGCAAGCGACGAAGAGCGTCTGGAGACGTTGTTGACGCTTTATCAGCAGGCCGTTCGAGCGCGATAATCTTTGCCGCCTCTGTTAAAAACGTTTGAGAAGAACATGGAAAATTTTGTCGAAGTCCGTTATTCGCAGACTGGGGAAAGTTCCAAAACGAACGAACTTGGAATGCGCGAAATGCAGGCGCGCGCCTACGCCAAACGCGACGCTCAATATCTGCTTTTGAAGGCGCCCCCCGCGTCGGGCAAGAGCCGCGCGTTAATGTTTATCGCGCTTCACAAATTACGGCGGGGCGACGTTCAAAAAGTCGTCGTTTCGGTTCCGGAACGCTCAATCGGCGCGTCGTTTAAACCGACGAATTTGACGCGGAGCGGTTTTTTCGCCGACTGGAGCGCCGACGTCGATCTTATCGCCGACGACGGGGGAGCTGAAGGTAAAATCAAGGCGTTTGTCGCGTTCATGAAAGATCCGACGCAAAGGATCCTGCTCTGTTCTCATGCGACGCTTCGCTTTGCTTTTGAACAACTTGACGAAGGCGATTTTGACAAGACGCTTCTTGCGATCGACGAATTTCACCACGTCTCCGCCGACGCGGGGGACAATAAGCTCGGCGACTTCGTTCATTCGATCCTTGAAAATTCGACCGCGCATGTCGTCGCGATGACCGGCTCCTATTTTCGCGGGGACGGGATTGCCGTGCTGTTGCCGGAAGACGAGGCGAAATTTGAAAAGGTAACTTACGATTACTACGACCAACTCAACGGTTACCGTTATTTAAAGAGTTTGGGAATCGGTTTTCACTTCTATCAGGGGAAATATACGAGCGCGATCGGGGAAATCCTCGATACCGATAAGAAAACGCTGATTCACATTCCAAGCGTCAATTCGCGCGAGTCGACGGGGGACAAGTACAACGAGTTTTACGCGATTCTCGACGCGATCGGCGACTCGCTCGGCGAAGATAAAGAGACGGGGATTACCAAAGTTCGACGCGCCGACGGCAAAATTATTAAGGTCGCGAATCTTGTCGACGACGAACCGAAACACAGAGAGAAAACAATCGGATATCTACGGCGAATGAAATCGATCGACGACGTCGACGTCATCGTCGCGCTGGGCATGGCGAAAGAAGGGTTCGACTGGCCGTTTTGCGAGGTCGCCTTGACCGTCGGGTATCGCGGTTCGCTCACTGAAGTCGTTCAAATTATCGGGCGTTGCACGAGAGACAGCTTTAACAAGGATCACGCGCAATTTACCAACCTTGTCGCGCAACCGGACGCCGAAGACGAGGAGGTCGCGGTCGCCGTCAACGATATGCTTAAAGCGATTTCGTGTTCTCTGCTTATGGAACAGGTGTTGGCGCCGTCGTACAAATTCAATGCGAAGGTTCCGATCGACGACGAAAAGGACGAGCCGGGAACGATTAAAATCAAAGGGTTTAAAAACCCGTCGACCGAACGGACGAAACAGATCGTCGAAAACGACTTGAAAGATCTGACGGCTAAGATTCTTCAAAACTCCGATTGTATAAAAGCGGCGGTTTCCGGCGAGGAAGGCGCGCAAGTTCTTAAAGAAATCCTGATTCCGAAAATCATTTCCGAAACGTATCCCGATTTGGATTCCGAAGAGGTCGAAATCGTCGGCAATCACATTATTGCGAACGCCTTTTTTAAGAACAACCCGATTGTCGAGGGCGCCATCGTTTCGGAAGGAACCGAAGAACGAGAAGACGTCCGGGGAAACGACGAGTCGAAGCCTGATCGACGGTTTGTCAATTGCGCCGGAAAATTTATCAATATCAACGAGTTGAGTTTCGACTTGATCAGTTCCGTCAATCCTTTTCAACGCGCGTATGAAATCCTTTCGAAAACGCTCGACAAGCGCGTTTTTGGGCAGATTCGCGAGTACGTCGCGTTTAAACGCGTTCCGATGACGGTCGAACGCGCTTATTCTTTGTTTAAGGAGGTTCAGGAGTTCTGCAAGCGGACGAACCGCGAGCCGAGAGCAACGGCGGAAAATTTTCACGAACGGGAACTCGCGGCGGCTCTTCATACGTTGAGAGAATACCGCAGACAAATGGAGCGTCAGAAAAATGAACGATAACGGCGTTAATTGGGACGAACTTCTCGCGCTCGACGAACTCGGTTTGCTCGACGATAAGCCGAAGAAACCGAAAACGACGAACGAACAACGGTTGATCGACGCGTTTTTGGAAATCGTCAGATTTTATGAAGAGAAGGGGCGCAAGCCCGACAAAGATTCGCGAGACACGTTGGAATTAATGTTGGGAAACCGACTTCATCATATTGAGCGCAACATTCTGAAACGAGAATTGTTGCGAGAACATGACAAATACTCCCTTATCGATTACAACGCGCCTACCGACGAACAGGAAGAGGATCTCGACGACGAACTTGAAATTTTATCAAAAAACGAAGACGAGGAAGATAGCATTTTCAATTTAACGCATGTTCCCGATTTGAGAAATTTTACGCCGCCCGATTACGTGGCGCGCGCCAAACCGTGCGCGGATTTCGACCAATTTGAAGAGCTGTTGAAGGATTGTCAACGCGATATTAAGCGCGGCGACAGGTCTCTCTCTCCTTTTAAAAAAGTCGAGTCGATTAAACCGGGGACGTTTTTCATCGATCGCGGCGTTCTTGTTTATATCGCCGATATGGAAGAACCGACGATGCGCAACGGGCGGAAACAGGCGCGTCTTCGATGTATTCTTGATTCCGGTCAGGAGACGGACGTTTTGAATTCTTCCCTGGCGAAGAATCTTTATAACGGAGGAAAGATTGTTTCACCCAATATTAACGACGCGTTAAAAGACTTTCGTCCGACGGAGGGACAAGACAGACCGACCGGGTTTGTCTACGTTTTGAGGTCGACGTCAAAGTTGGAGCAGGTCAGAGAGATTCGCAATCTCCATAAGATTGGTTTTTGCACGACTACCGTCGAAGAACGCGTTAAAAACGCTATGTTCGAGCCGACGTATCTTATGGGAGGCGTCAGAATTGTCGCGCGACATAAAGTCTATAACGCGGACGCTCAAAAGTTTGAAAAGACGTTGCATGATTTTTTTAACTCCGCGCGCGTTAATATCGACGTTTACGATTTGAACGGGAATCTTCACGCGGTTCGCGAATGGTTTCAGGTTCCTCTCGGGGTTATTAACGAAGCCGTTTTGCGCGTGGTCCAAGGTCGGCTTGCCGGTTGTTGGTACGATCGCGACTTGCAAATGATCGCGGACGAGTAGACGACTCGCCGCAATCCGGGCGCGGCGCGGTTCGCGACGTCATCCGTCGGCCGATTCCGGGCCTCGCGTTCTCCGGAAGGCCGTCGAGAATACGCGTTTTGGCGCCGCCTGGTTCGTTCGCGGCGTCCGAGCGACGTCGCTTTTTCGCTCGCGGTTCCGATTAGCGTTTAACGACGCGCTAATCTTCGACGCCAACGGGGGCGATCGCTTCCCGCCTTCCGCTTTTCCAATAGAGACGGCGAGCGTTTTGAGGACGCTCGCCGCTCCTTTTCCCGAATGATTTCCGTCGTTTAGTTCGCTTGCAGGTTTTCGATAATATCCTGACAGGAAATTATTTTTTCGACGAGGTCGTTGGGAACGAACCAGTATTGATTCGTCGATTCAAATCCGACGCAGGAATCTTCCAGACACGCTTTGCGCAAGCGTCTGGCGAGTTCGATTTCGTTTTGGGCGAGTTGAATCATTTCGTCGGCAAGTTCCTTAACGCGCGTTTCTTTTTCAGGGTCGGAACCGTTGTCTTCAAGTTCTTTCAGGAGCGCGTTGCGTTCGTCGCGGAATAGGACGAATC
>CAMZEO010000017.1 GCA_947305735.1 uncultured Planctomycetales bacterium | reverse complement strand
TCGCCGTAATTCGGGACGACGAACCATATCGCGATTTTTAAAAGACATAAACGACATTTTTGGACTCCTTTAGACGCCGGCGGCTTCGTTTCGACCTCGCCCCCGCGCTCGTTGACGCGGAACCGACAAGGCGGTTTTGAAACCGTAGCGACCAACGGGAACGGACGTCTCAGTTTCGCGCGGAAGCGCGAACCGCCCGTCCGGCTTCGAACCGCCGGGCGCTCTTACGACGGGGGCCTCTCGCTCCCGTTGGTCGCGATTGCGGCGTCGAATTGTTGTTAGTAGCTGAAATTCATCGTCCAGTAGAGACGTCCGTCGCGGCCTTGGCGAACCGCGGCGCCCACTTTCGAATAGTTGGCGCGAAGCAGAATCGCGCGGTGCGCGGGGGAGTTCAACCAGCCCTGGATCGCCGCTCTCGCCGATCCGTACCCAACGCCGGCGATTTCGTTCGCGTCGCCGGTGTAATGTCCGAGCCGACAATAGGACGCCTGCGCGTCGGAGTTGTAACGACTGCGTTGACAACAGAGTCGATCGATCGCCAGGACGCGTCCGCGAACGCGAATCGCCTCCGCGACAAGTTCGCGCTCGATCGCGCTGAGGTCGTCGTTCGCTTTCGGCTCGTCGGTCGGAGCGTCCAGGCCGGGCGCGAATTCTTCGTCGACGCCAGGCTCGACGGGATTGACAAGACAACAACCGTCGCAATTATGTCCAGGCTGCGAAGTCGGCGCGGCCTGCGTCGCGCGGCGGACAAAGCCGCCTGCCGTCTGCGGCCCCAATTTATTTTCCGCGACCGACGGGAGCGGAGCGCGCCCGGCGTCCAAAAAAGCCCGGCTTGCGCGGCGGCAACGGCAGCGGTTGAACAGACGTCCGCCGAAGGCGTCGGCGGGCTGGATTTCAATAAAGAGACACGCCGCGATCGCGGCGACTGTCAACGCGAATTTTTTGGATACGGTCATCGATTGTTCCTTTCAAATAGTGATGTTTACGTCGGACGCGTCGGGAAGCGCGTATTCCGCGTTAAGCCTGGACCTTTTGGAACCGCCGCTCGTTGACGGCTCAGCCCCGGTCGGGCGTTCCAGAGTCGGCGCGGTAGATCTGACGTCGCCATCCGGGGCTTCACAGCCTCGGCTTGCCGCCTGCGGCGCCAAGTCGCCGTCGGTCAACGCGATGAGCGGCGCGTTTGTCTTGAGGTATTTGGCGCGACTCGCGGACGTCTTCCATTCGTCGGCGAGTCGTTCGAGCGCGAAGCGCGCCGCGCGGCCGGACCGCGGCTGACTTAACAGGACGCGGTCGATTCTCTCGAGATTGCAATACCAGGTCCCGTTGATTCCCGCCTGAACAAACGTCTTGTCGTCGTCGGGAAAAGCCTTGCGGAACCGGTCGACCCATTCGCTCACGCCGCGCCTGGACGCGCCGACGCGTTCGAAAAAGACGCGAATCTCGAAATACACGCCGTCCGGCGAGCGAAAAATTGCGATGGGTTTGGGAGTCGGCGGCGTGTATTGGAACGCGCCGAACGGCCT
The DNA here is from genome assembly GCA_947305735.1 of uncultured Planctomycetales bacterium. GTDB lineage: Bacteria > Planctomycetota > Planctomycetia > Pirellulales > Thermoguttaceae > RUG369. The sequence goes on along the minus strand of CAMZEO010000017.1, from coordinate 28,768 downwards.
GAGATCAATTTCTTCTTTCATGTTTTGGACTCCGAGGGGGTTGTTATCCTGGGATTTGCGGCGCCGAATAGACGGGTCGCCGTTCAAGTCTCGGACTCGTCGGGGTCCAGACGATCCCAGCCGAGTCGTACCAGCTTTTGACAATTGGGGCGAAGGTCTCCCAGATGAACCGTCTGCCTTTAAAGCCGTTGGTCGTCTCGCGAACGCGAACTTCGTCTTTGGCGACGCGCAACGCCGCTTTGAGATCGTCGATCGTCGCGTAACGCTTCCAGACGGCGACCATCGCGCGATCGACAAGGTCGGCGCGAAGACCGACGTCGTAGAGGTCTTTGAGTATCACGGCCCGGAACCTTCGAGGAACGTCTTGGGAGAAGTCGAAGCGAGAAACGACTTCGTTGACGGTCGCAACCGGCGCCGACGTTGCCTGCGGATCCAGTTGTTCGTCGCCGTTCTTTGAAACAAAACTTTTGGGCTCGTTTGTTTGTTTATTTGTTTTAGTATTAATATATTCCTCTTTAGCGCCGCGCCGTTCAGAACGATTTTCATTTTCATTTTCATAATCGTTTTCAACGCCGTCGAAAAGCGTCTTTCCGCCGTAGACGTCGACGGTCGGCGCCGGACGCGGCTCCAACCGCGCGAACGACTCTTTCAAGCGCAGGTCGAAGACGCTCGATCCGACGCCGAACCGTTCGATCAGGCCGAGTTCTTCCAGATATTTCAAGTTCGACCGAACGATCGCCGCCGTGAACGCGCCGCCTCGGCCGGTCGTCAGACCCGCGGCGTTGAGCGCGACCGCCGTCTTCTCAAAAGACGTCCCCTCGACGGTCCCCGGCAAGTCGCCGAGGGACTCGTAGAGAAAGACGAAGATCATCGCCGCGTCGAGTTTCTTCACGACGTTCATAAAGAGCAGATAAGCGTACATTTTTCTCTCCGCGCGCCGGGTCGGGCCTGTTCGCCGCGACCAACCGGCGTCAAGGACGTTGTTTCTCTTTAAAATATTCGCCGAGCGTCGCGCGCTTTTCGGCGTTCGCCAGTCGAACGATCGCGCGGTCGAGTTTCTTATAAGCGGCGGTTTCCATTTCCAGACAGGCGAGCCACTCGTCGCGCTTGCGCGAGTCCGGGGCGCGATCGTACTCGCGGTAGGCGGCGTTCGTTCGCTCCTTCGCCGCTTCCGACGCCGCTTGCGCGTCCGCTCGCGCGCGTTCGCAAGGGGCGAGACGCTCCGCCTTCCAGGCGAGATAAGATTCGTCGTCAGTCATCGTTCGACTCCTTTTCGCGTTCGCGGCGAGCGAAGACTCTCCAGGTCAATTCCAAAACGCGTTGAAGCGCCAGGTCCCGGACTCCGTCGATTTCGTATCCGAACCCGCGAAGCAGGTCGGCGAGATATCGCCGCGCGTTTTCGCAAGAGCCGCGAAAGACGGACCGTTCGCGTCGGTCGTCGGCGACGATCACGGCGTTGTAAGCCGTCAGCCAGTCGTTGACAAACTCGACCGCGTATTCCGCCTGCGCGCCCCAGGTCGTCAACGCTTTGTAAAGAGCCTTCGAAATCTCGCGGGCGGTCGACTCTTTGCCCGGCTCGCGTTTGTAGAACTCGGCAAGCTCCGATTTCGCTACGTTGTAGAGCTTCATTTTTCCTCCAATCGTCGCAAACGAGACGGAATCAGCATTTCGCGGCCTTCTTTCCCGTCGAGCGCGTTCGGACTCCGCGTTTGAAGATCGTTTCCAGCGCGTTTCTTAAATCGTTCGCCGCGTCGCAGCAGGTCGAGACGCCAAACGCCGCGCAGACGTCCGACCATTTCTCCCGCTTGCCCTCGACGAGAATTTCGAGAACTTTGTCGGGTTTGCGAATCGGCGCGTTGACCAGGTAAGAGGCGATCCCGTCGCTCGTTTCCCAGAAGTCGTTGACGGCGTCCCGGAGCGCGCGGCGGTATTCGGGCTGTTCCTTAAAGCGAAAGAGCGTCGTAAAGAAGTCCGCAAGCACGGTTTCGCCCGAGTCGACCCGTTCGTAAAACCAGTCGTAGATTTCGTCGAACGTCAAATTGTATTGGTTGTAATTCATTTGCGGGACTCCCGACTTACTTTCCTTTGTTGTCGACGGTCGCGGCGACGATGGTCATCGCCAGCACGATCGCGCTTTTCGCTTCCGGGGAGAGTTTTCTAAACAGTTCTATCAGTTCTTTCATGACTTCTTCCTTTTTTACGGTTGATTAAAAGGCTCTTTAGTCGACTGGTTTTGCGCCGCGCGTCCGTCAATCGGTCGGGCGGCGTTTGAACGGGATCAGCAGCTCGGCGACAAAGGCGATTAGTTCCGGCGAGAGAACGATCACTGTTCCGACGTGAACTTTGACAAGGCCGACGGTCAGCGCGTCGAGCAACGCCAAGACGCCGCGACAGGAAAAGACCTGTCCCGAGACGCGTTGCGCCGGACGCAACGAATCGTCTTCTTCCGCGTTCTTTTTAAACGCGAGCGCGAGCGTCGTCGTCTGGATCGCGCGTTCAAACTCTTCCGGCGCGCCTTCCAGATCTTCCAGCGCGTCGAGCAACGCGAGACCGCCGTCGGCAAGCTCGCGGTCGCCGACCTGTTCCAAAATCGCCACGCGTTTGCGAATCAATTCGCAGAGATCAGCGTAATCGTGGGATTCATTCATCGGTTTCCTCCTTATTCGCGAACTTTTCCAGCTTTTCTCCGGTCTCGTTCAGCTCGTCTTTAACGTCGTCGATCTCGTTTTCAAGAGAATCGTATTGGTCCTCGATACGGCTGACGTCCTCTTTGAGATACCTGATTCTGTCGCGAAGATTATTGAGAACCGTCGACGGCGCGTAAGCCTTGACCGTCGCGTTAAATTGGCGGCAGATCTCTTTGACGTCGTCCGGCGTCGCCTCCGCTTTGCTCCAGCCGTCGATCTGGGCGACCTCTTTGAGAACGACTTCGGCGTAAACGCTCAACGCGGACGCAGCCGGCAAGAGCGTAAGCGTCGACCTGAAATGCTCCGCCTGGTTAACGTAGAACAAGTCGACGTTCTTCGCTTTGAGCGCGTCGACGAGCCCTTTGGCGATCTTTTGCCAGGTCTCGAATTTGGTCGGCAAATCTCGGCTCCAGAAGACGGTTTTATATTCTTCGTTCGTCATTCTTCTTCCTCCTCGGGGAACGCGACGTATTCGAGCAGGCGCCCGAGAATCCATTCTTCGTCGCCGATCAGCGGAACGTAGCCGTTGACGCAGGCCAGCTGGTTCTCGACCGACTGAGACGCGCCGGTCGCGGCGTAGATCATCAGGTCGTCGTTCGATTTAATGGCGACGGCGTAGACGCCGAGCGTGTGAACGAGCGTTCCGAATCCGGTTCCGCGATCTTGCGCCAGTCGGCGCTCGACGAGCCGCCTGACTTTTTTGGCGGCGCGTTCTTTGTCCGGGCCGAATTCCTGATCGAAGACCGAAAGAACGAGTTTGGGGTCGACGGGTTTGATTGTCATCTGGTAAAATCTCCGTATCGGGGTTGCGACGACGCCGGCGGGACTCGAACCCGCGACGGCCGGGGCTGGGATTCCCCGCGCTCTCCCGCTGAGCTACGGCGTCGGGCGGTCGCGCGCGCTGGCAGGCGCCGCGACCCGGCGGATCCGCGCTTCGCGGAAAGAGAGGAACGACGAAGCGCGAATCCATGTTCGATAAGTCAGCCGGAGGAACGGGCGACCAACGCGGTCGCCAATGTGAAACTGTACGAGACGTGAATCGCGTCCCTCGCGGCTGACGATGTAGATTTTATCGGAAGTCCGATATTTCTCAAGCAGCTTTTTACGATTTTCCGTGAAAAAGTTTTAGGTGATGTCTTGCGTTTTATCGGAAAGCCGATAAAATAGCGAGCGAAACGACGGTCGAGCCGTCAAAAAAAATTTTTTTATCGGAGAACACATAAGATGAAAGATCGATTGAAGGAATTGCGAAAGAAACTCGGTTTGAAACAGCGCGAAGTCGCGGAACGGCTTGGAGTTAACGTTAGTGTGGTTGGAGACTGGGAAAGTGGACGAAATCCGATTCCCAAAACGCGAATCTACCAGCTTTGCAAGGAGTACAACGTTCGGCGGGAATGGCTTGAGACGGGCGACGGCGAAATGTTCGCGCGCGACGACTCAAAAGAGAATGCGCAGGAAGAGTTTATCGCGGGGGTGTTCGCAAAGCTCGACGGCGACCAGCAGGAGCGAATATTGAACGCGCTGCGCGAATACGCCAAAGCGGAACAGGGCGAAACGAAAACGCGGACGAACAACGGAACCATAGGAGGGGATATGATCCAGTACTGAGTTCCCAAAACGCCGTTGGCAGAAAATAATTACAAGACTCGACTTTGTGTTTTTTTTACCTATAATCAGCGGAGATAGAACAGAACAAAAGTTTTCCTCTTAATGAGTCTCACGACGAAAAGGAAAGAAATCAAGCAATGGAATTTTTGGCTTGTCGAGGCGTGTATATTCGCGGCGTTCTTAGCAAGATGAGAAAAGCTCAGGATCCCGCGCGTCCTATTTTTGAGGCGATAACAAACTCGATCGACGCAATATGCGACCGAGGAGATTTTGACGGCGAGACGCCGAAAATTACCGTTGAATTTCATTTTCACAAGGGCGTTATTCCAGGTGAAAACGGTTATTTCAGTCATATTGTCGTTTCAGACAACGGGGTTGGTATTAACGACAAGGGTTTTCGACGTTTAACGCGTTTGTTTGATGGTAGCAAGGGACAATTAAACAAGGGATCCGGGCGCGTTCAGTTCATCAAATTTTTTACGACTACCGAAATTTCTAGCGTTTATAAAAAAGACGATAATCTTTTCTCTCGAAAATGCGTTTTGTCCGCAAAGGACGCCTTTTTAGACGAAGACGCGATACTTGCCTTTGAGGAACCGACGCTTTTGAAGGAAAAAGCTGATATCGGGACGACGGTCGTTTTCTATAACCCATCCCATAAAGACACTCAATTCTACGAGAACGTCGTTATCAAAGAGTTGCGCGAAGCGATTCTTTCAAGCTATCTTTTACGGTTTTCCTTTTTAAATTTTGATTTAAGGATAGAATTGGCGTGTTTTAGAGGAGACGAAAAAATCGACGAGAGTTTTATCGACAGTTCCGATTTTTTAAAGCCGACGGTCGAAAACGTGCATGTCGGATATAAAAGCGTGGAAAAGACCTCGAAAGGCGTGAAATTCGTCGAACGCGAAGACAAAGGAAAAGAAGTTTTTACCGTTTCTGTTTTTTGCGTTCCGAAAGAACGACAGGACAAAAACGAAGATTTTTTCACAAGTCGCGGAGAGAAAATCGAAAACGCGAAATTATCTTTGTTACCTTCCCATGACACGTTAAACGACAAGCGTTTAATCGTAACGATAAGCGGCGAATATATCGACGAGCGCGTGTCGGAAACTCGCGATCGTCTCCTTATTCCGACCGACTCCATTTTAAAAAGGAATGCCGAGAAGATAACCGAAAATACGGAAGATAATCCTGTTTCCGAGAATTATTCCGACGCGTTTATTACTTTAGACGATATTCGCAAAGCAGTCGTTGAGACCTGTTCGCGGCTTTTCCCAGAAATTAACCGGAGGAGACGAGAGCGAGACGTTGAAATCGAACGCATTGGCAAAGCATACGGTTTTTCATCGTCGGTCGCGCGCGACGTTTCCGATAAAATAGCCTTGGGAGATTCTCCGGAAAAAATACTTCGACTAATGTACCGATGCGAGGCGGAAAAGATCGCGAGTATGGACGAAAAATTCGACGCCGCAGTTCGTCGCGTCGAAGACCTTGATCCGACAAACGACACATATCGAGCCGACTTAATTAAGAGAGCTAAAAGAGTCTTGCGTTCAACGCCTGAGCGGAATCGGCTTGCTTTGTCGCATTACGTCGCCAGACGCAAGATCGTTCTGGACGTTTTCGAAAAAGCGTTGCAACGCAGTTTAACAATTCAGAATGGAGAAAAACGTTCAAAAGACGAAGCTCGATTGCATAATATTTTTTTCGCGCAAGGGACCATAGCGCCTTTTTATTCTGATTTGTGGCTCCTTGAAGAAGAATATCTTTATTATTCGGGCACGTCTGAAAAACCTTTGAAAGAAATCGAGTTCAATGGGAAAAAATTGCTAAAGGACGTTTCTCAATGCAGCGCGGAAGACCAGAAATATTTGTCTTCAGGCGGGAAGGATAGGACAAGCCTCCGCCCCGACATTCTTATTTTCCCTTCTGAAGGCAAGTGCGTTCTTATTGAATTCAAGAGGCCGGGAGTCGACCTTTCACAATATGTCGACCAGCTTCAGGTTTACGCCTCGCTTATTCGTGAATTTTGTTCGTCCGATTGCGAGATAACACGTTTTTATACCTACCTAATCGGAGATAAAATCATACCGCGCGACCTTTTTCGCGTAGACCCTGATCTTAAAGAGTCTAAACAGTTTGGGTTTATGCACGCTATTCATGACGTTAAAGTCGAAGGGAAGGAGCCTGGAACAAACTTCTTTGAAGTTCATACTTATGACACGTTGCTAGCGAGAGCAAAAGTTAGAAACAAAATCTTTTTCAACCTTCTCCTGGGAGACGAGTCTCAGTAAGACGACAACGTCGGCAACGACGCCTGATTTCAATTATTAACTAATGCTTAATAACTGAAGTCTTGAGATTCAAGACGGCCCAGGGGGCGTAGGTACTACTTCCCCGTGTTTTTATGACTGCGCCCGATTCCGTCGATTTTGGGAGTTTTGTTTGTTTTTCTTGGAGCGGAAATCATAATTAAGAAAAGGCGAGTCAAAAGCGACGCGCCTTTTTGAAAAACGGAGAATAAAATGATTCGGTTTTTGGTTCTTTTGTATCAGATGTTGAACAGTCCAAGAAACGGAGACGCAATCGGGGCGCTCGTTATCGCCGCCGTCGTCTTTTGGCTTTGGTACTGTTCTGCAAGAGAAACATTTCGAAAGGATTTGCATGACGGTCCGCGACACTGGATTAACTTAATCGGAAATCCTATGATCGTTTGGGCGTTGTGGTCTTTTGTCTGCGTCGAAGCCGAACATAAAGAAAACGCGTTTTGCCCGCTCGCGTTTTTTGCGGCTTTGTTCATGGTCGGCGCGTTTAGAAAAAAGGACGACCGGAACGATTTGACCTGGACAGTCGTTTCGTGCCTGGTCGCCTTTCCTTTTGCAGAGGCTTTTTTTGAGATTTTGCGGCTTTTTTTTCTTGCCGCTACAGATTCGCTTCCGACGTTACCGTAAGCCTTCCACGTCTTCGAGGCGGACTTTGATATAACGCGGCTTCTCTCCTCGATACGGATTGCGGACGTCGATCGTTCGTTTTAAGTACGGGTTCGCGTTGATCGCATGGAAGGCGACGAACGCCGTTCGGTCCCAGTCTTCGAGTCGGCGCGTCTCCGCGATCCGCTTGAGTTCGGCGAACGTCAGGCGTTTGACGCCTTCGTAATTCCCTCCGGCGACGGCGACGCAGTCGAGAATCGCGCCCCAGACTTCGTCGCCAAGTCGTCGAGAACTCCGCCGATCGTCTTTTCCGCCGCCGACTCGATCGCGTCCATGATCGTCTCTTGCGCCGCTTTCATTTTTTCGACGAACGCTCGCATCTTCTCCGCGATCGTCGGATTGGGGAAAAAATCAAGGTACTCCGCCGTGAACGCCGCGATCCCGTCGAAGAGAACGCTCCCTTTGAGAAGACCGCCGAACGCCGACGCGTCGATTCCGCGCTCCTCCGCCTGCTTTTGACAGGTCAGAAAAAGAAGGTCGGCGGCGAAGAACACGTCGTTAAGACTCGTTAAGAGCGCGGCGTAGTCGAGAAAGTCGACTTCTTTCAACGTCGGAACGCCGCGCATTTGGGCGCGAAGATTCCGCGCCGTTTCGATATTGAGATCGATTTGCCACTCTTGGCCGTCGACCGTTTGAAAAGTTTTCATTCATATTTCTCCAAATTGATCGCCGCGCCGAACGTCGTTTTTCGTACAGTTTCGTACAACCGCAACGATTCTTCCGCAGTTTCTCGATTTTTACGCAGTATATTTTCGTACAGTTTCGTACAACCGCCTTGTCAGTACCGCGACAACGTCGCGGGGCGCAACCGTCGACTTGGCGCCCGGCGTTGAAACAGACGTCGAATCCCGCGACCAACGGGAGCGGAGCGCCCCCGTCGACTTGGCGCCCGGCGTTTAAAAACCGCCGTTCCGTCGGAAGCGCCGCGCTTCCGTTCGACCCAATTTTCACAAAACGCGCCGAACTGAAAACGGGAACGACGGCGTAAACAAATCGCCAAAAAAAGCGGATAATTTAACGCGCGCCGAACCGCGGGTCGTCGGAGGTCAACAGACCGAGCGAGCTCGCGGCGGCGTAGTTGTAGACGAGACAGTCGAAAAAGTGATTGTCCGGCCGATTGACGTTCGGGGACCATTCGACGACTTTGTTCGTCGCGTACTCGACGAGCCTGGCCGTTTCGGCGGCGATATGCTCGGAGATCATGCGAACCTCGCTCTTTTCCGTCCCGAAGAACGACGCGCTCCCCGACTCGCCCGGCATAAGCGCGAACGACTCGTGAATTTTCGTCTTCCAGTAGTTGACGTCGACCAGGAACGTTCGCAAGCCCGACGCGCTCTTTTCGTCCAGCATATGCCAGCCGAAGATTCGACCGGGCTTGCGCGGCCACTGTCTCATCGGCGAGCGTTTGGCAAGCACGGCGACGCCTTTGGTCGGGATAACTAATCGCGGATCGATCGCGCGGATCGCGTTGACGACGACCTCCGGCTTCCAGCCGAAGTCGACGAGAACGCGATCGAGTCCGACGCCGGACGGGCGGTTCGCGCTTCCGCGCGGGTCCAAATATCCGCTCCCGTTGGTCGCTTGTTCAGCCAAAATAAAATTCCGACTTTTCAAGTCGTCGAACAGGAATTCCAGGCCGCGCTGGAGCCGACCGTCCGCCGTGTTTTCCGGAAAGAGTCTTTTGAGCGTTTCCAGTCCGCCGTCGTTCTTTTGAAAATAGCTTCTTTTCTGCTCGGGGAACGTCCCGAAGTCGACGATCCTCGCCGTGAATTTCTGGTTCCAGGCGACGACGACCCAGTACAGAATATCCGAGTGGACGTCGACCGCCGCCGTAAGTTTGACGCAGTCGTCCGGAACGACGCCGCGTTCGTAGCCGTTAAGTCTGGTCATGAGTTCTTTGGCGGAAAGTTTAGTCGAACCGGACGCGGCTTCGAGCGGCGCGTTTTGCTGTTCGGACCAGAACGCGCGTTCGTTCTCGCACCACTTGACCATGTAGTATTCGAGCGAGTCGGTCAGACGGCGCCCGACGTACGCGTCCGGCCACGACACGACCGCGCCCTCGGACATCGCGCGCCGGTTGCGTTTGTAGAAGCGCGTCGCCTCGCGCTCGTCTTCAAACCAGATCGAACGGTATTCGCGCCATAAATTCATGTTTTTCGGCATGCTTTCGAGCGACTGGAATCTCAGTCCGTTCCAGCGCGGGTAGATTTCGCGATTGAGCGCGCGATCCGAAAAGTCGTCGGGAGCCTTGACGGTGCACGTCATAACCATCGCCAGGTCGGAGCCGTTTTCCGCAAGTCCTTCGAGCGTCGAGGCGACCGTCTCTTCGAGCGCCGCGACGCGATTGGGATTGATCGCGACCGCGTCCGTTTGCAAGTCGTCGAGAAAGAGCAAGTCGGGGCGGTCGGTGCTTCCGTCCGGGTTTTCAGCCGAAAGACCGCGCACGGCGGCGTTGACTCCGTAGGCGGCGACCGTCGCGCCGCTTGCCGGGGAGCCGGGGATCGTCGGAAGACGCAGCGAGTCCGCCGAGATCTGAACGTTGGTCGGCCGACTGTAGAAGAGCTGGCCTCGGGCGAGCAACGCGCTCCCGCGAAGTTTTTGGAGCGGATAGCAAACTTCCGGGAAGTCGGCGATTAGAGAACGCGTCGACATGAGAATCGTCGAGATCGCTTTTAAGAGTTTGCGCGCTTCTTTGGTGTTGGCGGCGACGATCACGACGAACCGGCGTCGACCGGTAAGGAGCGCCCAGACGGCGGCGGCGACCGCGATCGTCGTCTTGCCGGTTCCGCGCGGCATGGCGACCGCCTGCTTGCCCCCGAACGTCAAGACTCGCTCGAATTCCTCGATTAAGCGCAGATGGTTTTTTCCAAACGGTTTTTTGAATTTCGGCGCCAGATACGTTTTGCAGAACGTTTTGAGAGAATAGGACGCGTCGACGCGTCGCGGCGGAGAAGCGACCGTCGGCATAGGAGAGATTTCGCGACCGACAAGCGATTTTAACGCGCTAACTTCCCGCGCGCGGGCTTTGATTTGTTCGTAATTGCTGTTTTTGGCCATTCATAACGATAGACGCGATTTGCCGCGCGAGTTCTTCAATGGGGAGTCCTTTCGGCGTAATTTCGAGGCCTTCGAGATGAGCGCGAGCGAGCGCGACGGTCGCGCTTTCGACGTCCGCCGCCGCGCTCGAAACGCTCGTCGTTCCGTAGAGGTCGCAGAGTTTCGACAACTCCTGAATCGTCGAGAGTTCGACGCGAAGATCGCCCATTTCGCGGGCGCGTTCGAGAAGGTCTTCGAGCTGTTCCTTGCGCTTGCCGAGCTCTTCGCGAACGTCCACGTCCGCCGCAAGCGCGAGCAGGGCGCGAGCGTCTTTAATAAGAGCCTTCGCGCCCGACTGCGTCGCGCCGAATTGATCGCGGCAAAACTCGACGACGCGATCCGCGTCGCGGTCGACCGCAAGCATGGCGGCGACGCGGCGGATTTGGCTTTCGTTCTTCTTTTTCATCAGGTTCCGCTTCCAGAGCCGCTCCCGGAGCCGGAGCCGAAGAAGGAGTCTCCGGTCGATCCCGCCGCGACGCGAAGCGTTACGTCGGCGACGTTGAGCCCGTCGACGGGATCCTGATCGGTCCATTTGGTGACGACCATGTCTTTCGTTCGACTAAACCCGCCGGGGCTGGTAAACGTGTTCTGGAAGACTTCGCCGTTTTCGTAGAAGCCTTTGAGTTTGGCGTAAGCGTCCGCGCCGTTCGTATCTTCGGGATCGGTCCCCGCCTGAATCTGGACGGCGTATTCCGTCGCTTTCATGCCGGGAATGTAGCGAACTTCGTCGGACGCGGCGTTTTTCACCTCGATTTCCGTTCGCGACTCCGAATAGGTGACGTCGCCGCGAGTAACGACCGTCATCGCGGTCGAATCGGTCGATCCTTTAATCGCCATCGACGCTTCAAAACCTCGTTTTAATGACATTTTCCGGTTCCTTTCTATGTTATTTCCGTTTTGCCGAATTGATCGCGCGCGTCATGAGTCCGGCGTTCTTTTCGGCGGTCGTCTGCTTCGCAAGCGCGGGCCGCATATACGGACGAGGCGCGACGGGAATTCGTTGAACGTCCGTCGTATAAGTCATGCGCGCCCAAGCTTGAAAACGCGAGGAAGCGGACGCTCGCTCCCATGCTCCCTCGCTGGTGAAATAAAGATAGTCGCGAACGAGGACGCCGTCGGGCTTCGCGCGCGAGCGGACGCGATACGGCTTCTTCGCGCGAGGTCGAACCGGCGGCGGCGACTTGCGAAGCCGCGCGCGCGTCGACGGTCTGCGCGCGTTGACGTAGTAGTCGGAAAAAAACGTCGACTTGATTTGACCGGTCCCGCCGTATTCGAGCGTCTTCAACGCGGACGACGAGCCGACGCGCTCCGGCCCGATCAAATAGGTCGTTCCGTTGGCGCGTTCGTATCGAATCGCGTTTTTGAGCGTTCCCAGGTGGCTTTTCGGCGGTTCGCCGGGTCGGGACGTCGACCAGTTCTTCGACTTGCGGTTCCTGCCGCCGCTCTTGATCGAGCGAATCGCCTCGCGTCGAACGTCGACGGCCGTATAGAGCAAAACGCTCTCGACGACCCTGGCGGCGCGATCGGCGACGACGTTCGACAAGTTGACGACGATTCTATCCCAGTTTTCCATGATTTATTCGCCAAAATAAAATGAAAGTTTAGCCGAACGCGGCGACTCCGCGGCCAACGTTTCTCGCGATTTCGCGCAAGTATCCCGTTTGCGTTCGATTTTCGTTGTAAAGCTGTTTGTTCCAGTTCGTCGACTGACTCAGCGATTGCGCCTGCCAGAGACTAAACGAGCCGCCGACGCTCTTTCCGACCGAGTTGCCGATGCGATCGATCGCCTGTTCGAGCGAATCGTATTTATCGGACGCCTCTCCGAGCTTGTTGAGCGCCGCGACGATCTGAACGCGGTCGCCGCTTTGTTGAGCCTCTTGAAGCGCGAACGTCGCCTCTTGGAGTTCCAGCGCGGCGCGTTGAAATCGCTCGACGGGCGTCGCGAATTTGTCGGCGGCTTTGCGCATGGCGTCGTCGATTGTTTTTTCGCGTTGTTTGTCGGCGCGATCGGACGCGACGGCGTCGGCTCCCCAAAGATTCCAGAGCTTGTCCTGATCGGGATTGTCTTTCGCCGCTTCCAGATCGTAAAGAACCTGCAATTGTTCCCGATACTTTTCCGTCTCTTCGTCGATTGTATCGAGTTTTTTCTCAAGTTCGGTTCGCGACTCGTTCGCCCAGCGTTTTTCTATGTCGGCGAGAGAACGTTCCGCGTCTTTGATCTTTTTGTCGGTTTCTTCTTCCGCTTTCGCTTTTGCTTTCGCTTTTTCATCCTCGATCTGTTTGTCGATAGACTGATTAACCTGGACTTCAAGCTGCATGACGCCGCGATACGTCGCGTTGTTTTCGGAAAACTTTGCGACCTCGTCGGCGTTCGACCAGTCAACGTCTCCGTTCGGATCGACGATCGAGCGAAGTTGATCGATTAGTTCCTTACGCTTTTGTTCAAGTTTGTCGATTCGCGCGTCAAGTTCCGTTTGCTCTTTTTTCGACGCTTCCGCGATAAAATCGGCGACGATGTTCTCGCCCTGTTTCAGCGCGTTTTCGTCGTAGTCGAGATTGAGAAGCGGATTCTTTTGCTCGGACTTTTTCGCGCCTTCAAGCGCGGCGAGTTCCGCTTTCATTGTCTTGATGTAAGCGTCGTTTTTAACTTCGGCCGCTTTGACGCGCTTTTGGAAGTTTTCGTCGTTTTCGAGAATCCAAAGTCGTTCGTCGTCTTTTGTTTTTCCCCACCACGAATGAAAAACGGAATTGTCCCAACTTCCTCTTTTCTTTCCGCTTGCTAATTCCCATCCGCTAACTTCTTCGCGCGCCATTTGCTTGGCGATTCCATTGTCGGCGGCGTTCGCTTCCGCTTCGTCAATCGCCGCTTTGAGTTCGTTAATATGCGCGGCGTTCATTTGTTTCGTCAGCTCGTTTTGAGCGTCGGCGGCGATTTGAATCTTTCGTCCGACCGCGTCGACGGAAATTCCGACAAGTCCGTATTTATTACGAAGCTGTTCGGCAAGTCTTGCCGCTTCCGCGATTTGTTCGTTTGTGAGCCCCTGAGTTTTTTCGATCTCTTTAAGTTCCCGCAAGCGCGAGAACGCTGTTTTGTCGTCTTGTCTTTCGCTTTCCCCTGATTCGAGCGCGTTTTTCGCTTCGTCTTCAAATTGACGCTGGTTTTTCATGAACGCCCACAGAGCGACTCCTGCAGAAGCGATTAGACCGCCGAGAACCGCCCAACCGCCAACCGGCGACGCCGCCAGCATAGGCAAAACGCGCGATAAAACCGCCTGGAAAGAAACAAGCGCCGTCTTCGCGACGACAAGTCCCGAACTGATTCCGGACAACGCGGTTCTCATCGATAAGAGCGCGAGCGTAACGCTTCCGATTCCGCCGACGGCGGCGATAAACGCGTTTGTCAGTCGCGGCGCCGACTGATAGACTTTGACAAGCCAGCCGACAAATTCGGCGAACCGATTAGACGCCGACGTAACGATCGGCGTTATCTGACGCGCGATCGCAAGGGACGCGCCCGTCAAAGCCTCTTTCATGCGCGTCGTCGCGTCGACGAATTCCGCGCCCATTTTCGCCGATTGTTCGTCGATCGACACGCCGAGCCGACGCGCTTCCTCGCGCATGTCTTCCAGCCCCTTCGCGCCGGAGTTAAACATTGGGAGCAGGCGTTGACCGTCCGAACCGAAAACTTTCATTGCGAGCGCGGCGCGTTCCGTCGGATCGACGACGGACGCGACGGCTTTCGAGAGCGCGTCGAATTGTTCTTCCGGCGATAAACCGGACAATTCGGTAAAATCGACGCCAAGACGTTCGAACGTCTTTTGCGCTTTCGCCATACCCGCGTTGGCGTCGGATATTCTTGCCTGCATGGATCGGACGGCGCCTTCAATCGTTCCGACGTCCGCGCCGCATAATCTGGCCGCATGTCCGTATTCGGAAAGCGCGGTCGTCGACAGACCGGTTCGTTGCGCCATTTTATCGAACTGGTCGCCGATTCCGCCAAGGGACGCCGTAAATTTTCTCGTTATCCCTGTGAGAGCGTTGTAAATATCGCCCGTTGTAATAACAATTCTATCTTTCAAATCCTTTCCCGACTTGGCGGTCTTTTCCAATTCGTCCCTGACGTCTTTAAGCGAGTTCTTTATTCCTTCCCAGCCCTGAAGTTCGATTTTTGGAGACAAAGACGGTTCAGCAGCCGCAACTTTTGTCGCAGCTTCTGAAATTTTCGCGCTAACGTCTTGCAATCCTTTTTTTAATTCGATATCGTTTACGGATACGGTTACGTAAGCCTCGCCGGCGGATATTTTTGTAGACATGGGAATATATTATGTATGAAGAAGTTTTATTGAGTTGTTGGCCGAATTTCCTTCTTTTTTTTACGTTCTTTCTCGGTTCAATTGCCGCCTGGAAAGAAAAATGGTACGGAACAATGGCTATTTCAATTTTCTTTACGCTGCTTCTTGGAGTCAGTATTTGCTACGCGTTATGCGAAGGAGAATATTACGACGTTTGTTTTACTTTTATTGTTCTTGTCGTCGGAGTCTCCATATTAATCCCAATTTTGAGCGGTTTGCGTTCTAAGTAGTTACGAATCCGCTGGACTACCAAATAACCTTTTATAACGGTCAGTTCGCCTGTCGTGGAGTTGTATCTAAGACCTATTACAACCTCTTTGTCAGATCGCCAAACTCCGTTAGTAAGATCGGGAGTCGCCTTAACCGTGATCGTATTGTCGTCGGTTTGCGTCGCCGCGCCGTCTCTCGCCGCGTCGAGTCCTTCGATCAACGCTTCAAGACTGACGATAAAATCGTCCATAAAGCCGTAGCCTTTGTTCGTCGCGCCTGGCATGATTTGTTCCACGACGTTATTCTGAATAGTCGTAATGTTTCACGTTGCCGGAGTCGATAAAATACGACCCGATCCCGTCCGATGCAAGTTGGACGTAAACTTTGTTTTCGTTTCCGTCGAAATAATAAGTTCCGCATTTGTTGGCTGACGTCTTGCAAACCTTTTTTTAATTCGGTATCATTTACAGAAACTGTTACGTATGCTTCGCCGGCGGATATTTTTGTAGACATGGTTTATAAGGTAAAAAAATGGAATTTTTGGTATATAAATTTTGTCTAATTCTGCTTTTTTGCAGTTTTATTCTCGGTTTTTATTGGGCGATTTATCATCGATATTGGGGCACGATTATCGTCAGTTTTCCATTTGTGCTCTTTACCGCGTTATTGGTCGCCGGTTTTATTTTTCCCAATCGCTACGTCGGTTTTGCGGCTATGGGCGCCGTTCTTATCTCGAGTCCGTTTATTTATAAAGCCGTAAGGAAAAAGCCGTAGTCTCCGTGTTAATTCTAATTTTTAGAGGTTTGCGTTCTAAGTAATTATGAGTCGAGTAAACGCGTGATTTTATGTTCTTAGTGAAAAACCAACAAATTGGACTTGATTAATTGTTCTCGTTGTTTCTTTTCGATTGGTTCGCGTTGTATATAGTATGTTATTACCTGGGGCAATAACAAAATTTCTGGTCGACGTAATTCGCGGAGACGCTATAAAACTAAAACTGCCGTTTTGATTGTCGTGAAAATAAAAATTATGCGCGTCGTCTAAAACAAACGAAACCGGAAGTCTTGTTCCTGCTGGAATTATTTCATAATCGTCTATTGTCGGCGGTTCTCCGGATTGGACGCTTTTAATTCGTAGAGCGTCATCTTGAAGAATATACGCCGCGTCTGTTGGTATTTCGAGAGCTGGCGTTATCTTAACGATCTTAATGTAACCGTCGTCGATAATATCGCTTTTAAAAGGCAATGGATCGGACGTGTTCCAACGAGCGCCGTTAAATACTAACGGAGTGTCTCCGCTTGTATTTCGCCAATTGGGAACAGCTAAAACCGGATCGGCTGGATAAACGAGTCCGTACGTCGACGTAACCGTCTGGTTCCCAGTCGTTCCGTCCGACCATCGAGATTTCAGTTCTAACGTCAGATCGTCCGGAACTCCCATACAAGACGCGTCGGTTCCGTAGTGTGCCGTGTAATTCGCCAAATAAAAACGAAGCGAAGCTGAATCGTCGTCGCATACGCAGGAAGCAGACGTTCCTGATCCCGCTTTGATAATGTCTTTAAACGTTATCATCTTCAACGACCTTTTCAGCTCGTATCTTAATAAAAGTCAACTCAAGACCGCCGTCCTGAGTAACCGCCGTACTACTGCAAACATATATTTCTTCGCCTTTCACGCCGCGAGCTCTTCGTTTTCCTCTTCGCAGCGAGACGTCGATTTGTCCGTTGACTTTGTCGACGACTTCGTTCCAGGCGTCGGCGGTGATCGGATCGCCTTTTCGAACTCGATTGATATTTGTCATTTGATTCTTTCCGGTCGTTGGCGTCTAAAAATTACCCCCTAATCCGAGACCGCGAAAATCGGTCGACAGGAAGACGGTTTCGACGTAGCTCGCTTTGATTTTGCCGTTATCGTCGGCAAGGTTCCAGAGGTATTCCCAACCTCCCTTTGGAACGGCGCGTCCGTCGACGTTGACGATTCCGTTGGGAGACGCGGAAAAGTTGAACGTCATTTCCCAATAGGAGAACCGTTGACCGCTCGACGACGTGCCCTGACGAAGCGCGCCGCTGGTGATCCCGTTGAATAAGACCGTTCCGGGGTCGCATCCGTAGAAGCGCGTCGCGTTGACCGTGCCGACGCAAGGCAGCGTCTTATTGAGGAACGCGGCGAAGTTTGCGAGAAACCCTTGCGGCGTTCGCGCCGTTATGTCGAAAGAGATTGTCGGACAGGGAACGTCGACTCCTTCGAATCCGTCTCCGTTCCAGCCGATTCCGCCGCCGAAGTCGACGACCTGGCCGTTGATCGGATAGGCGCGCGTCGCGAACGAGCTGGTCAGATGCCGCGTTCCGCCCGCCGTCGAAAAACTCGAAATGAACGGATACCATTGAACGCCGTCTCCGGACGACGAATCTCCGTCTCCGGCGTAGTCGCCTTGCGCGTCGTAAGCGTCGGACGCGCTCGCGGCGATCGCCGACGGAAACTCCCAGCGAATGCGACCGTTCCAGAACCGACCGAGCGAATCGGGGTTCTCGACAAGCTCGATTCCGTCGTCGGCGAGCGGGTTGCCCCACGGATCGCAAGCGCAATTCGACAACGCCCATTGAAAAAACTGAAGCGACGCGTCTTTAAAGTTGCCGGGATCGCCGATCGCTTCCACCGTATACGCTCGTTCCGATCCGGTGGGAACGCCGCCGTTTCCTCGGGTCGTCGTTTCGTTCGTTTCGGTAATTCTGTATTCCGTCGCCATTGTTTCCTCATTCTATGGAAAAATTAAAGACGATTCCCCCGAAGACGTCGCAGACGTTTTCCGCCGCGTCGGTCGAGACGATGGACGGCGCGTCGGCGAACGTCGAAACGCTTTCGAGAAAAGCGCCGGAAATCATGCTCGGAATCTTCATCGCGTCTCGCGCGAGCGTCTCGAACGTCGCGATCGTAGCCGCTATTTTCTCGTCGACTTCCGCGTAAACAGCCGCCGATTCCGAAAGAAGTCGAACTTCCTGTCGAATCGTCGGCGATCCGACGTTGACGCGCGCGACGACAAACGAGCCCGGTTCGAGAAAATAACGCGGAGTCGCGTCAAGTTCCGTCTGATCGCCGACGCGAAAATAGCGAATCGCGGCGTCCACGTCAAATCGCGTCGAAAGTTCCGTCTGAAAAGCCGTTAGCAGTTCTGACGTCGTTAGTCTTGCCATTAGTTTACCTGTATCTCGAATTTAATCGGCGCGGGGTTGGCGTCGACAAAATTGACGACGACGTCGATTTCATAGTTTCCGGGCGTTGGAAAAATCGGATTGATTCTCGAATTGGGTTCAAAAATGAAATTGTATCCGGTCTGATCGAGCGTCCAGCGAGCGTCGTCCGTCACAAGCTCCGACTTGATCGCGGACGACGGAACGGTCGCGTTCGAGTGTCCCGTAACGACCGTTTTTGTCTCGCTTGCCCAGGAAGACGTTTTTTTATAGCAGGAATAGGAAATGGACTCGACGTCCTCGGGATCGATAATCGTTCCAGTCTCGCTGTCGCTGATTCGAGCGAAGAGCACTGGCGACTCGCCGCTGTTAAAATAGGAAGACATGAGAATAAACGCCTCCGTCGTAATGTATCTATGATCTAAAAACGCCGTCGTCGAGTATCGCGCGGCAGTCTCCGTTGCCGCGACGGTAATCGTTTTGTCATAGTCAAGCCATGGATGAAACTCTACGGACGCAACCGCGGTCGCCGTAAAAAAATTGATTCCGTCAAAGAGCCGAAGCGGCGTTCCTTCTGGAAGAGAGGGAGTAAACGACGTTGAACCGCCGGAAGCGTTAGCAATCGTCGACCAGACGTCCTCGACGTTTTTTTGAACAACGACCGGAACGGACAAATCGGACGCCGTCCACTTGGCGCCCGTTCGAGTTGCGACAAACGACGTCGCTCCCGCCGAATACTGAACAAGATCGACGTTGGAAAACGTCGCGGTCGGCGCCAAAGCGCCCGCCGGAACGACGACGAACGCGCATATTGGCGCCGAAAACGTCGCCGCGCCGATCGTCGCGCCGTTCGTCGCGGTTAGCGTCCTATCGACTCCGGAAAACGTGATCGTCGCGCCGTTTCCTATATCAGCGTAATCCGCTGAAACGTTCGCGCTTATGGTCGCGGTTCCGTTCGCCGCGACAACAAACCAGCTTCCTTCATACGCTCCGACCGCGCCGTTCGCCTTGCGCGGACGTCCAAGATAATCGACGTCTCCGCTTTGATAACCCGTCGCGCCGGAACAATAGGTCGATCCATATCCGAGCCGAAAATCGTTGTTCTGATTATCGACGAATCCTACTGAAGCAAAATTAACGGAACTCCCAATAAGCGAGTCGAAAAGCGTAATCTTCGACGAGTCTCCCGACCTGAACTCTCCGACTCCCGTCAAATTATTACCGAACGTGCAATACTTAACGACAGCCGTCGAAGTCGACGCGAACAGATTCACAACGGACGCGTAAGACGAGCCCGCGCCGTTCCCGTAAGCGACGCAATTCGTCATCGTCAGCGTCAGTTTAGGCGTCGCCGACGCGTCGCAGATAAAACCGCGACGAACCCCGCCGACAGTTCCTCTCATGCCGGCAAATAGACAACGATTGAATACAGCCGTCGCGCCGCTTATTCCGTAAAGGGCGTCTCCGTAAGGAGCTTCGCATTGATTAAAAACGCAGGACGTAAAAGAGCCGGAACCACCGTCGATTCTTACCGCGCCGCCTTGCGAACCAGCATTTGCCGTCGACGAGCAACCGTTAAAAACGCAATCACTAAAAGCGGCGTTCGTAAAAACATGCGCCGCGCCGCCACCGCCTGAGGACGAACAGTAATTAAAATCGCAATGCGCGACCCCGCAAGTCGACGAGCCCGCGACGTGAATAGCGCCCCCGTAGCCCGCCGCCCGACAACTGTTGAAAACGCAATATTCCAACGCCGCTTCGTTCGTTCCGAAAAGCGAGACGGCGCCTCCGACCGCCGCGCCTCTCGACACGCAATTTTCGAAGAAACAATTATTTATATCAACGTTCGACGTATCATCCGCGTAAACGCCCGCGCCGTTGCCGTAACCAGAGCAATCTTCAAAGACGCAAGAGTCCAGCGCGTTTTCAGACGTTCCATTGAGATAGATTCCGGAGCCGATTCCCGACGAATTTAGTCCCTTCCCGTTGCGAAACGTCAAACCTTTTAAAGTAATCACGCCGGAATTGTTGCCGTAAACAACGCGCCCAAGTTCCTGCCTATCCAGAACGACGCGAGTCTTAAGCCGTTGCAGAATCGTCTCGCCAGTTTGCGCGGGGTGTTCTTCGTCGATATAAACTTGAGTCATCGTTCCGTCCACGTCGCGCCAGACGTAGGGAACCGTCCATGTCGCGCCGCCGTCGATTTCCAAATCAATATCGGGAAGCGTTAATTGAGACGAAAGATAAATCGTCGTCTCCGTTTCTTCGGGAAAAGCGGTCGCGTCGAAAACAATCTTATCGCCGGAAACCGCGTCGGCTAACGCTTGTCGCAACGAGCCAGCGCCGCTATCGGCGGTAGATGTAACCGTTATTGTCGCCATCACACAACCTCTAGTTCATAAACAGTCTCGTCGTTGGGAACGACGAAGACGCTCGCGCCGTAAATACTAACATCTTCATCTTCTTCCAACATCATATCTCGCAATGAATCGGAAATAAGTTCCGAAATCGACGGGGCGGGTTCCGGCTCCGGCGGGGCGTCCTCGGATATGGCGTCCGCAAGTTCCTCGACGCTAACGACGGGCGTTTCCTCGTTGTAGAAATACGCGCCGACAACGGCGTTATCGCAGTCCTCTGGGACGCTGATAGCAATACGCCGTACCGAATCGCCGAACTTCAACGAGATTTCCAGCGAATCAGTCCCCGGTTCAAGTTCCAACTCCATTTCGTCGCCGCCCTTCAGCTTGTCTTGTAAAACTGCGTCAACGGCGTCGAAGAAATGATAATGGTCAAGGTTGGACGCGTAGCAGACCAACGCCCTGTTTGCTCCGGATTCCAGTTCGATTTCTGTTATCATTCTTTACTCCTTGTCTCTTTCGCCGCCAACTGTTGTTTCGCCAGTTCATACGCCGCCGCCATTTCCTGCCAACGTTCCGCGCGCGCTTTTACCCAGCCGACAAGCGACGAAACGACGCGCCAGACAAGTTGAACGATCACAAGCGCCAGAATCGCGATCACGGCGAAATCCGTCCAGCGCGACGTTCTGATTCTCTCGACGCTTGCGGCGGTCTTTTGAACGGATTCGACGGTCGCGCGGAGGTTCTCCGTCGTCTTCTTCAAGTCGTCGAGTTTCGAACCGACCGTTCGCGACGATTGAATCAGCGCGTCGACGTTCGCGCCGATCGTTTCGCGGCTCTTTTCGCCGCGTTCAAGAAGCGACAAAACGTCGCGATTTTCCAACGTCTGCAACTTGCCGACTTTTTCGAGCAACTCGTCTTGACGCGCTTTGAGCGTCTCGAGCCCGTCGACGATCCCGCGAATTTGTCCTATCGGCGTCACCGGATCGTATTCCGTGTCCTCGCGAACCGGAGGCGTAATTCGTTTCGCAGGAGTCGAATTGTCAAGTTCCGACGACGCAGCCGTCGTCGGGTAAACCAGCGTCGTCGGCTCGTCCGCGTAAAGCGGCGCGGACGCCGCAAGCAATAAAATGATCCAGTTCTTTTTCATCGTATCGCCCTCACCGTCTGTCGGTCCTGTCCGCCCTCGACGTATCGTTCCCAGGCGGTTTGAAGTTCCTGAATGTTCCTGTATCCGTAAAAACGAGCGAGCGTCGCGTTGACGTCGTTCGTTTTAACTAACTCGTCCATAAACGCGGCGATCCAGATCGATCCTCCGCGCGCGATCAGAAAGTCGACGACGCTGAACCCCTCGTGATAGATCAGCAAGCCGGAGTCGTAGGCGTTGCGTCCGTAGAGGCGATCGAGCGACCAGAACTCGCCGTTCGAGTAGCGGCGATAAACCGTCTGCCTTAAACTCTCGCGCCGCCTGTATTCGCTGTTTTGCGCGAGCCCTTCGTTCAAGAATAAGTCGAAGTTACTATTGAGCAGGTAAAAGAAGAACGCGTGAGTCAGTTCGTGGTCGAGCGTTCCGCCAACGGAGTTTTCAAGCGTTTCGTAGACGACGACCTCGACGACCCCGCTCCCGCCGTACTGCGTGTAGCCCGCGACTCCGTTTCCCGTGTAGCGCCGAAAATAAATCGGAAAAGATCGCCAAACGCGCGGTTTGCCGTAACGCGCTTCCAGACGGTCAAGGATTTTGTCGCAGGCGTCCGCGATTTCCAACGACGGAGCGGCGAATCTTTCCCGATTAACGGAGAGCGTCTCGATCGGCGGCAACGTTGCTCCCGGTTCTTTTTGCGGTTCCGGATCGGAGTCCTCTTTCAGATCCTCTTTCTTCGGAGTCTCCTTTGTTTTCGGAGGAGTCGAGCATTGACCGTTGGCGCAGGGCGACGGCGCGACGTAACGCCAGCCGCCGAACCATTGCGCGTTGACGTCGGACGGCGACGCGAGCAAGAGTTCAATCAATATTATTTGCAATAGCTGTTTCATGTCGTCATCATAAACAAAACACGTAAAAACCCGATGATGTGAGATTAGGACTTACGCCAAAGCGGTCGCAGTCTGCTGACTCTAACGCTCCGCCGCTAAGCTACGGTCGCTAATCCACGCTTTTAGACATATTGCCAAAAAAAGAAAAATTTTAGTTGACGCCGTTGTAGAAATTCTTTATTTTGTTCGAGAGATATGCGTAGATTTTGTATCTACTTTTATGTCTACTTTTCAAGAAAACAGCGTATATTTTAAGTTTGTTTTAAAAAAGGGAACTCCGTAAATCCGTGATAATTAAGGATTAATAAAACGTCCTATTCCCTTTGCAAGCCGAAGGTCGCCGGTTCGATCCCGGTAGGCTCCATTAAGCGAAACGCCGTGTTTTTACGGGCGAACCTTTTTTCTTAACCTCTCTAAATAGCTTTCAGCCGCGTTTAAAAAAGATTCTTCAGAACATAAGGACAAACGGAACCGAGTCGCCCGTAGGTTAACGGCGCGGTCGAAGCGGCTCCGAAACGCGGGGATATCGAATCGCGCCCTTCGCGTCGGCGTCGCCGAGTTATTATTGCCGCGCCTTTACGGCGAGGGCGCGGGGAATCGGGGCGCCCCCGAGAACAAGCGTTAAACAAGATTTCTACGCAAAGCCTAATTCGCGAGATTTCGCGCAAGAATCGTTCGCGGTCGTTACATGGAAACCTGCCGTCAAAAATTTTTTTGTCAATGAGATTCGCCGACAATCTCACGCATGAAATAGTCGGCTGTCTGAAAACGCATGGCTAAGCCTCCGGTTCCTCTTCCGACGACTCGTCGCTCTCTTCCCCAGACTCGGAAGAAGTCGACTCGTCTTTAGGAGCGTCCTCGGAGTCGGGTTCGTCCCCGGCGGCTTGGGTTCCGGAGTCCGCGTTGGACGCGTTTTGTTTATCCAAATCATTTCTCGAATTCCCCGCGTCGGACTCTTCTTCCCGTTCATTTTGAAATTCGGTATTCTGAGATTCCTGCGGAGCCGCTTTCTCGGTTTCGCTTTCGTCGGATTTCTTTTCGGAGTCGGAAGAACTTTCTTCTGAACGCGACCATTCTTCAAAAGTCGAAGCTTTTGATTCTTTTGAAGATTCAACGCGTTCGGCTTTCGGAGGCAATTCTTCAAACGTCGAAGCGTCCGATCTTCCGGAGCGTTTAATATCGTCAGACAAGCGCGAAGAATCCGCCATTTTTACAGGATTGGAAGAAACTGACGCGGTAAAATCCTTGGTGAAACCGTCAAAAAAACCATAAAAATAAATTGAACGAACGACAACGCTATCCGCTCCTTTGTCGAATACGTTAAGAGAAGGAGCTATCTTTCTAATTTCATCAATCGAAAACTTAACGGAACCGTTTCTTATCCGCGTTGCTTGATTCGCTTCAGTTATTCTTTCATCTTCGCCCAAGAGTTCGGTGATGGCGCCATTCGCGTCAATTTCTCCAGGCGTCATAATGATCATTTTGAAAGACGCGACGTCGTCGCCTCCGCCAACGCGATTGACAACGAGCGGATAGTAAAGACGCGACGACTGAAATGTGTAGACGATCGGCGCTTTCGTTGAAGAACTTCTCGCTTCCGTCAGGTCAAACGCAAAGTAACGAAATCCTTTTTCGAAGTAATACTGAATCGCTCTCAAGGCTTCAGAATCGAACGCGGCAGCGGCGCGCCCGCTATATTTCTGATCTACGTAACGGAAAATCTGAGCGCACAAGTCGTCAATTGTCTCGGAATACCAGACGAAAATGTTGTGCGCCCCAACGTCGTCAGAAACATAAATTTTTGGCGACACGCCATATTGTTCTTTTTCAGGAGGAAGCGTTTTACTTAAAAAGAGCTTTTCCGTTTCGTGAAAAACTCGCTTACCCACAGTTTTAATGCTAATGGGTTCTCCGGGAAGCGGTATTATCGTTAGCGCGGCGGTTGAGCGACCGTTCCGAGTCTCCTCCTCTGACGAAACGATCATCGTTTCAATTCCCTGATGATCCTCTTTTCCATTCCACGCTACGATGACATTCGTTTTTGGTTGATTAAAAAAACGACATTCGCCGACCTTGCGCTCGGAGGGAATGAAGGAACCGTCCTTTTGATCGACGACTTTCTCAATTGGATCTGAAAGCATTCGATGAACGAACGCGTTAAGATCGCGGGCAAATTGTGGATTTTTACACTTTATATCGCCATCGTAAAACTCGCGCCAGAGTTTTTTATTAAAACTCCGAGCCAACTTGTCGACGACTTCTGAATCGTTATCGACTACCGAGTTCTTCGATTCGTTTCGCTCTGTTCCCCCTAAAGTGCGAGGCGATTGACGCAAGTCGTCGCCCTTCCAAAAATCTCCGATATTGTCGGCGGGAGTCGGAATGGGGAACGAGTCGGATTTACGCGCGGATTCCACGAGAATCAGCGGATCCCGAGGCGGTTCAGATTGCTTTTGAACCCGTTCCTTAGGTATTGAGAAAAGGAGTATTTTACCGTCTGCAAAAGAGAGAGTTCCTCTTGTTACGGTAATCGTCGACGCCATAATCAAAATGAAGAACAATTTCCTCATTTCAATGCCCCCAAAAAAGAATAATAGTTTTATTTGGTTATCAATCGACATCTATAAAAAGATGAAAATGGCGCTCGAAAAGGAAAGAGAACCATTTTCATCCGCTATTTCTTAAGGACGATCAGCAACAAACCAGCGTTGGTAACTCAATCATTCTTCGGTTACCGTAGCCACCGCGGTAAGATCCTTTGTAAAGCCGTTTAGTTTTCGATAAAAACGGATATTACGAACCGTTGCTTCACTCAAATTATCGTCAAAAACGTTAAGAGAAGGGTCAAGATCCTCTATTTCCTCAATAGAAAACTTGACGGAACCATTTCTTACAAGCGTAGCCTGATTGTCCGCCGTCATCCTTTCATCTTCGCGTATTATTTCATTTATGGCTCCATTAAAAGTAATTTTTTCAGGAGTCATAATAATTAAGTCTACCGTCGTAATCGCGTCGCTTCCTCCGATTCGACTTATCACAAGTGGGAAAAAGACGTGATTTGACCGAAAAGTATACGCTATCGCTTGTTTCGTAGAAAGATTGCCAACTTCGGTTAGATCAAAAGCAAAATAGCGGAAGCCCTTTTCAAAATAATACTGCAGGACGTCGACGGTCTCGTCGGTTATCAAAGCGGCGGCTTCTGATTCGAATCTTTCGGCAACCCACGCTTGAACGTCTTCCTGAAACTTCTCTACGTCTTCTAAATACCAAACGAAGATATTATGAGGTCCGATTTTCGTTTCTTTGACAACAGCGGCGTCGGAGCCGTTGCGCACTGTCGCTCCGTCCGGAGTTTTTCCATAAAAAAGAATTTTTGCTTCCATAAAGACGTTGATATTTGCAGGCTCAATGCGCAACGCTTCGCCAGGAAGAGGCAAAACGCTGAGGAGATAGCCTTTACCACCGTCGGTCGATTGTTCATTAGTGGTCAAAATGAGCGTCTCCAAACCGTCTTCGTCCTCGCGACCGTTCCATGCAATCACGGCTTGTTGGTTTGGTTCGTCAAAATAACCGGCGGAAGATCCGCCCCCTTTGGGTTTCTCAACAAAACCCGAACCTCGCGGCTTTTTCGTTTTTGTAGGATCGGCATTGTCAGTTAACGAGCGCTTTGGTTGCGTTGGTTCTAACGTCGTATTCTTGTTACGCTTGGTAAGTTCCTTAACCAGTTCCGCGACGTTGGCTAATTCTTCTCGAAGCTTTTCAACTTCTTTTGACCCGGTGTCAAAAGGGACGGGCGTCCTATTGTCATTTCTATTGCGGAGCTGCTGATAATCGGGTTCGTATGACGACGTGCCATACGATTCAGGCTGCTGCCCGCCGCGGTTATTCCAATAACCGTTATTCCAATAGCTTCCCCAGTTATACGGATAAATCCATATCTTTCCGCAGTCTGCCTTAACTGCCTGGCAAAACAAAGCTATCGAAACAACAAGCGTTATTCTGATTATTTGTCTCAACATCGATTATCTTCCTTTATGAACGTTGATTAAAAATTATTATATTAATTAACTGAGCCAAAACGCGTAAACGTCGACGTTTTCGACAAACGTTTACGCATAGACTTATTAAGAGTAGCGAGATAAACGCGACCTGATTACTTCTCGGTAGAGGCATAGAACCACGAGGAAGTTGGTTCCGACGTCTTTGAGCTGCCGTTTCCATTATGATCGTACATCTCTTTAATTTTATTATTTTTAACGCGCGCATTGTTATGGTCGATTTCAACGTCGCCGGTGTGATCATCGTCGACGTTAAATGCCGTCAACGTCGTCTTCATCTGACCATAGACAACTTCTCGATAAAAAGCAGCATCCGACTCATTCTTATTAAATATCTCGAAGTTGTCGTAAACATACCTTCTAAACGAATCATAAAGATAGTCATAATCTTTTCCTAAATCTTGAAAAAAGTCGTCAAAAGAGTAGCTTTTCCCTGGTAAAACCTTGCGAGAGGCCGCTTGGATAAAAGCTCTTGTGAAGACTGTTCCGCATCCTGGTTCGCCTTCCCCAAAACCATGAGAACTTTCCCGTGATAGAAAAGCAGGTTTAAAAACGCTCTCAGTAGGAAATTCTGCACTCTTATCTACAGGCGACTCGTAACGACCAAAAGGACAGG
This sequence comes from uncultured Planctomycetales bacterium, assembly GCA_947305735.1. Taxonomy (GTDB): domain Bacteria; phylum Planctomycetota; class Planctomycetia; order Pirellulales; family Thermoguttaceae; genus RUG369. The sequence continues at coordinate 1,572 of CAMZEO010000017.1, read as the reverse complement.
ATGAATTCCAACTGACCTTTCCTTGCGCGCTAGTCAAAAGGTATTTCAAAGCGTATCTGGGTTCATACTCGGGCTCCGCGGGAGCGCAAGGCGCGAAGCGTAAAGAGCTTCCAGATGGGAGACGAGCTTCGCCCAACGGATTATTAGCGCTACAAGAGTCGGTGATCAGAACGTCGAGACGATGTTCTTTAATTGTCATGTAATGAAGAAGATTCGATCGCAACACAACGTCGGTTAAATCAGCCTTAGGCGCGTCAATCAGCGGCGTAATGTAATGCAAGCGGTCTTGCGGGGAATACTGGTCGCCTTTTTCGCCTAAATCTACAACTTCCGAGAAAGAAGCTCCATGCGAAAGAACATAGACAAAAAGAGCGTCCTCCGAACCGGCCATCTGAGACAATTCGTAGATCTTGTCGATAATGTTTGAAGGCGAAGTATTCTCTCCGTCAAGAACCGCGTAAGCTCCTAAAAGCCCTGCTTTCTTAAGAGTTTTCTCGTCCAATCCAATACAGTGAAGTTTAGCCTCGAAATACTTCTTCGACGCCGTAACCATCGATTTAAACGCGTAATCATTCGTGTGATCTGTTTTGAGATAGTAGCCTTCCTTAGTCGCGTTTCTGGACGTCCCCGTCCAAACGCATAGCATATAGATCTTGCCTCTGGGCGAATCGGCGCCGTACTGAGCGGAAGCCGAACCAGGCGCGGAAAAACAACACGAGACGACGACAATAAGCGCGGTCAAATAGCGAATTAACAAATTGTTAAGCGTCCTTTCCATTGAATAATCCTTTCATAGGGCAGTCCGCGCGTAACAGAACTCAATGCGAGATCCTGACGAGCGAATTAACGGGGAATTTAGACGGGGGTTAGCGGCGTCAAATTTTGCCCAATTTAATTTTGATCCATAATGATATCAAGCGCCGATGCTTACGCGGTTTCGGGGGACAGCAACCGGGAAAACAGGGGTCGACGTATGGATAGCAATCGAAATAAGGAGGACAGGGACTAAAGCCGCCGGAACAACCGCAATCAAAAGTCGTCGGAAATCCGCAACAATGACAACATGGACAACAACAGCAACATCCGCAACTCCAAACGGTCGGGTCGTAAGATCCAATCAAGTTTCCGCCGCTTTGTTTACCATTTCCGCCTTTTCCTTTCGGGGGAATAGGCGTTCCGAGATTGCTGGGTCTCCACCAAGGAAGAACCTTTCCGCCTTTTTCAGAGCCTTTGGACACGTCTTTTAAGGGATCATCCTCGTCTTCAAACGCGAAATTCACAATGGGATTATTAACCGCAAGGGCGTACTTTCCAACCGCGTTCGACTTCTTCAGACCGGTCGCGGAAGACGCGCCTTTGGAGGCGTTCCTGGACTCTAGACAAAACTGCACGATTTGGTCAAAAACGACGGAATCTTTCGCGGAGGGCTCTTTTGCGTTCGTTGCGGGGCAACAGGCGGCTAACGCGCACAACGCGACGAGCGCGCGCAACAAATTGGTTCGTTTCATATGCGTTTCCTTTCGAACGGACGGCGCGCCACTCGGGCGCCATGAACAAAAATCGTCGGTTTCG
>CAMZEO010000016.1 GCA_947305735.1 uncultured Planctomycetales bacterium | reverse complement strand
ATCTGTCTGGCGAATCCGGAAGAAGACGCCGCCGACCCGACAGCGCCTTATGTCAGGCTGGGCGAATGGCTTGTCGAGAATTCCGACGTTCTGCTCGCTTTCTGGAACGGAAACGCGTCGGTCGTCAAACGCGGCGGAACGGTCGACGTCGCGCTGCGTAAAGCGGAACGCTGTAAAGAGACCGGCGGATGCGTTTATTGCATATCCACGCCGGAACTTCTGCGCAAGAAGAACCCCGACGGGTCGAAAACGTACCTCCCCGAGCCAATCGACGACGCGGGGAAAGTCGCGATTCTGACGGACGCGTTTGACGAAAGAACAGTCGTTTGGAGAGACGTTCCGACGATTTGAGCGCGTTTACTCGAGCGAATGGAACGCAAAGACGCGCTCGGACGCGACGCCCGAACGCTTTTTTGCGTTTGGTCAATTTGTAAATCAACAGTTCTCAGTACTTTGGATACTTGTCCAAATTGTCCCACTGGATTCCGACGCGGCGGAGCATATAGCCCAGTTCGCGCGTATAGTCTCCATATCCCATCATCCAATGGAAGCCGGGCATTTTTTCGTTGACGAGTTCGTCGGGGACGGCGTATTCCACGTCGAGCTGGCTTCTGCAGATCGGTCGGAAGGGGACGTCGGCGACTTTCGCTTTGAGCCCCGCCCAGCGAACGCCCAGGAAGTCGGGGAGAATGCACGTAACTTCCCGACCCAGCGCGAATTCGACTTTTGGCGCGGCGCCGTAGTCCGATTCGAAATGCGTGACGATTTCCGCGGGACTCAAATTTTCGCCGTCCATCTTGCGCGGCGCGGTGCAGTGCGCGAGCGTCATGATGTGGTCGTGCGCGTAGGTCGGGTCGTTCATAAAGACCGGTTTGCCCGTGATCGCGGCGAGCGCCATGCCCGAAGGAACGACCGCGAAGTCCGATTCGCAGAACGCAAGATAGCCCGCGTCGTTGAGCAAGCTGAGCGTGAGGCACGCGGTCGTTCGCGCTTTGGGAATGATCGTGCCCATGCAGCCGAAGACGGTGATCGCTTTGCATTCGGCTTGTTTCATGAGTTTGCAGAAGACGGAGGTCAGGACGAAGCAGTTGACGACAAATTTTTTTTCCGTCGAGAGTTTGGTGTTCGGAAGCTGGAGATACGCTTCCGCCGCTTTCCGCGCCCACGCGTTGAGTTTTTCATCGGCGCGCGCCTCTTCGAGGAGTTCGTCAAGTTTTTCGTACGGGATCGTTTGAATATCCATGTTCCACGACTTCTTAATGGCGTCGAAGAGGATCTTTTGTCGTTCGGCGTTTTGCGACCACGCGTCGGGTCCGCCGACGCACAAGATACGGCTGTCGCGCGCGTTTTTGAGTCCGCAGAGCGCGCGGAGCCGCCATTCGAGCTCCTCGAGCGAGTCGGTGACAACGTCGTCAAATTGAATGTTTTGAAGTTGCAGCGAGTCTTTATGTTGTCGCAAGAATCGCGGGCTGACGATCTCGTATTGCAAGTAGACGGGACCGGAACGCCAGCGTTGGAAGACGACCACGTCTTTGCCGAGGTTCTGCGCGCCCTCGATTCCGCCGCCGGCTCCGTAAATCAAGACGACGTCGGCTTTGGCGAGGTTCTCGTTGTTTTGCGCTTCTCCGATATGTCCGCAAATCTGAATCGGTAGGAATTCGACGGGGAAGTCGGCTTTTCCTTTTAATTCTCCGAGTTCGTTAGTAATTTGTTCGGCTTCTTTCGCGGCGGCTTCGGGGGTTTGGACGCCGCCCCAGCCGCGCCAGGAGACTTGCTCCATGCGATGGTGATGATCGTAAATGAGAACCGGAAAGACGACGAGGGCGCGACGCGGCGGCGGGGGCGGAAAGAACCCGTCCGGTCCGTCGGGATCGGCGTCTCCTCCGGACGCGAGCGACGACCAGGCGACGTCGCTCAGGAGCGCGCCCCCGGCGACCATCGAACCGAGAAAGGTTCGGCGAGAGAGTTCGAGGTTTGCCGACGCCGAGGTCGTTATGTCGGGACAACAATGACAATGCGGAATATTTTCGTTCTTCATGGGCGTTCGCTTTCTTTTTGACTCGGGTTAAGGTCGATTCATCCCCGTTTGTTCTTGCGGGACTCCCCGATTATAATCGACCGGCGTCGCGGTTGCAAGTTTATCGCGCGAATATTTGAGGAAGCCGAAAGCGCGGCGCCGTTTTTTCAACAAAAAACGCCCCGCGCTTTCGGGGGCGCGAGGCGTCTATGGTTTCCGCGTCGGCTCCGTCTTTCAATCATTCAGGACGCGCGCAAATGCCTTTGATGAAGTGTCCGTCTTCTTCGACGACCCCGTAGAAGAAGTTAAAGCCGATTTTTTCAACGAGCGACTCGTCAAACGGCGGAAGAGCGGAACCGTCGAATTTCGGTTCTCTCGTTTTCTTTTCGCCCGCAGGCGTCAAAATAGCGTTAAAGATTTTTGCGGACAAGGTCTTTCCTTCCGGGGTTTTTCCCTGTCTGAAAAGTTCGTAATTTTCGCGGAAACCGTCGACGTTGCGACCAAATCCCTGCACGAAGACCCCGTTTCGCGCGGCCGGTTCTTTTGCCAGGAAATTTAAGGCGCGTTGATGGAAAGGATTGTCGGTAATCGAAGAATCGTCCGGCTCCATTAGTTTCTTTTGCAGATATTGCGCGTCGTTGGAGACGAACAGAGAACCGTTGGCGACGCCGAAAACTCCGCCCTCGATGAGTTCTGTCTCACGGCCCGGTTCCGGGACGGTTTCAGCGGTCGGACGTTTAATTTTCGCAGCGGCGGCGTCGACGGCATGGGCGGCGCGCGATTGCGGTCTTGTCGGGGCGGGTCTGGCTCCCGGTCTTGACGCGCTTGGTCTTGTCGGGGTTTTCGCGGAGGAATTCGCGGCGGCTCCTCCTTGTCCCGGAGCGTATTTCCAGAACTCGGAACCCGCCAGCTCGACGCGTTTGAAGTCGGGATCGGTTTCAAACATTTTGCGCAGAGCGTCGGCGACCGTTTTTTCTTTTCCTTCCAAAATATTGAGCGAGAAGACGAATTTTTCGCCTTCATCGGGCTTTTCGGGATCAAACGCGTTTGTCGAGGAGAGCTGACGTCCGAAATTTGCGAACAGATCGGCGCGCAAATTAACTTGCGGTCCGAGTTTGTCGGTTTCAAAGGAGTCGAGCACGTCGTTCCATGCGCCTTCCGTTTCGAGGAATTCGTCGAAGAGCGGTCCGACGTTGTTGAACGCGGTCAGGGCGTTGATATTGAAGACGGTGTAACGCGTGGCGTTTTCGCCGACCCATGAAGGAGGCTCGAGCGAAGCGACGTTGTTGAACGCCAGGACTCTGAGCGCGCGCGTCGGGGCTTGCGGAACGTACAACTTGACGCGATAAACCATTTCGTAGTTTTCCGAAGAGAAGTCGATCGTTCCGCCGACTCCTTTGATTCCGTCAAATCCCTGCTTGGCCAGAACGTCGAATGGCGATCGCGTTTTGGACGCTTCGGAATTAGCGAGCGAACGAATCGCTTCGCCCGCCAGGAGCGGGTTGGCGAAGAATCGAATCTGCGGAACGTCTTCCGACCCGGCGTCTTTAGCGCAACGCGCGAAGATCGCCTGATATTCCGGTCGAGAGTACAGCGAATTTTGTTGTTTGTCGCCCGCGAGCTTGCGGAGGAGAAGTTCGGCAAGGTATTTTTGATCGGTCGCGATGAGAATTTGAGGAAGCGCCACGTAATAGACGGTTCTCGCGACGGGATGCTCTTTGTCGGTCGGAAACGTAAGAACGGTCGCGTCGACAGACTGGGCGCCGACGACGATGCGTTCTTTCGTGGCGGATCCGCGTTTCGATTCCGAGACTTGACGTATCAGCTTCGCGAGAAACTCGTTGACTTCGGACGCGTTTCCGTCGACGTTCATCATGACGGCGTAGCCGGGTTTTTTCCCCGGAACCGCGACGAGACCTCCGCCGATTTCGCCGGTTGGAAGTTTTGAGAAGTCGGAGAAATCAAGTCCGAGCCGGTTTGGCCAGGCTTTTCGAATTTGCGCTTTAAGCGATTCGCGGAACTCGTCGAACATGGGATCGGAGAGGGTCTGACTTAGTTGAGTTTCCCGCCAATGTTCCGTAAGAGTTTTGACGTCGGCGATCGAGACGTATATCTGAGTCGAATCGGGGAAATACCGATCGAGTTTAATTTGCTGCTGGGCGAAGAGCGTCGCGCTCGTCAGGAAAAAACACAGCAGGGATAAAAAAAGACGAATTTTCCGCTTGCGCATACTTGCAAACTCCTCGCTTTTGGAAGAGCGCCGGTCGGCGCGCCTCCGTATCGCGCCGACGCGCGGCAATACGCTTCCATTCGTCGCTTTTTCGAAAAAAGGACGGGTCGGGAGCGCGGCGTCGACGCTCCCTTGCTAGGAATATAACCGTTATCGTGGAATAATTCCAGTAGCTTCACGCGCGTTGGAGAGATTTTTTCTATTTTTTTCAAACTAACGCTCGTTAAAAATTAACCATTTTTCGCTTTTTACGTAATTTCGTCAGAATCGCGGACTCGTCCCGTCTCTGACGCGCGAGTAAAGAATGTTTGCAGAAAGCTATCAATCCGAAACTTTGGTGCAGGATTCCGTTCACGGCTACATACAGTTGGCGTCTTTTGGAAACGACCGACTTCCCGAGGAGACTTCCTGCGAGCGCGATCTTGTCGATTCGGTCTGGCTTCAGCGCCTGCGCCAGATTCATCAACTTCAGACGGCGTGGTTTGTCTACCCGACGGCGGAACATTCGCGTTTTCAACACGCGTTGGGGGCGGCGCGCGCGGCAAGCGTCGTTTGGGAATCCTGGCGCGACGGTTTCTACCGCGTTTTTGAGCAGAATCCGGAGTTGTTGAATCAGGGCGAGGGCGACGACGCTCGTCGACCGGTTCCTTCTCGGAATTGCGTCGAATCGCTTCTTCGCGTCGCCGGTCTTCTCCACGACGTCGGTCACGGTCCTTTCGGACACTTTTTTGACGACAATTTTCTTTGTCGTTTCAAGACTCGGACAGGAGAACGTCTGACGCACGAAACGTTGGGGGCGGAAATTGTTCGAACGCGGTTGAGCGAGCTGATTTCAGGAATACGTCGCTCTCCCCGCGGACCGTTCGAGCCGGGCGAGCGGCTCGAGCCGGACGACGTCGCGTTTTTGATCGCGCGACCTCATGGAAACGCGACCGACGAGCGCAAACCGGTTTGGCTCAAAATGTTGCGATCTCTTTTTTCGGGGTTGTACACGGTCGACAACATGGATTTCGTCTTGCGCGACGCTTACGTCACCGGATTCAGCGCGCGACCTTTTGATTTTTCGCGATTGCTTCACTATTCGTTTTTTTGTCCTCGGGGACTCGCGATTCATAAGAAGGGCGCGGCGACGTTGCAACGATTTCTCAACGCGCGCGCCGAACTTTTTCAGTCGGTTTATTTCCATCGGACCGTTCGCGCGATCGACGTGACGCTCGTCGACTTGTTCCGGAAGAGCGCCGATTTGCTCTATCCCTACGGGAATCCGATCGATTCTTTGGACGAATACCTTCGTTTTACCGACTGGTCTCTTATTTCCGAGGTTGCTTCCTGGGGAAATTCGAACTATAAGAAAAAGCAAGAGTTGGCGTCGGAGTGGCGGGATTTTGTCAATCGGCGCGTTCGCTGGCGCATGCTGGCGGAAAAGACGATCGTGTTTGCCGACGGAGCCGGAGAAGACTCGACGATTTTCGCGACGCCCGAACTTTTCGAGCAGGCGATTCGCGCGAAATTGCCCCCCGCGCTTAAAGAAATACCGCTCCGATTCGACATAGCGCGCCACGCGATGAAACCCGACGCCGCCGTCGCGACCAATTTTCTGTACGATCCCGAGACGGACAAAGTAGTCTCGCTGGCCAACGACCCTCTTATCCGTCAGACTCCGAAGAGCTTTCGCATCTGCCGCGTTTACGGTCGGTCGTCCGAGGGACGCTCGGAAATTGTCGAGGCTTTCAATAAGCTGACGTCGTCCGTCGGACCCGACGATTTGACGAACGTTTGAAGGAGCGCGTCTTGTTTTTTAAACGACGTTTCCACAGCCCGCGTCGGAGGCTTTTGGGGATTCGCGCGGAAGCGATTCTTCTTTCCGTATTGATTTTTGTAGCGACGTCGTTTTCCGCGTCGCGTCTTTCCCTGACTTGGGACGAAGGGGACGCCTTTCTTCGCGCGGCGAGCGTCGCGAACTGGTTCGAGGCTTTTATCGTCGGTCCGCGCGACGTCGCGGTCAAACCCGCGCTTTCGGGGAGCCGATCCGAACAATACGAGAATTATCTGCGGTCCTATTTTTCGAGCTTTCCATCGCGATCGCGGCTCATTTCCGACGAGGCGTTGAGGATCGGTTTTCCGCACGCGATTTGTCGTGAAGGGCATCCCGCCGGCTATTCGATCGCGCTGGCGCTCGGCGAACGCGGAACGAGTTTTTGCAGGGGTATCGTTTCGGAAAAGCTGGGATTTCGGATCGTCGGAATCCTACTTTTTTCGCTCGCCCTGGGCTTGGTTTATTCCCGCGTCGCGCTTCCGTTTGGTCGACTCGCCGGGATAACGTCGGCTCTTGGCGTTCTTTTTTGTCCGCGCGTTTTCGCGCACGCGCAAATAGCCGGCGGAGACTCGCTTCTGATTTCTTCCTGGCTGATTGCGTGGACGCTTTTTCCGCGCGCGCTCGCGAGTTCGCGCGGCGCGGTTTTATGGGGACTCGCGCTGGGCGTTTCGTTTAGCGCGAAATTCAGCGGTTTTTTGATCGTCGTTCCTTTCGCCGCGACCCTTTTGTTCGACCGGATGTTTTCGCGGGATCCTTCGCGACTTCAGGCTCGAAGGCCAGCGCGATTCGCGTTGGGCGTTTGCGTTGGATTCGCGGCGTTTTTCGCGGTTAATCCGACGTTATGGAGTCGTCCGATCGCGGGCTTGGCGACGTTCTGGGAACTCAACGTTCACCGCGCGGGGTTTAATATTCCGATCTATTTTTACGGACGACTCTATTCGCCCGGCAATCCGCCTCCCTGGTGGAACGGTTTTTTTTGGGTCGCGGCGACGACCCCTCTTCCGACCCTCCTTTTGGCGAGTTACGGCGCCGTTTTCGGGCTCAAACGCGAACGAAAAGCTTTTCCGCCAATCGATCCGAGTCCGATCGATTATCGCCGCTTGCTTGTCTTTTCCGCGCTCGCGCTTGGTCTGACGTTGCCGACGGTTCGTTGTTTTCCAGGTTTGCCGGTTCACGACGGAGCCCGGCTGTTAATCGCGTCATGTTCGTTTTGGGGCGCGCTCGCGGGTTTGGGCGTCGCGACGCTTCTCGGATATTTTTGGCGGTTTCCCGCCGGAGTTACGAACGCGTCCGTTTCTTTTCCGAATCCCCGACCGGCTCGGCGGACATTTGCGGCGTTATGCGCCGCAGTCGTCGTCGGAGTCGGCGCGATCGACGTCGTTAAGAGCGCGCCGACGTATCTGTCTTTTTACGGCGCGTTCGCGGGAGGCGTTTCCGGCGCGTTTTCGCGGGGATTCGAGCCGACGTATTATTGGGACGCGCTCGACGAAGAAACGATCCGCTCAATTAACTCGCTCTTGGCGGCTCGTCGGAGCGACGGGCTCCCGACCGGCGTGTTGTTCGGATCCTTTTCCTCGGAGACGCTTGACTATTACCAACGTTGGCGGACGTTCGACGCGGACGTTCTAGCGACGATTTCCGACCCTGGCGCGACGTTTAACTTGAGCGCTTACGGGCTTTACGTCGCGCAATTCCGTCCGTCGGGCTTTACGCCGCTGGATCTCGCCCTGATGCGAACCGCGAGACCGGTTTTGCGAAAAAACGTTCGCGATCCGATCGATCCGCGTTTTGGCGGAGGACGAGGGAATGAAGTCGCGATTTTAGAGGTTTATGCTATAGAGGACGTTTGTCGGTCGACGACGGTTGAAGACGCGTCGCGGAGCGCGCCTCCGACCGATTAGGTTCCCCGCTTGTTCCCATACCATTCGAGTTGCATTCTCGGACAGTACCGATACCCCCTTGGCTGCGCGTAGGCGAGTATCCATTCGGCTTTCGAACGCATGGTTTGAACGTCGATCGCCATCGGCATAAGAAGGACGCGGTTGTTCTGGAAATCTCCAAGTTTCTGAAGGTATTCCTCAACTTCCAGAAGATCCTCCGGCTGTTCGACGACGAACTTGAGCTGATAGGGATACTCGGCGACAAGTTTTCGAACGACGTCGATCCGATTGCGATTTGTTTCGTGAAGTCGCAAGACAGACTCCGAGGCGCCCAGAGGCGTCGAATTTGAGAGTTTCGGACTGATCGACATTAAATCGCATCGGACGGGCAGAAAGATAGTTCCCGCCGTTTCTATAGTGATTCTGTGGTTGCGATTCGACAGTTGTTCGGTCAGAGGGATGAGCTCGGCGTAAAGCATCGGCTCCCCGCCGGTGACAACGACGTGACGGTCGCCCATCGCTTCAACGCGCTCGACGACCTGTTCGACGGCGAGGTCTTCGCCTTCTTCGCAACGCCATGAAGCGTATTCGGTGTCGCAGAAGGCGCAACGAAGATTGCATCCGAGGGTTCTAACGAAAGCGGAACGAATCCCGGTACAGATCCCCTCTCCCTGTTTCGACTGAAAGATTTCTGCGACGCGCATCGTTCCGCGGCTTTCGGCGTTCTCGGGTTTCACGACAAATAGTTAAGACAAGAAGCGCGACGGAGCGCCTCCGCCGCGTTTAAGCGTTTAGACGTTCGATACGCCCGCGCGTTCATTTGTTTTCCGAAATCGGATACTTAAGCGCGCTTTTTTTCAGTTTTCTGACAAATTCGGAAGCCAAGTCGATTTCGAGGACCGCGCAAAGGTTAAGGAGATAACTCGCGACGTCGCAAATTTCCTCGGCGACCGCTTTTTTCTTTTCCAGATCGTTTTTCAGTTCGAACGACTCCTCCGGGGTGAGCCACTGAAAACATTCCATAAGTTCCGCCGCTTCGATCGCGACCGAAGACGCCAAGTTCTTGGGCGTATGGTATTCTTCCCAATTTCTGTCGGCGGAAAACTTTACGATAAGCTTTTTAAGCTCGTCGATTTTCGTTGTGGAATCGGAATAATCAGACCCGTTCATGAGGAATCTCTGCAGGCGTTTAGTTTTTTTCTTCCCATTCCTGACGCGCAAGCCCCGCCGCGCCGATGTAGCCCGCGTCGTTGCCGAGCGTCGCGTAATCGACGCGCAATCGTTCGGCGAGGTGCAGGAAGATACGGGCGCAAGCTTCTTTTTTGACGGTCTCGCGGAACATTCGTCCCGTTTCGGTGGCGTTTCCTCCAAAAGTCATAGCGCCCCCGAGTAGAATGCATGACGGGTCGAGCGTGTGAATGAGCGAGACCATGCCGTAAGCGAGGTAACGCGCCGTTTCTTTGACGATGCGAACGGCGAGTTCGTCGCCGTTTTCCGCTTCTTTAAAGACCATTTTGGGAATTTCGTCGTTGCGCTTGCGCGCGCGAACGCGTTCGGTCAGAGACGTTTTGAATTCCGCTTCGACGTATTCGATCGTGCGGTTGGCCACGCCCGTGGCGCTCGCGTACGCTTCCAGGTGTCCTCGCTGACCGCATTTGCACCATCGCGCGTTTTCCGACGTGTCGATGAGATTGTGCCCAGCCTCGCCCCCGTGACTGTGAATTCCGTTCCAGACGTGCCCGTCCAAAACGATGCCGCATCCGACGCCCGTGCCGAGCGTCAAAACGATCAATCCCTGTTCGCCCTGACCGGCTCCAACCCAGTATTCGGCGAACGCGGCGGCGGGACCGTCGTGCGCGAAGGTTACGGGCAAACCGGAGTACTCGGCCAATTTGTCGCGAATCGGGAAGAAGTTCCAGCCCGGAAGATTCGACGGACGAATAAGCATTCCGGAGGGCAAATCCATGGTGCCGGGCGAGCTGAGACCGACTTGCGCGACTTCTTCCGGCTTAAGTCCCGCGGCTTTGACTGCGGCGTGAATTGTTTCCGCCATGCGTTTGGTGGCGTCTTCCGGTCCTTTTTCGACTAACGTAGGCGTGGAAAGATACGCGAGCTTTTCGCCCATATCGTTAAGGACTCCGACTTTGATATTGGTGCCGCCGAGGTCGACGCCGACAAAATTCATATTCGAGGCGTTTGACATTGAGGGAAACTCCGTTTCTCGCAATTTAACGACGAACTGTTAAAACGTCCGTCTTTGTTCCATTTCTTTTCGAAAACCACCGCGCCGATAGACGTTGCCGATTGTCGAATCGCGACGCGTCTTCACAGTATTATATAACGGGCGCGGCTCTGTGTGAAGTATTTTCTGCAATTATCGGAAAAATATTTCTCCAGCGACGGCTTTTTTGACGTCGACGTCGCCAAAATTTATTATTTACAATTGTTTTGCCAGTTGTAATGATTGAACTAATTGTCAAGGAGACCGTCGCGCGCCGATTCAACGGATTGGACGACAGTTTTTGGAAAGTTTAGCGAGACGATACGAACCTTTGATATCGAAAGACCTTGTAGTTTCGCTTTAGAGCCCCCGAGCTCGTTCGCGGTTAGACGCGTTGTTGTTATTCTCCTTGACTTTAACGAACGAAACGATATAGTGACTGCGAAAAGGAGCGACGATCGATCATGGCGAAAAAAGATACGGTTGCAAAAGATTATATGCGCGATAAGGCAAAATTCGCCGACGCGTTTAATTTTTTGCTTTTTGACGGAAAACAGGTTGTTAAACCGGGGAACCTTACTCCGCTTGACGTTGCTTCCATCGCTCTTCCTTACGGCGAGGACGGCGGATCCGTTCCTATACAGAAGTTTCGGGATATCTTGAAATTAGCGACGATTATGAAGGACGATAGAGCCGTCTATCTCGTCCTTGGCATAGAAAACCAATCGGACGTTCACTACGCCATGCCCGTGAAGAATATGGTCTACGACGCCTTGCATTACAACGCTCAAGTCGATGAAATAGCGAAGGCGCGCAGAAAAAACGGCGAATTTCTTTCGGGATTGCGCGAGTCGGACAAGTTGAGTCCCGTCGTTACGCTGACGATATACTTTGGCGCCGACGAATGGACGGGTCCGACGGATTTGCATGGCATGTTGTCCGCCGATAAAGACATTCTTCAATTTGTCGACAACTACCATTTGCATCTGATCGCGCCGGCAAATATTTCGAGCGAAGATTTCTCTAAATTCCACACGGAATTTGGGCTTGTTATGACGTACGTCAAGTATTCGAAGGACAAGAAGAAACTTCTGGAAATCGTTAACGAAGACGCGGCGTTTCGAAGCGTTTCGAGAGAGACCGCCGATATGCTCAACGTGATGACGAATTCAAATTTTCACTTCAAAGAAGGAGAGGAGCGCGTCGATATATGCGAGGCGATTGAAGGAATTAGAAACGACGCAATGGCGGAAGGGATAGAGAAAGGCATAGAGAAAGGCATAGAGAAGGGTTTAGAGAAAGGGATGTTGGGAACGCTTGCGGGTCTTGTTCAAAAGGGTCTTTTGACCGTGTCTCAGGCGGCTGAAGAAGCTCGCATGTCCGTCGGCGAGTTTGAAGCGAAAACGGGTTTGATCGTTTGACGCGGCGCCTTGCGTTTGTCGCGTCGCCCCGTTTCGATCGCGGCGCGCGACCGTCGCGTCTTTGAGGCGTCGACCGGTTCCGCCGCCGCGTTTGAGCGTCGCTTGGTTTTGACATACGGGAAGCGGGCGACGTTACCTGATAAAATTCGTGGGCGTCCACTCTTCTTTTTCGGGAAGTCCGTACTTTTCTTTGCCTAAGGCGATCGACTTCATCAGAAAGCTCATGTTCCGCGCGAGCGTTCTCATCGTCTGCAGTCCCTCGGCGTCTTGCTCCGCTTCTCCGGGGGCGCCTCCGTGAACGCTGTTCCAATACTGGCTCGAAGCGACGGGCATGCCGGAGATGGTAAAGTACTTGTTGAGTTCGTCAAACGTCGCCGAACAACCGCCGCGTCTTGCGACGACGACGCTCGCGCCGACTTTCATCGTCTTGTCGAACCGAGCGCTGAAAAAGAGTCGGTCGAGACACGCGATCAACGCGCCGTTCGCGGACGCGTAATAGACGGGCGAGGCGACGATCAGACCGTCGACCTCTCTGAATTTTTCAGCGATTTCGTCGACGACGTCGTTAAAAACGCATTTTCCGATTTCAAAACACTTGCGGCAACCGATGCATCCGCGAATATCTTTCGCGCCAATTTGGACGATTTCGGTTTCGACGCCCTCTTTATCAAAGGTTTTGACGAGTTCGTTTAACGCGATTCCCGTGTTGCCGTTTGCTTTTGGACTTCCGTTAAGGATCAATACTTTCATGGCTTTTGTCTCCATTTGGGTTAGTAAAAACGCGGAATCGACCTTTTTATCGGTTCCGCGTTTGTCGTTTAATCGTTAAAGTTCCGTTAAGACCTATTTTTCGAGCAACTTAATGAAGACTCCGCCGACGACGGCTCGCGCCTGGAAGCCGCGTTGTTTCGCGTCGCTGGTGAAGTACCAGTCGGTGAGCGGAACGCGGTTCGGGGTGTTGTTGACGAACTCGTAGACGGGCGCCATGAGTTGGTCGAACCCTTCGCGATCGTTGGCGAGCGTCGCCGTCCAGACTTCCCAGTCGAGCTTGGTATAGTCGGCGCGATTGTCGAGCGGGAGACCGAACTTGTTAAGTTTGCTCGGATAGAACGCGAGTTCTTTTTCGACGACTTCCGCCGGGAAGAGGTTCAGGTCGAGGAGTTTGTCCCAGACGATGTTGTACTTCTGGCTCCAGGAATCGTCGCGGTCAAACGCAAGTTTGTAGTGATCGCCGATTTCGGCGAGCTTGACCCATTCTTTGGCGAATTCTTCCGCCTTGTTTCGGAACCGCTCGGCGGAGACGTCTTTGCCGTTGATTTTGCACAGGTCGGCGTAAGCGGCGAGCGCGACGATCGCTTTGACGGACAAGTTCGCGTTGTGAGCGAGATGTCCGGCGAAGTCGTCGGTGCAGAGCTGGTTTTCCGGGTCAAGTCCCTTGGCGAGCAGGTATTCCGCCCAGGAGTCGAGAATTTTCCAGTACTCGTTCGCGTAAGCGGCGGATCCTTCGGCGCGCGCGACGACGTCGAAAAGAATGAGCATGTTCGCCGTTTCTTCAACGGGCATCTGGTTCTCTTCGGAGCGTTCGCCCCCTCCGTAAGCCTGGCCGTTGAGGAGCGGATACGTTCCCAAATCGTGGCAGGAGAAGGGGAACTTCCAGCGACCGCTGGCCGCGTATTCCATCGCGGGCGTCATCGTCGCTTTGAGGAGTTCCGAACTGTAAACGATGAAGATCGGCGCGGTCGGGTAGAGAATGTCGACGGTGGCGGCGCATCCGTTGCTGAAGTTCTCTTTGGAGACGAGCATCAATTTGCCGTTGGCGAGTTCGACGAGTTTGTGCGCGGCGATCGACTGCGGATAGGCGATCGAGCAAAGCGAGGCGTATTTTTCGCCGCCCGCCTGCGACGCGCGTTCCCAAAGGTCGGCGTCGAATTTATTGCAACGTTCGACGAGATCGGCGTATTGCGCGTTGGCTAAGTCAAGCATCGAGAGCGCTTCCATTCCGTCGCGGCGCCAGTACGGACGAAGTTTTTCGCCGAGATAAACAAGGCTGAATTCGTCGTCGTAGGCGAGGATCAGACGTTTTTCAACCGCTTGTTCGCCGACGGCGCCGCAGTTGAATTCAACGGCCATGACGGGCCAGTTGGCTTCGCATTTTCTCGGGAAGGTCAGATCGGTTTTTTCAGGCAATTTGCCGTCGTTGATAAACGCGTTTCTCACGGCGTGATGGGACGCGACGACGTTCGACGCGAGGCCTTTTTCGACGGCGATAAAGAATCGACCCCAGTCGATGCGAAGATTGTCGCCCTTCTTTTGAAGGATCGGCTGCTCTTTCGAGGCGAAACTCATAATATCGAGCGCGTCGGTCTTGTACGCTTTATAAACGACTTCCTGATCGACGGTGTTGACGCACAATTCGGCGGACGCGTCGAAATAGACGTCGACGTCGTGAGTCTTGCCGTCGGTCGCGACGACCGTCCACGCGACGTAAGTCGCGGGGCGCGAGAAGACGTCAAGATCGTCCGGAAGATTAGGGTTCGTGAAGCGGAGTTTGAGCTCCACGCCAGCGCCGTCGAACGCGTAGGTCGTGTTGGTCGCGCGAACGGCGACGTCCGTTTGGGGAAGTTTGCCGACTTCCCGGTCGAGTCCGGTCGGATTACCCATGAGACGATAAGGTTTTCCGTCGATTCGAACATAAGACGTTAGCGCGTTGATAATTCCGGTCCAATGGACGGGGAACGAGTCGGCGAGTTGGTCGGTGTTCGACCAGACGCTGAAATAAGGATCGTTGGCGATCAGGGGAACGCAGGGCGCGCGGAGCGGGTCTTTCGCTTGCGCGCTCGGCGCGTTGAACGCGCCCAGGATTGCGACGAGGAGCGCCGCCAACGTGAGACGACGCGTTGTCGATTGAGTCATGACAAACCTTTCTTGTTTGCTTTTTTGTGATGAGGAACGACGAACGCGTCGCTTTTGCGCGCGAGGCGTTCTGTCAACATTGACTTAGGATAACCGCGGAACCTTGGTCTGTCAAGGAAAGACGACGCTTTGATCGACGCTCTTGAGACGAAATCGTCCGCGTCAACTTTCAAGCGCGCGGTTGTTTTTGCCCGTGTAAAAACCTTCAAGATCGAGGGATACGAATTTGAATCCGATTTTGCGCAACGCGTCGACGAGCGTCTTTCTCGTTTCCGCGCTCGCCGTTTTTTCGACATATTCTTCCGGGACTTCAATTCTCACGCAGCCGGGCGAATCGACTCTCGCGCGGCACGTCGGAACGTTTGAGATTTCTTTAATTGCGATTTCCGCGGCGTCAACCTGGCGAAGAAGCGGAATCGACAATTGCAGTCCGTAAGCGAGTCGCGTCGCCAGACAAGGGTTCGACGGTTTGTCGGCGACGGAAAGATTCCAGTCGGCGGCGAGGGCGCGGATTTCCTTTTTAGTAATTCCAAGTTCCGCAAAGGGACTCAGAACGCCGATTTCGCGCGCCGCTTTTGCGCCGGGGCGGTAATCGCCCTTGTCGTCGGCGTTCGAACCGTCGAGGACGTCGACGGGCGTTCCTTCCGATTCGGACGCAAGACGTTTGATCGCGCCGAAGCGTATTTTTTTGCACCAATAGCATCGCATGGGCGAATTTTCGACAAAACGCGGGTCGTCAAACTCGTCCGATTCGATTACGCGCGGTTCGATTCCAATTTCATTGGCGATTCGGAGCGCCTCTTTGCGTTCGAGTTCTGAAGACGTCGCGCTGACGGCATAGTAACCGATCGGTTTTTTGTCGTTCAAGCCGGAACGCGCTTCGACAAGCGCCTTGGCGAGCGTCGAGCTGTCGACGCCTCCCGAGAAGGCGAGAACGCAGGAGCGGGAACGGAGCCATTCGAAAAGTTTTTCGCGTTTGGCTATTAAATCGGGGGACAGGGAGACTGACATTTCAGGATTTCCTTTGACGCCTGACGGCGACGCGGGTTATTTAACGGAATCGGGCCAAACTCCGTCGATAATCGCCGTTCCCAGGCAATTAGACGGATCCAACGTTACGCGTTTAATTCGTTCTCTCTTCCAAGTATAGACAATATGAACCAGTCCGTCTCGCGTCTGGATCACGGACGGATAGGAATACTCGCCGGGAGAGTTTTCCAGGACGCAAACGGCGTTCCAGGAAACTCCGTCGTCGCTAATCGCGACGTTAAGGATACTTCGATTTCCCGTCGTTCGATTGGTATGATTATAAACCAGAAGCTGCCTTCCGTCTTTTAACGTAACGGCGTCCGCGCCGCTGCAAGGATTGGGAAGGGGCGTCGGCGACAGTTTGCTCCAGGTTCGTCCGCCGTCGTCGGACCAGGTTTCCAACAGTTTGCCGTTTCCGTCCTTGTTTCTGCACAGCGCCTGAAGACGACCGTCGTTGTGAAAGAGAATTGAAGGTTGAATCGCCCCGAATTCTTTGCCGTCGTTAATGGCGTCCGTTCTCGACCATGTTTTGTCCAACGCCGGGATAAACTCGAAGTGAACGCGCCATCCGTCGTGTTCCGTGCTTGTCGGACAAAGGAGCGTTCCGTCGCTGAGTTCAACGGGCTTGTTTTTTACAGGGCCGATGAAATGCTCGGGCAAAACTCTGCGGTCTTTCCAAGTCTTTCCGCAGTCGTCGGACAAGAGCAAGACTCCCCTCCATCGCGCTATTTCTCTTCCCTGTTTATAGAAGAGGAGGAGCGGGCCGTTGGAAGGTTGAAAGAGGACGGGATTCCAGCAAGGTTCGTCTTCGTTGTCGGAATTGCCCGCGACGACCGGAGTCGTCCATTGATCGGAGTCGACGTCTTTTCTCGACGTCCAAATCGCGACGTCGTCGTCGCCTTCGCGCGAGCCGCCAAACCATGCGACGACAAGGGAACCGTCGTTAGCCTGGGCAATCGTCGACGCATGACAGGAGGCGAAGGGGGCGGAAGAAAAGACAAAATCTACGTTTACGATCGGATTAACGCGCGCTTCGCTTTGATTTGCGAAGACGTCGGAATCCTGAGCAAAAATAGGCGAACGCGTCGCGAGAATGACGATCAGTAGTATAATCCTTTTCATAATAACACAATCGCGATTTTTCGTTGTTGACAGTTTTTGGAACGCGCCGAACGTTATTTAATTCTAGTGGGAGACGCGCCTGCGTCAAGAATGAGTCTAATCGCGAAAACGCGGGATTTATACGGTTTCGTTTCTAGCGAAGGACTTGTTTTTGAGAAATTAGGCAATTTTTTTGAAAAAAAGTGAAATTTTCCAATATATTTCTTGCATGGGGCGTGGTAACCTGATATGATGATGAAGTCGTTCACGGTCGATTCGGAAAAAGCGACATTGTGTTTTGACGGTCGAACGCGCGACTTTTCGCGACCTTCGCGGTCTTCGCCAAATGGTTTCAAGAGAAAAGGCTTTCATTGGAAAGCATTAAATTTAAGTTGGTTATTAGGAGTAAATTAAGAATGAAACGACGCGATTTTCTGAAGACGTCCGGCGTGTTGGCCGGCGCCACCGCTATTAGCAGCCTCGGCGTGGCTCGCAGCGCGCACGCCGCAGGTTCCGACCTCATCAAGCTGGCTCTCGTCGGGTGCGGCGGTCGCGGCCGCGGGGCTCTGCAACAACGCCTTGGAGTCAACGACAACGTTAAAGTCGTCGCGGTTGCCGACGCTTTCGAAAACGCCGCCAAAGGCGCCGCCGAAGCGTTTAAAGAAATGGCGGGAGATCGCGTCGATCTTGCGGACGGCGTTTTCTTCGGTCTTGACGCTTACAAATACGCGATCGACAAGTGCGATTCCGTAATTATCGCGACGGCTCCCGGTTTCCGTCCGATTCACTTCTCCTACGCGGTCGACAAAGGCAAGCACGTCTTCATGGAAAAGCCGTGCGCCGTCGACGCTCGCGGTTTCAAGATGGCTGTCGCCGCCGCTAAAATCGCCGACGAAAAGAACCTGAAGGTCGTCTGCGGTTATCAGCGTCACTATCAAAATCCCTATATCGGGATGGTCGAGCAGATTAAGGCGGGCAAAATCGGCCGTCTGATGTACAGCCGCGTTTACTGGAACGGCGACGGCATTTGGGAACGTCCGCGTCAAAACGGCGACACCGAAATGACGTACCAAATGCGCAACTGGTATCACTTCAACTGGCTTTGCGGCGACAACATTATCGAACAACACTGCCACAACATCGACGTAGGGAACTGGGTTCACAGCCTCGGCAATCCGTTCTGCGAAAACGCGCACCCAGTTAAGTGCAACGCGATGGGCGGCCGCGAAGTCCGCAAGTTCCCGCGCTTTAAGAACTCCGGTCATCGTTTCGACCACTTCTTCTGCGAATTCACCTTTGCCGACGGAAGCCAGATGTTCAGCCAATGCCGTCAAATCGCCAACTGCTGGAACAACGTCTCCGAGACGTTCTACGGAACCGAAGGCACGGCGGGCGCCGGCTGGGTGAACGACGCCGCCGGCAACAACGTTTGGCGCTTCGACGGCGACAATCCCGATCCTTACCAGAACGAACACGTTCAACATGCGAAGTATATCCGCGAAGACGAAAAGCACAATGACGCCTGGTTCGCCGCGAACAGCTCCATGACCGCCGTTCTCGGTCGTTACGCCGCTTACTCCGGTCAGGAAATTTCCTGGGACGACGCCGTCGAAAACGGACGCGACGATTTCCCGTATGATCTTGTCGCCGATCTTGAAGCGAACGATCCCAAGAAATTCTGGGACGCCGTTCCTCCGGTGGTTCCGGATACCGAAATGCCGGCTCAGCCCGCCGAAGGCGAATTCATCTACGAAAAATCTGTTCCGGTTCCCGGCGAATGGAAGTGGAACGCCTGATAACAACGCTCTTCTCGGACGTTTAGCCGCGTCCGAAACCTCGGCGCCGAACTTGTTTTTAAAACTTGTTCGGCGTTTTTTTGTTTCCCGACGCTTGGATCGACAAGCGACTTCCCGCGTTTTTGAAGTCGATCGCGCGTTCGCGTTTCGCGCCGTCTTGATTGTCCGCCGCGTCAAAAACTGCTATTCTCAAGAGTTTTCGTATTTGCTATTATGAAGTCGAGAGTCTGTCGTCCCGACGTGAGATTGTCGTTTTCAAGGAAGGAAAACGCGGCGGCGGACAAATAGTTTTACGCGTTTATTAGAATCGAACCTTCGACGAACGCGACGCGAAGCCCGGCGTTGGAACCGGGACGGAGGACGCAATGATTGGGAGTTTTTTAAAAGGAACCGCTTTTTGCGCGATGTTCGGCCTGGCGACCATCGGAGCGTTGACTTTTGTTCCCGACAAATCGTGGGATTCTTTTCCCAACGCGCTCGTTCCCGTTCGGACGCGGCTCGCCAATTACGGGGTCGCGCCCGCGCGCTTTTGCAAAGACTCCGTCGCGAGCAAGGATTTTGCCGTCGACGACTCGGAAAAGGTCGACGAACGTTCTTCGCGCGCCGAATCCGAGTTTTCGCGCCGCGCGTCCGCTTCCGACCGTCTTGAGACAAACGTTCAAATCGGCGGTCGCTCCACCAGTCCGAATTACGAGCCCGACCGCGAAGACGCGGGCAAATCGAGCGCGTTCGACGTCGGTTCTTTTATTTCCGAGTCCGAAGACAATTCGTTCGACGAAAGTTTTCCTTCGGAGCGTCGTCGGGGTTCCGAGTCTCGGTTTTCCGGAACGTCGACTCTTAACGACGCGCGCGTCGACGAATCGGCGGTTCGGTCGAACGATCGGGATTCCGCGTTTGCCGAAGACGGTTTTGATCGTCTAAACGGTTCCGAATCTTCGTTTAACGACGTCATATCGGACGAGCCGAGTTTCGGATCGGACGGCGAACTAGACGATATTTTGGTCGACCGCTCGATTGCGGATTCTTTTGCGGAACCGGATCCCTACGCGTCGCGCTCGCCCCAAAACCGCGTCGATTCGCCCCAGTACGCGGACGATTTTCCGTCGAACGTCGACGCGTTTCCGAACGTCGGCGCGACGGGTTCGGACGTATCGACGGACTCGCGCGTTTCAGCTCCGGTCGTTTCTCCGACGACGGAGCGCGATCTTTCATCGGCAATTCCGAACGCCGCGCCGTCTTATTCCTCCGACGCCTCGTCTCTTGATTCGCAAGGTTATCTTTCCCAAAACGACGCGAGTTCCGCGACCGCTTCTTACGACGATCCGCAGAATTATTCCACGTTTAACAACGCCGAGCCGAACCGGATCGAACCTTCGACCGTCGATTCCGCCGTTCAGAGCTACGAAGATTATCTCAATTCTCAAACGAGTTCTTTGGCGCAAACGGCGTCCTCTTCTCAATCTTCCTTCGAGTCGAACGCGGGAGCGTCGTATATTCCCGAAACGAGCGCCGTTCTCAATACGTCGCAAAGCGTTTCTCCGTCGCTTAACGAGCTTCTCGACGCCGCGACGGCGCCGCGCGACGAAGCGAAAACTCGCGAGCTCTTTACGTCGCTGAACGCAATCTATCGTTCGCGGAGCGTCGCGACTCCCGAAGATCAAAAGCGACTGATATCCGCGCTCGATCGCATGGCTTACGACGTCTTTTACGATCCGGGGAAATCAATACTGGAACCTCCTTGTCAAGTTCGCCAAGGGGAGACGCTCGCGACGATCGCTCGCGAGTACGACGTGACTCCCGAACTTCTGGCGGCGATCAACAACCTTTCCGTCGACGCGAACGATCCTCTTCCGGAGGGGCGTTTGCTCAAAGTCGTTCGCGGACCGGTCGGCGCGGAACTTTCCGTTTCGAAAAAGGAATTGCTTTTGAGTTTCAACGGTTACTACGCGGGGCGGTTCCGTTTCGGTTTGCCGGAGTCGGCGCTAAATCTTCGCGGACAATTTGCGGTCGATTCCAAGATCGTCAAACCGTCTTGCGACGCGGTCGACATGAACGGCGCCAAACTGACGATTCCGGGGGGCGCGGAGAACAATCCTTTAGGGGCGTGCTGGATCGGACTTAAAAACGGACCGGGCTTGCAGGGAACGAATCGTCCGGAGCTTGTCGGGGCGGTTCTCGCGGAGAACGGAGGGTTCGTGTTCAGCAATCAGGAGATTTCCCAGTTGAACGTTCTTCTGCCCTACGGCGCGGTCGTTTCCATCGTCGATTGAACCTGGACGTTTGATTTCACATTTTTGAACGCCCGATTTACGAGAGTCGGGCGTTTTTTCTTATTTCCGTCGACGACGCGTCGTTCAAAAAGACTTCTTGCGGAACGAAATCGCAACGTTTTACAAGCGCCTCGGGCAATTCTTTTATCAGGCGTTCTTCCGAGACGAGCGATCCTTTGATTTTTCTCGCGAAGACGCAGAAAGACGCGCCCAATTCTCGCAATCTAACCAGAACGGCGTCGCGCCGCTCTATTGAATTCCCTTCGTATTTTGGATCCGCGAGTCGGAGAATCGCGACAAACGTCGCGTTTGGAAAGAGCTCCGCCTTTTCGACGTATCGAGGCGCGTCGGATATCCAGACGGGCAAGTCCGGCATAATTTTTTCGAGCGCATTGAGACGACGCGTCAGTTCGAGCGCGTCGACGGACGGCTTGTCGACGTTGCGCGCCGAGATTTCCAGTTCGACGGGCATGCCGAGCCTTTGAGCCGCGAGGCGCGCGATTTCCGCGTGGGCTTCGTGAGGGGGATTGAACGAGCCGGGGTAGATCGCGCGACGAGACGCGCGCGCGGACGGAACGTCGGAACCGTCTAATCCCTTTTCAGAACCGTCTTGAGCGCGAACGCGATCGGTTTTGCCATGGAATCGTCGTATGGCGGCGAATTCCGCGGTTGACTCGTCGGCGACAAGTCGCGCGCCAAGTTCGTCGAGCGACGCCCAGGAGATCGTCGCCGAGTCGTCCGGCGCCGGCTCCAAGTCGGTTTTAAGGGAAAGCGCGTCGTTGTGTTCGCGCCACGGTTCGACGTTTCCGCGTCGAACGCGCTTTGCGGCGAAGAGCGCCGCCGATAAAATAAAATCGGCGGCGAGTCGCTCTTCCCGTTTTCGCGTTCTCGCGTCTTTGGTCAAAAGAAGCGTCGCGGAAAAGACGACGTTTTCCGTTCGTATCGCGCAGAAGACGCGATGACCGCCCCTTTTCGGACGGTCGGACGCCAGAGACGCGGAAACGCCGATTCCAACGAGAGGCGCGTCGGAGGTTTCGCCTCTTTCGCGCGCCTTGGCGTCGAGTTCGACGGCGCGACGCCTCGCTTGCGACGCGAGTAGTCGCGCGGTTTTTTCGGAGCAGTAGCTTTCCGGTCGAAATCCCAAAAAGGCGTCGGTCGCGTCTTGCGAATAGGGAACGAGCGCTTCAAGAAACGTCGCGGACGCGCCGGGCGTCGAGAGATAGTCGGAAATAAAGGCGGAGCCGCCTCCGGAGATCGAGACGACGAACCGCCAGTTGGTTTTGCGGAATTCGCAAATATCCGTTTCGGTCATAGGAAAACGTCGTTTTAACGCAAACGGTTAATACTTCTTGATTTCGTCGCCGATAAGTTTCAGCGAGCGCAGGTTAAGTTCTTGATATTCCGACTCGGTAAACCGCCATGGCGCCATTAAATAACCTAAAACGCGTTCCTTGGAGAGCTTTTCGCGACCGAATTTGACGGTTTTCGCGAAATTCTCAACGTGTTCCCAAATATCGGATCCCGTAAGAATCTGATCGTAACCGGCGGCGTCGATATCGAGATAGCATTGGATCGTCGGGCAACTTTTCGGATCGAAATCGTCTTCGTAGTACCAGTTGCTCATAACGATCGACTTTGGCGCCCATTCGAGGAAATCTTTGTGGTCCCAGGCGTAATCGGCCCAAATCCAAGGTCTGACGTCGAGTTTCTCGCACTGGTCGACGAAGAAGAGGAAGTCGTGTTTCCAGAGCTCGCCCTTGCGAATCAGGACGTACTCGAGTTCCATAATATCTTGATGAATATACGCTTCTTCGTCGTAGCCCAGGTGGAAGAATCGCGGATGATCGAAGATCTCCACGACCTCTTTGACCAGATCGGAGCAGACTTGATAATAGGTCGGCGTGGAGACCATTCTCGAGTATTCTCCCAGCCAGAGGTCGTGACTGGACGAGAAATTCATTTTGGGAATCGGCTCGAGCCCCAGTTTGCGCAGACGTTCGAGGTCGGAACGAAGCTTTTCAACCGACCACGCGCCCTTAATGGCGATTTCCGGATGGCTTTTGTATTGGACGGCTTCGCCAAGGTCGATCACGACCATGTTGAGTCCGAGTTCGGACGCTTTTTCGGTCAGTTGATCCCATAGATCTTCTTCAAAGGTCAAATGATCGACGGCTCCCATATACGAGCCGGGACGGTCGCCCCACATATTGTGTCCGAGATGAAGCAGGATTCCCCAGATAAGCTTGTTGTTTTTCGCGGTTTCGTCGGCGAAAAGCCCCGCGTCGGCGAACGCGGAAAGGATCGGCGACGCGGCGAGCGCGGCGGCGCCCGATTTCATGAACGACCGTCTTGTCATGGTATTCATATTGAAGCTCCCGGCGCTTATAACGTTACGGTTAGTCCGACGGCGGACGCGCGTTTTCGTCGTCGCGCCTTTTGAAACGTCGCGCGTTTTCCGCCGTCGCGTCGATTCGTAAACAATCGCGCGAACGATCAATAGTTCTTAATGGCGTCGCCGATTTGTCGCAACGAGCGCAAATTGAGTTCGTGATATTGCTTTTCGGTAAATCGCCATGGAACCTGCAAATACCCCAGCAGTCTGTCTTTGTTCAAGTTTTCTCTACCGAATTTTACAGTCTTTGCAAAATTCTCGTTGAAATCCCAAATATCGGATCCCGCCGGAATTTGGTCGTATCCCGCGGCGTCGAGGTCGAGGTAGCATTGAACGATCGGGTTGCTCTTGGGATCGAAATCGTCCTGATAGTACCAGTTGCTCATGACGATCGATTTTGGAGCCCATTCGAGGAAGTCCTTGTGGTCCCAAGCGTAATCGGCCCAAATCCACGGTCTGACGTCGTTCTTTTCGCACTGGTCGACGAAGAAGAGGAAGTCGCGTTTCCAGAGCTCGCCCTGCCTAATGACGATATAATCGAGCGAGGTCTGATGTTTGTACGCCTCTTCGTCATATCCGAGGTGGAAGAATCTCGGATGATCGAAGATTTCCGCAACTTCTTTGATCAGGTCGGAACAGACTTGATAATAGGTCGGCGTGGAGACCATTTTTGCGTAGTCTCCGAGCCAGAAGTCGTGGCACGACGAGAAATTGAGCTTTGGAATCGGTTCGAGCCCGAGCTTGCGCAGACGTTCGAGATCGGAACGGAGTTTTTCGACCGACCAAGCGCCTTTAATCGCGATTTCCGGGTGCGTCTTATATTGGACGCCCTCTCCAAGATCGATCACGACCATGTTGAGTCCGAGTTCGGATGCTTTTTCGGTGAGTTCGTCCCAAAGGTCTTCTTCAAAGGTCAGATGATCGACGGGGGGCGTGTAGGCGGTCTGCGTGTCGCCCCACATATTATGCCCGAGATGGAGGAGAATTCCCCAGATCAACGGGTTGCTTTTAGCGGCTTCTTCGGCGAAAAGCCCGGCTCCGGCGAAGGCCGAGAGGACGGGGGAGGCGGCGAGCGCGGCGGCGCCCGATTTCATGAACGATCGTCTTGTCATAGGATTCATCTTGTCGCTCCTGTCATGCTATTGATCTTATCGTTGCGTCAAAAACGACGCCGCGCGCAATTATAGCGCCGACCGTTTCGCGGCGCCACCGTAGGGCGATTATTTACGCGGGGGAAATCCCGATTTGACTGCGGAAAGATTGTTATTGACGTCTCGCGGCGTTATTTACCGTCCGAAAGCCGCGCGGTTCCACGATCGCGTTTTGACGTCGTCGGGGTTTTTGTCGTCCGCTTACAATCTCCAATAGGCGTAACCTTTGGCTTCGTATTCTTCGCGGTTCAAGATTCCTTTGACGTCGATTAGGATTCTTTTTCCCTTTCCAAAGAAGTCGGCGATATCCCGCTCGGTAAATTTCGAGAATTGTTCGTGAGCGACCGCCAGAACGACGGCGTCCATGCCGCGAATTTGAGAAAGCTCCGCAAAATTGATTCCGTAGATCCGCTTCGCGTCGTCGGCGTCGACAATCGGATCGACGACCAGCGGCTCGACTCCGTATTCGCGCAGTTCTTTGACGACGTCGAAGACTTTGCTGTTGCGCGCGTCCGGGCAGTTCTCTTTGAACGCGAACCCAAGAATCGCGACTTTGGCGCCTTTGACCGGCTTTTCTCCCTTAATGAGGGTTTTAACGCAATTTTCCGCGACGTATTTGCCCATTTCGTCGTTGATGCGCCGCCCCGACAGAATCACCTGACTGCGATACCCCATTTGTTCGGCGCGGTACGTCAAATAGTACGGATCGACGCCGATGCAATGTCCGCCGACAAGACCCGGATAGAATTTCAGGAAATTCCATTTGGTGCCCGCCGCTTCGAGCACCGATTTCGTGTCGATTCCCATTTTGTTAAAGATGATCGACAGCTCGTTCATAAACGCGATGTTGACGTCGCGCTGGCTGTTCTCGATGACTTTCGCGGCCTCGGCGACCTTAATGGTCGGAGCGCGGTAAACGCCCGCCTTGACGACAAGCTCGTAGACTTTCGCGACGACGTCGAGAGTTTCCTCGTCCATGCCGGAGACGATTTTGACGATCGTTTCGAGTCGGTGGACTTTGTCGCCGGGATTGATTCGTTCCGGCGAATAGCCGACTTTAAAGTCGACGCCGGGTTTGAGCTCGGATTCGCGCTCGAGAATCGGCATACAGACTTCTTCGACGACGCCGGGATATACGGTCGACTCGTAAACGACGACGCTTCCTCGCGTCAAGTTGCGCCCGAGGATTTCGCTCGCGCTTACGATCGGATCCAGATCGGGAGTATGGTCGTCATGGACGGGGGTCGGAACCGCGACGATATGGAATTTCGCCTTGCGGAGGTCGTTTTCATTCGAGGTGAATTGAACGGTCGTTTTCGCGATCGTTTCGTCGCCGACTTCCCTGGTCGGATCGATTCCCGACCGATAAAACGCGATTTTTTCCTCGTTGAGGTCGAATCCGACGACGTTGACGACGCGCGCGAAGGCGACGGCGATCGGCATGCCGACGTAGCCCAGACCGATCAGAGAAAGGAACGTTTGTTTTTTCACAAGACTATCGTACAACGACATTTTTCAACCCTCGCGATATTCCGGCGTCGTTTTTATTCGTTCAGCGTATATTAGACGACGTTTTTGTCAAGTAAATCGGCGGCAAACCGTCTTTTTTTTCCGTTCGGCGCGGATTCCTTAAATGAAGCTTGCAAGCGTCGCTTCCGCGGCGTATATTATATCGTCGTCCGACGGGTTCGGACTCTTTTTATCATCGGGACTTCAAAGGAACCGCCATGGAACGGATAACTTTAAACAACGGCGTCAAAATGCCGGTCGTCGGATTCGGCGTCTATCAGATCGACGATCTTAACGAAACGGAACGTTGCGCGTCCGACGCGCTCGACGTCGGTTACCGCCTTATCGACACGGCGGCGTGCTACCGCAACGAAGAAGCGGTCGGCGCGGCGATCGCCAAAAGCGGAATCAAACGCGACGAGATTTTTGTAACGACGAAACTTTGGGTGCAAGACTACGGATTCGAGCCCGCGCTTAAGGCGTTTGAAACGTCCAGGAAGAAGCTGGGGCTCGATTACGTCGATTTGTACCTCGTTCACAAGCCGTACGGCGACTATTACGGCGCCTGGCGCGCGCTGGAGAAATTGTATCGGGAAGGCGTCGTCCGCGCGATCGGCGTCACCTCTTTTTGGAACGAACGACTCGCCGATTTGTTTACGTGCAACGAGGTTACTCCCGCCGTCAATCAGATTGAAACGAACGTCTGGCGGCAGCAATGGGACGCGGACGCCTTCATGACCAAACACGGAATCGCGCGTCAGGCGTGGGCTCCCTTCGCCGAGGGGAAGAACGACGTTTTCAACGTTCCTCTTCTCAGAGAGATCGCCGCGAAGCATAACAAGTCGACCGCTCAGGTTATGCTTCGCCAGCTGATTCAACGCGGCTTTTCGGTAATTCCGAAGACGGTTCGCAAATCGCGCATGGAAGAAAACTTCGACGTCTTCGATTTTACGCTCGACGACTCCGATATGGCGGCGATTCGAACGCTTGACTTGGGCAAAAGCCTGATTTACGACGAAACGGATCCCGAGACCGCGATTTGGATCGCCGGTTATAAATACCGCTGACTATTCGCGCCGACTGCGGAAGGCGTCGCTTGAGACGCTCTTCGTTTCCTCCGGCTTCGCGTTCGACGCGGCGCGACCGTCGAGATCGACGCTTGTCGGCGAAACGGACACTCGTATCGGGGAGCGCTTCGCGACGCGGACTTCGACGGGGCGCTCTTTGAAGTCCGCTTCGACGGCGCGGCGTTCCGGCGTTTTAGGCAGGGTCGCCTTAAAGAAGTTGGCTCCGACTTCAAATTTGGGTTCCGCCGACGTCCCTTCGTAAGCGCGTCGTATTCTCGCCAGACCGAGTCCGAAAGAATCGACTTCTTGAATTTTGTGGAAAACGCGCGCCAGTTTCGGGTTGCGGCAGATGGAAACGCCGAGCGACAACTCCTCTTTGGAGACGCCTTGAACGAGTCCTCCGGGCGAAACGAATTCGATTTTTTCGGTCGAGACGCGGACGAGCGTCGGGACGGGCGAGGCGTAGTCGCGGTGAACGACCGCGTTGGCGAGCGCTTCTCGAATCGCGACGTCGGGAAATACTCGGTATTCTCGGCCGTCGACGCGACGATCCGCGAACGAACCCGCGAATTTCCGATTGCGGCGGTCGAGTTCCGCGCGCGCGTCGTCGAATTGCTTGAACAGCGAGCCGGAGAATTCGACGACCCCGCCGACGTTCCCGTCGTCCGCAAGGATCGCGATTTTGATCGTCATGGGGCATTGATCCGAAAGAAGCATGGCGAGGTTGGCGTACGCCCCCGCGTCGTCGACGAAACCGAGTTCGCGGAGTTCCAGACGATCCAGTTTCAAGCCGCGTTTCAAAAAGACGTCCGTCGCCTGCAGGAAAGAGAGATTCTGCGCGAGCGTTCTGGCGCGCTCGTAGCTTCCTCCGCTCGTCTCTTCGATCATTCTTTCAATTTCTTTAACGGACGCGGGCGAGGAGGCGGCGTCGCGTCGGACGAGCGCGCCCTCGGGCGTCAGACCTTTCTCGACGAGCCAATAGGGACGCCGGGCGCCGCGCGAGACCTCGACTCCGACGATTTTCTTTCCTTCCGCGTATTCGACGGTATATTCGACGCAAGAGGCGACGTCCGGAAAGATTCCGTCTTGAATGAGTTTCGACAGACGCCGCTTAACGTCGTCGACGTCGTCGACGCCGACGACCTGACCGAAATCGTCGATTCCGACGTAAATTTTGCCGCCGTTCGCGTTGGCGAACGCGACGACGGTTCGCTTGATTTTGTCGGTGTACTCGCGCTTATAAACGACGTTTTTATCTTCGTATGCGTTTGCCATAGGAGCGTCTCTCCAAAGATTCTTTGAATTCCAGTCGATACGAAACGACGCGCCGAACGCGGGAACGCGCGGCGCGTCGATTTTGAGCCGGCTCGAACAACCGAAGTCGCGACGGATTTATATCGAGAGCAGATACTCGACGAGATCGTCCGCTTCTTCTTCCGTCATGTCGCCGACGTCGCCGAGGACGTCCCCGTGCGTTCCGTCAAGGAAGACGTCTTTTAAGTCGACGTAGCGTCCGTCGTGCATATACGGGGGCGTTCTCCAAATACCGCGCAACGTCGGGGTGTCGAAGTCGGGTTGATGGTCGTAGTCGGCGCGCGATCCGACGTCGTGCATTTTGCAGTCGGTAAAATATTCGCCGATATGGCATTCCGCGCACGCGTATTTCTCGTTTTCGAAGACCGCCTTGCCGCGGAGCGCTTTTTCGCTAAGCCGACCGTCGACAAGTTTCGGACTGGGCAACTGACGCAACGATTTGAGATATTCCTCGACGTCGACGCACGTTTCCTCGGGCACGTTCGAGAACATGATGTACTGGAAGCCCGTGCGAATAGCTTTTTCCGCGTTGACGCGGACGCCGTGCCACATTGCCGGAGGCAACGCGAGCGAGTGCAACATGCCCTTCGCGTTTTTCGGATTGCCCATGCCGTCGTTGAGCAGATCCCAGTTAAGGGCGTCGGAACGCGCTTCGGGATGGCAGCTCGCGCACGACTGCCAATTCTGGAAGCAGAGGGTGGCGTCGTGCCAGGCGAGTTCGCCTCGTCTGGCGGCGTCCATTTCGGGCATGGGACCGAGTTGGCAGAACTCTTTGGCTTTGGGCGTTCGCGCTTTGAGATCGACGACCATGATATTGTCGGAGAAGTACATTCCGACGTAGACTTTGGAGTCGATGATCGCAAGGCAACGCGGTCCTTTGACTTTCAGCGTTCGGCTCGACAGCTTGACGCGTTTTTTCAGTCCGACGAGGAAGGCGAGGAGTTGCGGAACCTGATCGGCGGTCGCGACGTTGGACAGCCCTTGCTCCTTGGCTTCTTCGGCGTTTTTCGGAAGACCGGCGAGTTTTTCATGCGTTTTGTCGGAATCGACGAGGCACAGCTCGTGGGTTCCGGCGATTCCGACGCAGATCGTTTTATTGTCGGGCGAGACGGCGATCGGCCACGGATTCGCCGCTCCGGAATCGACGTCGTCGAGAAGCACCGTGTTGACGAACTCTCGTTTTTCCGCGTCGATAATGCTGAACCCGTTGGTGTTCATCCAGCCGCGTTCAACCTGGGTCGTCGGAAGTTGGTATCGCGCGAGAATCGCGGTCGTGTAGACGTATTTGCCGTCGGGCGAGAGCGCGATGTGGTGCATACTGGAGCTGCCGTTCGGAAGCCTGATGTTTTTCGATTCGCCGGTCTCCGTGTCCAAACAGGTGATTTCCGCCGCCACGTTCGCCCCGTCGGAACGGTCGAGCGGGAGGAAATTCGCCGCGTAGTAAGTCTTGCCGTCTTTGGTGATCACCGCGTCGCACGGCTCGTGGAGCGCGGGGTAGGTCGCGAGGACTTTAAAGTCGGGCAGGGAAATCTTGCGGATCGTCGCGTCGAACTGGCAGCAGGCGAACATGATCGATTCGTCCGCGGGGTTGACGCACAGACCGCAAGGGGTGTGCCCGACGATTCCTTCGCTCGCGACCGAGCCGGACTCAAGATCGATCGCGCAAATTTTGCCTTGATAATCTCCGTAGCCGACGTACATCGTCTTTTCGTCGGAACTCAGGCACATATCGTTGGGCTCGCCGGGAAGCGCGATTTCACGCTCGACTTTCGCGTCCGCGACGTTGACGACCGAAATGTCGCGGGAATCCTTATTGAGAGAATAAAGAACGGAACCGTCCTTCGTCGGGATCAGTTTGATCGGACCTTTGTAATCGGCGGCGGACGCGAAAGCGCCGACAAAAACCAACGCGAAGGACGTCAGAGATAAAATAAGGGAGCGCGTCGACATAGGACTCCTAACTTTCATTGATCCGCGTCTCTTGGAACGATGAAACGACGCTCGACCGCGCGATCGATCTAAGGTAAAAGCGCCGCCGTCGCCAACAGACGACTCTGCTATTTCGCTCATTATGCGGCGCCGGTTTTCCAATTGCAAGCGAAATTTTGTCCTTTTTGATTTTTTTCCGTTTTTTCCCTCGACGTTGGCGGCGCCTTTTTATCGCGTTTTGGGGCGTTTTACGTCGACGCTTGTTCGGGGCGTTTTTTTAACGCGTCGCGGCGGTTTGGGGCGTTTCGCGGCCTCCGTCGTCTTTCGCCTACGGCTCTCCTCCTTTGACGCGGCGCCAAAGCTCCGAGGTTAAAACGACGCGGCGCGTCGCGAAGTGATC
>CAMZEO010000015.1 GCA_947305735.1 uncultured Planctomycetales bacterium | reverse complement strand
TATTCTTCGCCGCCAAGAATCGGCGGGTCTTCTTGCGTTTCGTCAAGCCGGACGCAGTACTTCCTCCCGTAGCGGTTCCAGCCCCAATGCTCGTAGACGCCCGTTTTGGGGGTTCAAACGATACTCGAGTCCGTTGACTATTTTCGTTTTCTCCTTCTCGTATCGGGCGACGTCGTCGAAAGGAGGAAGGATCGGCGCGTCCTTTTCGGAATCGTCGGGCTCGTCGCGAACGCGTTCGCCGAAAAGATCGCGGCTCGAACGCTCGCGGCTACCCGTCGTCGGGTTAAGACGGTATTCGATCCCGCCGACGATTCGCGTTCCCTCTTTCTCGTAAAGCGCGTCTTCGTCGAAGGGAGGAAGGATCGGCGCGTCCTCTTCCAAGCCGTCGATCCATACGCGAATCGTCTCGCCGCAGTCGTTCCGATACCGACGCTCGTAACGCCCCGTATCGGGGTTTAGACGGTATTTAAAACCGCCGACGTATTTGGTTTTTGGCTTTAAGTAGCGCGCGACGTAATTGCCGTACTCCATCAAGGCGAGTTCGACGTCGTCTTTCGATAAGATACGATTTAACTTCATAGTCTGTCGCCTCCATAATAATAATCAGTTCCAAGCGTTTCAAGCGTCGGCTCTGTTTTTCCCCCTATGCCGACAGCGTTCTTTCTACCATATTTTTAAAAATAACAATTCATTTTTGATTTATGATTTAACATATTGAAGAAAAATAGGTTATAAAACAATTTCTTTCTTTGAGAACTCATTGATATCTGAAAGAATTGCCAAAAAGTTATTCAGATAAATGAGAAACTATTGCGAAAAAGTATAGTTTTTCGCAATTCGCACCCCAAACGACCTCATCGTCATAATTTTACGCTATCGACGCTTTTTCGCAAGTAGAACATACCTTTTTTGACTAAAAAAGCCAATTTTTCTCTCAAAAAACAGCGTTTTTGACGTTGCGAAAAACTATACCTTTTGGCAATCGGTTTTGAGTTCCCAAGTCTCTTTTTTACGCGATTTATACACAAACAATTAAGAACCGATCAAGATCGACAAGCGCGTCGTTCGTTTCGTTTGCGGCGACGAACAAAAACGCTTCGACGTCGGCGGTTACAAGCGATTGAAATGAACAAGCGTCAACTTGCGAATAAGATTTGGGAATCCGCCAATCAAATGCGGTCGAAAATCGAAGCGAACGAATACAAAGATTACATTCTGGGATTTTTGTTCTACAAATTTTTGTCCGACAAAGAAACGTCGACGCTCCACGAAAACGATTACGACGACGATGATATAAAGACGCTAACGCTCGCCGCCGAAAACGTCGACGACGAAGTTTTTCGCGGCGCAAAAGACTTTTGTCAAAAGAAACTGGGATACTTCGTCGCCTACGATTACCTGTTCTCAACGTGGCTTCGCTCTCCGTCGTTCACGGCGGGGGACGTTACGCGCGGACTCGACGCGTTCGCGCGCTCGATCGACCCGGAATACAAACCGCTCTACGATAAAATCTTTCACACCCTCGAAACAAACCTGAGCAAACTCGGCGATTCGGAAGCCGCCCGAGCGAAGGCGATTCGCCAGCTTCTCGAACTCATCGACGAAGTTCCGACCGACAACAAGCAGGGGTACGACGTGTTGGGATTCGTTTACGAATACCTTATCTCCAATTTCGCGGCGAACGCGGGCAAAAAAGCGGGCGAATTCTATACGCCTCACGAAGTCTCCGTGTTAATGTCGGAAATAGTCGCCGATTGGCTCAAAGACCGCAACGAGATTAAAATCTACGACCCGACGAGCGGATCGGGCTCTCTGCTCGTCAATATCGGCGAATCCTTCGCGAAACGAATCGGAAGACGCGGCGCTATCACGTACTACGCGCAGGAACTCAAAGAGAATACGTACAATTTGACGCGAATGAATCTTGTCATGCGCGGCATTCAGCCCGCGAATATTGTCGCCCGGTGCGGCGACACGCTCGCCGAAGACTGGCCGTGGTTCGACACGCTCGACAACCGCGCGAGCACGTACGAGCCTCTTTTCGTCGACGCGGTCGTCTCGAATCCCCCTTATTCCCAACATTGGGATCCCGAACATATGGAAGACGACGTCCGTTTCAACGGGTACGGCGTCGCCCCGGCGAGCAAAGCGGATTTCGCGTTTCTCCTTCACGATCTCTATCACCTTAATTCCGGCGGAATCATGACGATCGTTCTTCCGCACGGGGTTCTGTTTCGCGGTGGCGCGGAAGGGGAGATTCGCAAGAATCTTATTGAAAACAACCATATCGACGCGATTATCGGGCTTCCCCCGAACATCTTTTTCGGCACGAGCATTCCGACGATCGTCATGGTTCTCAAAAAGAACCGCGCCAATACCGACACCCTAATCGTCGACGCGTCCAAAGGGTTTGTTAAAGAGGGTAAAAACAACAGGTTGCAGGCGTCGCATATCAAGCGGATCGTCGACGTCGTCGTCGAGCGCAAAGCGGTTCCCAAATTTTCAACCCTCGCGAGCAAAGAAGAGATTCAAAGGAACGACTACAACCTGAACATCCCGCGCTACGTCGACTCGTCCGAACCGACCGAGCCGCAGGACGTCTACGCGCTAATGCTCGGGGGCGTTCCAAACGCCGAGATCGACGCGCTGGGCGACTACTGGCGCGCGTTTCCGAAACTTCGCGACGCGCTGTTCCGTTCCGACGACTCCCCGTATTCGACGCTCGTCGTTTCCGACGTTCGCGCCGCGATTTTCGATTCGGGCGACGTTAAACGCTTCAAAGAACAGTACGAGAACGCCCTGAAATCGCTTCCGACGTTCCTCGATTCGGAACTGATTAAGTCGCTTGATACGCTCGACGTTTCCCGCGAAGAAGCTCTTTTGGGAGTCGACCTTTTCGAGCGATTGTCGACGACGCCTTTAATCGACCGTTACGCCGCCTACCAGATTCTCTACGACGCATGGAGCGCGATCGCGTCCGACCTCGAAACGATTAAAACCGAAGGAAAAGACGCCGCGCGAAAATGCGATCCCGTCATGGTTACGAAGAAAATCAAAGGCGTCGAACAGGAAGTTCAGGACGGCTGGTCGGGGCATATTTTCCCCTTCGAACTTGTTCAGCGCGAAATGCTGACGGCGGAGTTGGAAAAGCTCTTTGACAAAAAGGCGCGGCTCGAAGCGATTCAGTCGGAACTCGCCGAGATCATCGACTCCTTGTCGGAGGAAGACAAGGATGGCGACTATCTCAACGAAGCCGCCGACGCGTTCGTTCCGAAAGAGTTGCAGGCGGCGCTGAACAACGCGTTTGACGAAGCGACGACCCCGGAAATCGAAGCGCTTCAGGGATATCTTCAACTCCTTGCCGAAAAAGCGAAACCGGGCGATAAATCCTGCTATATCCTCGAGCGTCGCGAAGTCGACTGGAAAGCGGTTCCCAAAGGGAAAAACGGAGAAATCGCCAGGGCGGGCGTCGCCGCCAGAATCGCCGAACTGCGCCGCGAAATCGTCTTTCTCGAAGGCTCCCTCGCGGCGGCGCTGCAAAAGGCGGACGCGCTCCTTCAGGAAGAAAAGACGCTGAACAAAGAAATTAAAGAATTGCAGAGCGATTTGGACGAGCGCGCGAAAGACGCGATCGAAAAGCTGACCGACGACCGGATTGACGCGCTCCTTCGCGCCAAATGGATCGCCCCGCTCGTCGACGCGCTTCGACGTTTGCCCGACGCCGTTCTTGTCGAACTCGTCGGACGCGTCGAAAAACTTGCCGACAAGTATCGGGAGACGTTCGTCGACGTCGAGCGGCAAATCCGCGAAGCTTCCGGCGAACTCATCGGCATGCTTGGCGATCTCGACGGCCCCGAATTCGACCTCAAAGGAATCGACGAACTGAAGTCGCTTCTGGAAGGAGACGGCGATGAGTGAGAAAAATAAGCCGGAGATTCGCTTTCGAGGCTTTGAGGGGGAGTGGGAAAAATACGCATTTTCACAAATTCTTTTACCCAAAGCTCGAATTGGTTGGCAAGGTCTTACTAAAAATGAATATTTAGACGCAGGGGATTATTATTTAATAACGGGAACCGATTTTAATAATGGTCAAATTGATTTCTCTACATGTCATTATGTTGATAAATTTCGTTACGATCAAGATTTAAATATTCAAGTTGAGAATGGCGATTTGCTTATCAAGAAAGATGTGTCGATCGTTAATGTTTCTTATTTTTCCAATATGGTCAAACCTGCGACTTTTTATTATGGTGTGTTTGTTGTAAGATGCAATGGTTTTAAGGAGATTGACAATTTATATCTTTATCAACATTTAGCCGGTCCGTCTCTGTTAAACTACGCTAATTTACAGGCAACAGGAGGAACCATTAAACATTTAAACCAAAATGTTTTAGTTAATTTTCCTGTTCCTTTACCTTCATTTTCAGAACAAAAGCGTATAGGTTCTTTTTTCTCCGCGCTTGATCGCCTTATCGACCGGCAACGCCGCAAGCTCGAAAAGCTCCAAACGTTCAAGCAGGCAATGTTGGAAAAGATGTTTCCCAAAGAAGGAAGTCTTGTTCCTGAAATTCGCTTTCGCGGATTTCAGGGAGAGTGGGAAGAGAGTATTTTGGGTCGAATAATTGAAACAGAAGCCTTCAAACCGTACTTAAAAGAGCCCTCCAACGTCGGTAATTATACCGTAGTTCAGCAGGGAAATGAACCGATAGCGGGTTTTGCAAATGGAAAGCCATATAAAAATTTCGAAAAAGTTGTTCTTTTTGGCGATCATACACTTTCTCTTTATAAACCAAAGGAACCTTTTTTTGTTGCGTCAGACGGTTTAAAAATTCTTTTGTCTCAAAAAGTTGACGGTTCGTTTTTGTATTGTGTCTTAGAAAGATATAAGCCAAATAGTGAGGGATATAAGAGACATTTTACCATATTGCAAGATCAGTTATCTTATTATCCCTTAAATGATTTCGAGCAAAAACGTATTGGTTCATTTTTTTCAACACTTGATCGACTTATTGATTGTCAGCAACGCAAGTTATCTAAACTCCAAACTCTAAAGCAATCTCTTTTACAAAAGATGTTCGTCTGAAAGGATTTCGACTCATGGGTTTCACAAGCGAGAAGGCGTTTGAAGACGCGTTAATCGAAGCGCTGACGACGAAATACGGCTGGGATTCGGACGTGATCGAATATCCGACCGAAGAAGAACTTGTCGACAATTGGGCGCGAATTCTTTTCGAGAACAATCGCGGGCGCGACGCGTTGAACGAAGTTCCGTTGACCAAGGGCGAGATCGATCAGATTCTGGAACAAATCAAAACGCTTCGCGACCCCTGTCGCCTCAACGGGTTCGTCAACGGCAAAGAGGTTCGCGTTAAACGCGACGCGAAAGAGGACGCGGCGCATTTTGGCAAAGAGGTCGCGCTGAAAATTTACGATCGCAACGAGATCGCGGGGGGAAAGAGCCGATACCAAATCGTTCGTCAACCGCGCTTTTCGTCCAACGTTTCCGGGGCGCCGCATCCGCGCGGCGATCTGTCGCTCCTCATCAACGGGATGCCGTTAATTCATATCGAACTAAAACGAAGCGGCGTTCCTTTGAGCGCGCCCTGCAATCAAATTCAGTATTATTCGGATCAGGGCGCGTTTTCGGGCCTGTTTTCGCTCGTGCAGATTTTCGTCGCCATGACGCCGGAAGAGACGGTCTATTTCGCGAATCCCGGCCCCGACGGAAAATTCGATAAGAACTACTATTTTCACTGGGCGGACTCGAACAACGAGCGCGTCGACTCCTGGAACAGCATCGCGCAGTATTTGCTCTCGATTCCGATGGCGCATCAGCTCATCGGGTTCTACTCCGTCGCCGACGCCGCAGACGGAACGCTCAAGGTCATGCGGAGTTATCAATATTACGCGGCGAGCGGGATCTCCACCCGAGTTTCCAAACGCGACTGGAAAATCGTCGATCCGGAACAACAGCGCGGGGGATACGTCTGGCACGCGACCGGATCGGGCAAGACGCTCACGAGCTTCAAGTCGGCGCAGCTCGTTAAAGAGTCGGGGGACGCGGACAAAGTCGTCTTTCTTATGGATCGAATCGAACTTGGAACGCAGTCGCTGCGCGAATACCGCGCCTTTGCCGACGCGGACGTCGACGTTCGGGACACGGCGGACACGTTCGCGCTCATGACTAAATTGAAAAGCTCCAAACAGTCGGACAAGTTGATCGTAACGTCGATTCAAAAGGCGAGTTTGCTCCGCAACGTCAAAGGCGTCAACGACGCCGATTTTGAGGCGTTCGACAAGAAACGGATCGTTTTCATCGTCGACGAATGCCACCGAAGCGCTTTTGGCAACATGCTCGCCACGATCAAAGACAATTTTCCATGAGCGATGTTCTTCGGGTTTACCGGAACGCCGATTATGGACGAAAACGAAAAGAATCACAGCACGACCGCCGACGTCTTCGGAACGGAAATTCACCGATACGGCGTCGCCGACGGAATACGCGACGGAAACGTTTTAGGGTTCGATTCTTATAAGGTTCTGACCTATCGGGACAAAGACGTCAGAGAACGCGTCGCGCTTTACAAAGCGAAAGCGAATTCCGTCGACGAGGCGTTGGCCGACCCGAAGAAAAAAGAAGTTTTTTTAGACTGGTTCAAAAGGCCCATGCCGAAGACCGCGATCGTCGGCGACGAGGTCGTCGAGGGCGTGGAATCGATATTTCCGGTCGCGCAGTATTCGGACGACGTCCAGGGCGCGAAACACCGCGCGAAAGTCGTCGACGATATTGTGGAAAACTGGACGATTTCAAGCGTCGGCAAGAAATTTCACGCGATTTTGGCGACGAGCAGCATCGTCGAGGCGATCAAATATTACCGGCGCTTTAAAGAAAAAGCGCCGTCGCTGAAAGTTACGGCTCTGTTCGATCCGAACGTCAATTACGTCGACAAACGCGTCGCCGACGATTCCGACGACGAGCTGGGGCGTCTCGATTGCGCCGAAGTCGGGGACGCCGAGGAAAAGAAGAAACTTTACGCGACGTTCAAAACGGAAGCGATTCTGGAAATACTTGACGACTATGGCAAGACGTTCGGCAAAAAATATACGATCGACCAACACGCGTTGTTTAAACGCGACCTGGCGTCCCGGCTCGCGCATAAAGATCGATATATCGGAATCGAGCGCAAGCCGGAAGAACGGCTCGATCTCGTCATAGTCGTCGATCAGTTGCTCACGGGGTACGATTCCAAATGGATCAACGTTCTTTATCTCGACAAAGAGCTCGCGTACGAGCGACTTATTCAGGCGTTTTCGCGAACGAACCGACTTTTCGGCCCGGACAAACCGTTTGGAACGATTCGGTATTATCGCTATCCGCACACGATGGAGCAGAACGTCGATTTCGCGTTCTCTCTCTATTCGGGCTCGAAAGAATTTGGGATTTTCGTCGACAAACTTAAATCTCATCTCGAAAAAATGAACGAAGTCTTTGGCGAGATACGCTATTTGTTCGAGTCGGACGACGTCGAGAATTTTGAACGTTTGCCCGAAGACGATAAAAAAGTCGCGAAGTTCGCGCGTCTGTTCTCCAAGCTTAACGGGTATTTACGCGCCGCAAAAATACAGGGGTTCGTCTGGGAAAAACTCGAGTATTCTTTTGTCGACGGGAACGGCGACGGGGAAAAGGTCGTCGTTCACATGGACAAGAACGCGTATTACGTTCTCGCGCTTCGTTATCGGGAGATCGTCAATAAGTCGTCGAAACAGGAAGAGGTTGCGTTCGATATCGACGCGACGCTTACGGAAATCGACGTTGGAAAAATCGATTCGGACTATCTCAACTCGCGCTTTGAAAAGTATCTCAAAGCGCTTCAAACGGGCGAGGAAGTCGACGCGGTTCTTGTCGACCTTCATCGGCAATTTGGCATATTGTCGCAGGAAGAACAGCGCCGCGCCAATAATTTCCTGCACGACGTTCAGCAGGGAAACGTTTTTGTCGAGCCCGGCAAGACGTTTCGGGAGTACGTCGCCGAGTACGGCCGAAACGACAAACTCGATCGGATACGAAAAATCGCCGACGCGCTCGGGTTGGATTTCGACGCGCTTCGATTATTTATCGAGCGGTACAAAAAAGGAGAAAACGTCTATTCGTATCCTAAATACCAAAAGCTCGAAGATTCTATCGACAAGGACAAAGCGCGCGTTTTTTTTGAAGACG
This sequence comes from uncultured Planctomycetales bacterium, assembly GCA_947305735.1. Classification (GTDB taxonomy): domain Bacteria; phylum Planctomycetota; class Planctomycetia; order Pirellulales; family Thermoguttaceae; genus RUG369. Next base: position 23,406 of record CAMZEO010000015.1, on the reverse strand, counting down.
AGTTAGGCGCAAACGCCAAACAGTTTCGCGTTACGACGCGCGCGAAAACTTTTTTGAGGGAATTCGTCGAAAAAGGCGATTGGAACTGAGCGACGATTACTTGCCCGGCGGCGCTACGCGATCGAAATCACGTCGTACCCCTGCCCTGCGATCGCTTCTCTCAAAATTACGTCTCCGTTTTCCGGAGCGTCGGCGAGAGAGACTACGGCGGTTCCCTTCGTGTGATCGACGAGCGCCTCGACGACGAACGGGAGCGCCTCCAGCGTCTTTTTGACGCGCGCTTCGCAGTGTCCGCACATCATCCCTTCGATGGTCATCGTCTTTTTCATTTCTTCGCGTTTCCTTTCTTCAACGGGTTGAGTTTCATTTTTTCCGGAGCTTTTGTCGTCAAGTTTGACAAAGTTCAGCCGCAACGCGTTCGACACGACGCAAAAGCTCGACAAACTCATCGCCAACGCGCCAAACGCGGGCGAAAACGTCCAGCCCAAAATCGGCGTCAGGAATCCGGCGGCAATCGGGATTCCGATTATATTGTAGCAAAACGCCCAGAACAAATTTTCGCGAATGTTGCGCAACGTCGCGCGACCGAGCCGAACGGCGGCGCAAACGTCGAGGAGTCGATTCGACGTCAACACGACGTCCGCCGCTTCAATCGCGACGTCGGTTCCCGCTCCTACGGCGATTCCTACGTCGGCTCTCGCGAGCGCGGGCGCGTCGTTAACGCCGTCCCCAACGAAAACCACCCTGCCCCGGCGCGCAAGTTCCCGGATCGTTCGCTCTTTGCCGTCGGGCAAGACGTCCGCGACGACGCGCTCGATTCCCGTTCTATTTCCAATCGATTCGGCGACTCGTTTCGAATCGCCCGTCAACATAACGACCTCGCCGACGAGTTTTTTCAGCGCGTCAATAGCGAGCGCGGAGTCTTCTTTGAGCGCGTCCGTCGCGCCTAACGCGCCCAGGAACCGATCGCCGCGCGCGAAATAGAGCGTCGTTTCCCCGCGCTCCGCCCACCGCGACGTCGTTTCGACTATCTTATCCGGAATCTCGATCGTTTGACGAAGATAGTCGAGTTTGCCGCCAATGACGCGCTCGCCGTTAAGAAGTCCGCAAACGCCCGCGCCGGGCGCGATTTGAAACGCTTCCAGAGAGTCCGAAAAAACGTCGGCTCCCCGTTCTCGAACGAATTGCAACGCCGCTTGCGCCAACGGGTGTTCGCTTTTCGATTCCAACGCGCTCGCAACCGTCAGAAATTCGCGTTCGTCGACGCCGTCGGCCAGAACCCGACTGGAAACGACGGGGCGACCGGTCGTGATCACGCCGGTCTTGTCGAGAACGATCGTTTTGGCTCTTCCGCAATACTCGAGTGCTTCGGCAGTTTTAAACAATAATCCTCTTCTCGCGCCGACTCCCATCCCGACCATAATCGACGCGGGCGTCGCCAAACCCAGCGCGCACGGACAGCTGATCGTCAAAACGGTGATTCCGCGAACGAGCGCGAAATCCCAGGTTTTACCGAGCGCGAGCCATATGATAATCGTCAACGCGGCGAACGCGACGACCGAGGGGACGAAAACGCCCGCCGCGGCGTCGGCAAGCCGCGCGACTGGCGCTTTGCTCGCCGTCGCGTCGCTCGTAAGCCGATATATTTGCGCCAACGTCGTTTCGGAACCGACCTTCAACGCGCGACAACGAAGAAAGCCGAAAGTATTAAGAGTTCCGGCAAAGACGCGCGCCTCGGGCGTTTTGTCGACCGGAACGCTTTCGCCGGTAAGGGCCGACTCGTCGACGGCGCCAACCCCTTCGAGAACGACTCCGTCGACGGGAACGCGCCCGCCGGGTCGAACGAGAAACACGTCGTCGCGTTTAACCTCGTTCGCGTCGATTTCGACCTCGACGCCGTCTCTTTCGACGCTTGCTTTGTCGGGCGCAAGTTTTGCCAGCGCGTCAAGCGCGGAGGTCGTCTTGCCTTTCGCGCGTTCTTCCAATCGCTTGCCAATTCCAATAAAGACCAGAATCGCCGCCGACGACTCAAAATAGTAATTTCCGCCGAGTTCGAACGCGCGCTCCGACTCTCCGACGGCGTAAGCGTCGACGACCGCGATAAGAACGGCGAAGCTGTAGAAAAAAGAAACGCCCGAACCGAGAGCGACAAGCGCGTCCATATTCGGCGCGAGGCGAAGCATACTCGCGACGCCGTCGACGAAAAAACGACGATTGACAAACAGACAGACGCCCGCCAGAAAAAATTGGACGATTCCAAGTCCGCCGGGATTATTAATAACGCGCGGAACGGGTAATTTCAACATCGTCGCGCCGGTCGCGAAGTAGAACAACGCGAAAAGAAGAACGAGCGACGTCAAAAGAGCGGGCGTCAGGAAAACAAGTTGTATTTCTCGTTTTACCGTTGCGTCGACAGATTTGTTTTGAGGCGCCTGATCCGCGTTTTGAGCGTCGTATCCGGCTCGTCGAACGGCGCCAATCAACGCGCCGAGGTCGGGAGATCCTTCGATTATCGCCGAGTTCGTCAAAAGGTTAACAACGACTGAATCGACGTTGGGAACGTTTCTCAACGCCTTTTCGACCCGCGCGGAACACGCGGCGCAGGTCATGCCGAAAATATCCAAGCGAATCATGGAAAGCCCTCTCAAACGGAGCCCATTATAAAAACGTCGCGCTTCAGCGTCAAGCGTCCGACGGACGAACGGCGCGCTCGACCCGAACAAAAAATAATGGCGAAGTTTTCGAAAAAATCCTTGAAATCGTCCCCGTCGTCTTATATACTCTCCCGAGAGAGTCGACCGCTCAAATAGCGCGGTAGGAGTGTTGGCGAGCGACTTTTGATTTCGCCGCGCGTTTTTGTCGATGCTAACGCCGATGTTTTTAAAGTATTTGTCCGACTACAATTACGAAGAACGCTATTGGTCGTTTGTTTTTCGTTTCGAAACGCTTGTGGGAGGAATCGTCGTCGAAGCGGGCAAACGCGTCGGCGACTATACGGACGAACAGGCTTCGGAGTTCTTTCGCGAGGCGTTCGCGCGCGTTCTCGACGTCGATTCCGGAATAACGCCCCCCGACTTTTGGCGAAACGTCGAAGCGCCTTCCCTCGAGTGGTTTTCGCGTTATCTGAATCGAGAACTACCCTATATAATCCGCGAAGCGCGCCGCCTCGCGGCGGATCCGAATTCGCAAAGCGGCGATAGTTTCGACCGATCAAAGGCAAAACGGCTCGCGCATGAAAGCGATTCATTTCGAGACTTCCTGCTCGGCGATATGCCGAAGCCCGACAATCGCGATTAGCGTCGCTCTTGTTTCTCGTTTAAAGCCGGACTGCGACAAACGAGAAGCAAAGCGTTTACTCCGAACGAAACGTCCCCCCCTGGACGTCTCCGTTCGATTTTTTTAACTCAAACACAGGTAGAGTTTTCAATGAAAAAATCGTTGTTTACGTCGCTGGTCGTCGCCGTCGTTCTAACGGCGTTCGCCGCGTCCGCTCGCGCGGACGTTTCGCTTCCCAAGTGTTTTTCGAACAACGGCGTGTTCCAGCGCGAAAAGCCGATTTGCGTCTGGGGCTGGGCTGATCCCGGCGAGGAAGTCGCCGTCTCGTTCAACGGAATGTCCGCGACGACGACCGCCTGCGAACACGGAAACTGGAAAGTTTCGTTGCCGTCTCAGGAAGCAAGTTTTGAAGGGAAAGACCTGGTCGTTAAAGGTAAAAACACCGTTACGTTCACGAACATTCTGGTCGGCGAGGTCTGGATTTGCAGCGGTCAGTCGAATATGGAAATGCCGCTGAATTCCTGGGGACAAGAACGTCTCGCGTGTACTGAAGAGGAAATTAACGGCGACTACAGCTTCATCCGCTTCAACCGTCCGACCCACGTTATTACGAGCGAAGAACTCAAAGACGTCGCAACCGACGGCTGGAAAGTCTGCAAGGACGGCGTTCAGGCGAACTGCACCGCTTGCGGTTTCCACTTTGCGCTTCGCCTCCATAACGAACTGAACGTTCCGGTCGGGCTTATCGACTCCAACTGGGGCGGCTCGAATATTAACAGTTGGATTCCCGACGCGGGGTGGAACCAGGTTCCCGAAACGGTTGAAGTCGGTCAAAAACTCATCGCCGCTCGTCCGGAAGCCAAAGACTGGGACAAATGCGGCGGCATGTACAACGCGATGCTCGCCCCCTGGAAGGGATATAACTTCCGAGGCGCGATCTGGTATCAAGGTTGCACAAACGCCGGAGAACGCGAGTTCTATTACTACAAGCAAAAGGCGATGATTCGCGAATGGCGCAAGGTCTTTGAAAACGGCGACTTCCCCTTCTACTGGGTACAACTCGCGCCGTTTACCGATCCTAAAGACGATCCGAACGACACGGGCGACTGGCCCTATCTGCGCAACGGTCAGACGATGTGCATGGAAGTTGCGAACACCGGTCAGGCGGTCATTATCGACGCCGGCGAAATCAAAGACATTCACCCGCGCAACAAGTGGGTCGTCGGCAATCGTCTCGCTCTTTGGGCGCTGGCGAACGCTTACGGTAAAAACGTCGAATGTTGCTCGCCTATGGTCGCGACGGCGGACTTCGCCGACGGTAAAGTCGCGCTGACGTTCAATCACGTTGGCGAAGGTCTTGTCGCCGGAAAACTTAACGATCGAACGTTCGAAAAGACCGACGATCAATTGAATCGCTTCGCGGTCGCGGGCGCGGACGGAAAATTCGTCTGGGCGAAGGCTGAAATAGTCGCCCCCAATAAGGTCGTCGTTTCCGCCGAAGGCGTCGATCCGACCGCCGTTCGCTACGCGTGGCAAATGTTCCCGGAAAACTGCAATCTGTACAGCTCCGAGGGACTCCCCGCCACTCCGTTTGAAGTTAAGAAGTAGTTCGTCGGCGTCTATTTTTTAACGTCGCGGCTTTGTCGTTAAAAGGACTTGTTCGAAAAAGCCCGTCGGCCTTTTTGGTTCAGGTCCTTATTGTGTCATCTATCGAAGACGTCGGCTCCCGGCCGACGTCGACTGAATCATCTTTGAAGGACGTCTTTGCGCAATGTCGATACAAACAGCGGGTAAATGTTGGAGTTTCGTTTTCGTCTTGTCGACGGCGCTTGTTTTCGGACAAGCGTTGGCTTCAGGGCAGGAAAGCAATTCTTCCAGAAGAGCCGGAACCAGTTTTCCTCCGCGCCTCAAACGAGCGGAATCGTTTGTCGGCGTTCATTTCGATTTTCACGCGGGTAAGGACGTTCCCAATATCGGCGAGTCGACCACTCCTGAAATGGTTCAGGAAATCATTGACGAGCTTCATCCAGATTTTATCCAGGTCGACAGCAAGGGGCATCCGGGCTTGACCAGCTATCCCACAAAAGTCGGCAATCCCGCTCCGGGAGTCGTTAAGGATTCCTTGAGAATCTGGCGTTATGTTACGGCGAAAAACGGCGTGGCTCTTTACACGCATTATTCCGGAGTCTGGGACAACGAGGCCGTCGCGCGCCATCCGGAATGGGCCGTCATTGACGCTAATGGAAACGTCTCCCAGGAAAGAACCTCGGTATTCGGCGATTATAAAAACAAGCTTCTTGTTCCTCAACTTCTTGAAATGGCTCTGAAATACCATACCGACGGAGTTTGGGTCGACGGCGAGTGTTGGGCGACGCTCCTTGATTATTGCGACGCAGCCCAAGACGCTTTTAAAAACTCGACCGGATTTGACGCCGTTCCAAAAGAACCAAAACAAGACGGTTGGTTTGAATGGTGCAACTTCTGTAGGGAAGCGTTTCGACAATACCTCGTCGATTACGTACAACAAGTAAAAGACAAAGCTCCGAATTTTCAAATTGCGAGCAACTGGGCGTTTACGGATCATATGCCCGAACCTGTATGCGCCGACGTCGATTTTATCTCGGGGGATTTTTCGCCTAATGATTCAGTAACCGCCGCCCGTTATTCCACGCGTCTAATGATGACTCAAAACAAACCTTGGGATCTCATGGCCTGGAGTTTCGCGAGAGCTCCCGAGGGAAATTGGGCTTCCAAAACAGGGGTTCAAATTTCCCGCGAAGCGGCGTGCGTTTTAGCGCAAGGGGGAAGCTTCCAGGCGTACGTAACGCAAGACCCTGACGGAGCGGTTAATCTTACGAAACTCCCGCCGGTGGCGGAAGCCCTGAAGTTCTGTCGTGAACGTCAGAAACTTTGTCAATATTCGATTGAAGTTCCGCAGGTCGCCTTGTTCTGTCCCACAAAACAACACTACCAAAGCGTAAATCGCTTCTGGGATAGTCTCTTCCCAATGATCACTGAGCAACGCCCCATCCTTAAGCGGATACTTGAACTGAACTACGCCGTCGATATTCAAATCGACGAAACCCTTGTAAAAAATATCGAATCCGCAAAAGTCCTCGTTTTCTCTCGCGGCGGTCTTTGGTCGGACGAACTCAAGGAGAAAGTCGGCGGTTACGTTAACAACGGCGGATCTGTTGTTGCTATTGGGAACGAACCCCTTGAGGAAATTAAACCGTTGCTTGAGAAAGCCGAAAAGATATCCTCGGAAAACACCGAGAATATCTGGTTCCTCGACGTTTATCAGTACGGCAAAGGAAAGATTGTCGTTTTTCCGACTCCCTCGGATACTCCGCAAGAGTTTGTCGACGAGAACGGACCGACTTTTAACGCTTATCTCGAAAAGGCATTAACGACCGCCTTCCCGACTCCGATCGTTCAGTTTTCTCGAAAACAACCGCTCGACGTTTCTGTCCGCCGCGCGCAAGACGGGAGGCTTTGCATCCACTTGGTCAACGTTTCGGGACCTCATGAACAAGAAGCCGTTATCAAGTCGATCGATCCTGTCGAGAACGTCGAAACAACGCTTAATCTCGAATCTAAGCCGGAAAAAATCCGTTTAGAACCTTCGGGCGTCGATCTTGATTTTTCCTGGGAGAATAGTCAAGCAAAATTTACGATTCCGTCGATTCCCGTTTACGAGATCGTCGTCGTCGAATGAAAACCAATCGTAGCGAGACGTTCGCGTCTCTTATAAGAGATTTTTGATTTAAATCGTTTGATCTGACGTTTATTAACAGTTTCTACAGATCCAAACCCAAGGAACGTATTGATGCGATTACCTGTTTTTGTCACACTAATTAGAAAAACAACGTTTTACGCCGCTTTTCTAGCTTGCGCGACAACTTTGATCGGAGTTTCCGCCGACGACGCCGTCAAACAAGGATATACTATCGTTGCAACACAGAGTGTTCTTGACGACGCCGATTGGGTCAAAGTCGTCGATTCGCTCCGCGAAAAATACGCCGACGAATATAAGGTCGACGTCGTTGCCTGGGACGATTCCGCGTTTGACCGTTTGAAAGAAATCTTTCCCAAATACGTCTGTTTCGTCGTCAGACCCGAAGAGGCGACCGCCGAGCGACTCGCGTCGATCTGGCAGGGAACGCGTTCGCTCGACGACGATCCTTACGGGGACGTTATCTGGGCGATTATTACCGGTTACGACGCGTCGGACGCGCTCCGCTTGACGCAAGTAAAACCTATGACGGTTGAAACGGCCTGCGGCGCGACGTCGATCGCGACGAAATATTTCAAATCGAGCGTCGTTTTCGACGAAGGTAAAAAGAATCACTGGCGCGTTAAGGAAGCGGGCAAAGAGGAAGAAGACCGCAACGACGCTCCCGACGACACGACGCATGCCGTCGCCGACGCGCTCAATAACGCGCAACTTTTTGTAACGTCCGGTCATGCGTCCGAAAGAAACTGGAGTATTGGCTACGCGTATAAAAACGGTTTTTTCGTCGCGCAAGACGGAAATCTTTACGGCGTTCCTTCTAAAGAATCCGGCGAAAAACCATTTTTAGTCGAGGCGACCGGCTCTAAAATTCACCTCGCGTCCGGAAACTGTCTCTGGGGCAACATCGACAAACCCTGCTGCATGGCGCTAATGATGATTCGACACGCGAACGTTGATATGCTTTTGGGTTACGTCGTTCCGACGTGGTTCGGTTACATGGGTTGGGGCGTTCAGGATTATTATATTGAACAACCTGGACGTTTCACAGTTGCCGAGGCCGTTTACGCGAACAATCAGGCGTTGCTTTATCTTCTTGAAAACGACAAAACGGCGCCCGACGGCGAAAAATTGCCCGCTATGAAACGCGAAGGACTCAAATATGATCGCGACGTCGTCGCACTCTACGGCGACCCCGCTTGGCAAAACGCGCTCGCCGCGCAGGAATCCGGATGGAAACAAACGCTCGAATCGGAAAAAGCGGAGGACGGCGCGATTACCTGGACGCTGACGATCGATCCGATCAGGATGGAAAATTCATACGCGCTTGTCGACGCCAACGGTTCCGAACGCTCGAATCGCCCGATCTTTCAAATTCTTCCGCAACGCGTAAAGGATGCGAATATTGTTGAAGGGCAAGATTACGGAGCGCTCGTAACCGACGATTTCGTCCTTATTCCCTTATCGAAAAAACTACCCGAAGGCAAATTTAGTTTGAAGTTTACCTCCAAGTAACGCTACGATAACCTTTAACTCTTGCAACGCGTTCTCGATCGAGAACCGTTTATTCAATACTTAAATCAGGATTTGTTAATATGAATACAATGAAGAAACTTTCCCGTCGTACGTTTTTGAGCGTCGCCGCGGCGGGCGCGCTCCCGATGTTGGTTCCGGGTTCCGTTCTCGGAAAAGACGGCTTCTTTCCGCCGAGCGAAACGATCAACGTCGGCTTGATCGGCTGGGGCACGCGACGCAGCAATATCGGGTCGCGTCCCGGCTCGCGTTTCATCGCGGTCTGCGATATCGACACGCGTCGCATTCCCGCCGAGATGGACGGGCATCCCGTCAAAGGTTTCCAATACTATCAGGAAATGTACGACATGCCTGAACTGGACGTCGTTTCTATCGCCGCGCCGGATCATTGGCACACGCGCATGACGATCGACGCCTGCAAGGCGGGCAAAGACGTTTACTGCGAAAAACCGTTAACGTTTACGCTAATGGAAAGCCGTCAAATCGTCGCGGCGGCGCGAAAATACGACAAGGTTGTTTCAAGCGGCTCGCAACGCGTTATGGAAGACTACGGTCGATATCTTGCGCCGATTATTATGTCCGGAGCGATCGGCGAAGTTAAGGAAATCTACGCGAATTGCGCCGGCGCTCCCTCCGAACGCACCTACGATCCGGAACCCTGCCCTCCCGAAGTCGACTGGGACGCCTGGGTCGGACAAGCCCCGTACTTCGAATATAGTCGTCGCGCGATCGATCCAATGACGTGGCGATTCAACTCGGCGTTCGGCACCGGCGGTCTCGGCGACTGGGGCGGACACAATTTTGGCGGCGCGCTCTACTCTTGCGGTATGGATCACATTCCGCCGAAGAGAGTTTTCGCGCCGAACACAGATCGCAACCCGTTTAACGGCGTTAAGATCGAAATGGAAAACGGCGTCAATTTCTATCACGGCGATTATCCGGGCGCGGGAAGCAACATCACAATCGTCGGCACCGAAGGAGTTTACATTTTCGGCAAAACGAAAGATATCCGCGCGCTTCATGCGGTCGACGTTCGTCGTTACAGCGGCGGCGCGGACAACATCGCCGACGACTTCCTTTACTGCGTCCGTCATCGAACTCGACCTTTCCAGGACGTTTTCTACGGCGCAAACGTTTCCGACTACGGTCATATGTGCATCATCGCGTATAAACTCCAGCGCGATCTTGTTTGGGACAAAGACAAGATGGAATTCGAAAACGATCGCGAAGCGACCGCCATGGTTTCCAAAATTCAACGCGCGCCCTATCAAATCGAGGTTTGAGCGCTTTAACGTCGCAAACGCGATCTAAATAATAAAGTTGAACATAGTTACCTATAAAGAGCGAACAGTAAGGTTAGTTCCCATGAAAAAATATACGATAGCTTTAGCGATCGCCCTGTCGACGTGGTCGACCTGTCTTATGGCGGCGGATTTTGGCGATCTTCTGGAAAGATTAAACTCGCGCGACTTCACGTTGGAACGCGACGTTGTCACCGGTCGCGGCGGCGTTTACGTCGGCGAGCTGGTTAACCCGCACTCGGAAACCCCGATGTTTAAAGCGCGCGACGAATTCCGCGCGAAAATGTCGGAAGCGCAAGCCGCCAACGACGAAGCGGCCCTTGGCGAACTTTGCGATTTCATTATCGACGCGATGAAAGCGGACGTCAGCGACGAAGTTAAAGTCTGGTTGCTTGAGCAACTCGGCTACATTGGGACGGATAAAAACGTTCCAGCCGTAGCCGAATTGTTAAAATCGCCAAGCCAACGCATTGTAGACGGAGCCGCCGTCGCGCTTGGCAAAATTCCCGGCGAAGCCGCGCTGAAAGCCCTGCAAGACAACAAGAATATTCCCGCCGCCGCGGCCGCGTTGACTTGCCGACTCACCGCTCCCATTCCGCGCGACAGCGTCGAGGGGATTTTCCCCTTGAAAATAGGGAAAGCGTCCGACGAAGACGTGGACGCATGGCTCGCTAAATTCGACGATCTCGACGACTGGGCTAAAGAAGAAACGCTCGCCGGTCTGACCGCTCGCGATAACAAAAAGTATCGTCCGTACGCCCTTAAAGCGTTAAGTTCAGAATCGCCCGACCTTCAAAAAGCAGGTTTCCTGGCTCTCGAAAAGATGGCGACCGCCGAAGACGTCGACGTATTCGTCAAACATTTGGCTACCGATCGCGACCTTACGCTCCGCATTTGCGCGTTTGTCGTCGCGGACGGATTTGACGACGCGCTCCTAAAGGCGCTCGACGCTTCGCAAGACGCGCAACAATTCAAAGACCTCGCGACGATTCTTTCCAACCGAGCGGTCGACGTTCGTCCTCGCATCTTTGAAAAGACGACCGCCGCCAATTGCCCCGATCGTCTGACGCTCCTGCAGCGCGCCCGCGAAATCTCGACGCCCGACGACGTTCCATCATTTGTCGCGTCGATCGTTCTAATGCAACGCGGCAAAGATCGCGACGCGGCGGAAAACCTTGTCGCTTCTCTTTGCAATAAAGACGCCTCGCCGATTCTCGCGATGGTCGGTCAAGTTCCCGCCGAATATAACGAAGTTCTCTACGCGCTTTCCGCTCGAACGGGCGGAGAGGTCGCCAAAAGCGCGATTGCAAAGTTGCTCGCATCTTCTAACGACGCCGAAAAAGCGTTGGGACTTCGCGTCCTGAACGTTTGGGCGGACGGAACGTTTGCCGCAGAAATGGAAGAGCTTCTTGATTCTGGAAAACTCAGCGCGGATCAGAAAGTGGCTCTTCTACGTACGTTCATTCGCACGATTTCTCTTCCCGACGATCAAATCGGAATTGAGATTTCCCGCGACGGCAAATTGGAAAAACTCCAAAAGGCGTATAAACTGGCGACGCGCGTCGACGAAAAAGCGCTCGTTCTTTCCCGTTTGGCGGCGAACCGCAACGAAAACTCTTTCAAATTTGCAATTGAATGCGCCGACGATAAAAACGAAAAAGTCGCAGCCGCCGCTCATAAGGCGATCGCCGATCACGTTCACGACACCGTTCTTCGCAAGCAGTTCCCCGAGCTCGCGGAAAAAGGCGTCGAGATTGTTCTGCGCGACAGTAAAGACCAGGCGCTTATCGATCGCGTCAAGGTTTATAAAGGACGTATGGATCAATGATCCCGCGGTAATGAGCCAAAAGGAGGTTCGTTGCTAAAAAAAGCTCGCGTTGCGGCGCGTAGTTGCGACGCGGGCGTTTTTTCTCGCCCAATGACAATAATCTTTTCAGAATACCTATGCTTTACCGCAATTCTATCAAATTGTTGGTCGCTTGTTTTTCGGCGGCAACGGCGTTGTCGCCGACTTGCGAACAATCTTTCAGCGCGGAAACAACGCAATACGGCGCGGTCGTTATCCGCGCGGCTTCGCAGGAAGAAGATCCCGCGCCTATTTTGCCGGAGGTTGTCTTTTCCAAAGCGGACCAAGAGATTGGTTGGAAACTCGTTCCCGGCGAAGCTTATTCCGGAGTCGATTCTCACCGATTTTTTTTGACGGTCGAAGCGCCAAAAGTCGGCTTGGAACCGCCTATAATCGAAGTCGTTTGGCCAAACGTCAATATTGAGCGCGTCATAGGAGCCCGAGGCGATTATGAAATAATTGACAACGGCGTTCGTTTCACTCCCGGCAAAGCGAAAGCCCCGACCGGCGCGTTTACAGAGATTTCTTTCGGCGCGGTTCGTCTCGGAGTGTTTCATAATTGGGACGTCCGACGTTGCGGACCGTATCGGGACGGACGTTATCCCCGCGAAGAGATTAAAGCTCAATTGAATTATATGCTTGCGGCGCTTGAAGTTTGTCGCGCCTACGGTTGGACGGAAACGGACAAGCCCGATTTCGTCGATCATATCAATCTTTATGGATTTGAGACGCTTTTCACCAACGGACATCGCGACTTCCCTCCTCATTTCCATATAATGCTCGCCTGGGACGGTTGGGCGGCCGCGAACGTTGGACACTACCTTCTGGATTCCCAGGGGAATATCGTTAAGAATTCGTATTGGGTGTTGCACGAAGACGTCGAAAAACCTTGCTTGCCGGGCGACGTTAGTCGTTATACGGATAAGACGTCTCGGGACGTTTTTGACACGGTTATTTTGTCGGACGGTTCGGGCTTGACCTTCTCGAAAGTCGGCGCGTCCAAAGAGTATCTGCTCCGCGCCGGCGAACGGGGAGCTCCGGAATCGGTCGAAGTCCTGGAACGCGCGACGGGAACCTCCGACGAATGGAAAAAACTCTGCGAAGTTGTCGCGAACGACGACGCCGAGCATGGAGAATTCCATTCTAAAGCCTTTTACGTCGACGGTTCTATCCAATCGGTGGAATTCGAGTACGATCCCGACACGGGCGCCAAACGTTGACGCGTCGACGCTTGAATCAATTAACCTTCACATTTAAGCAAACTATATAAGGCGTTGATATGGAAAAAGTATTTATCAAACGAGAAACGCTGATCAGATTTACCTTGTCTTTGTTCCTTTTTGCGTTTGCCGTTTCCGGCGTTTTTGCTCAGGAAGCGATTACGTTTAAATTCAACCAGGAAACCCAAGTCTACGCCGTTAATGACGAAGCGGAAATAACTATTTCCGCGACCGATAAAGACGGAACTCTTGTCGACTCGGGAACCTTGACCGTCGTTTTGACAAACGACGGTCGCGACCAGGTTGCCGACCCGCAAACGTTTGATTTGTCGAAAAACAATCCCGCCTCAATCAAGGCGACGTTGACTTTTCCCGGTTTTCTGCAAATTAACGCGAAAGCGCAATCCGCCGACGGACAAAAATCGTGTTCGAAATTAGCGGGGCTTGCGTTTGATCCGAAAAAAATTGAACCCGGCCTTCCCAAACCCGACGATTTCGACGAATTCTGGGCTAAAGGCAAGGAAGAAGTTCGCGCGATTCCTATCGATTTGCAACAAAAGAAAATCGATTCTCTTTCCAACGAAAAGCGCGACGTTTATTCCGTCAATTTCGCGACGATTAATGACCAACGCGTCTTCGGCTATCTTAGCGTACCTAAAGGAGGAGAAAGTCCCTATCCGACTCTGGTCAACGTTCCCGGCGCGGGACCAGGCGTCGGTCCGGAAGCCTGGCTTGCCGATCAGGGATTTGTCGTTTTGAACATGAACGTTTTCCCGTACGAATGTCCTCTGGATGGAAAGGAACGTCAAAAGGTCTATGACGAATATAACGAAAAGCTCGGCATGCGCTATTGCTATTACAATGGGACCGACCGCGACTCCTATTTCTTCCGCGCGGCGTATCTGGGCATTGATCGCGCGGTTGATTGGCTCGCCGAACAAGATTACGTCGACGCGACGCGCGTCGGGTATTACGGCACAAGTCAAGGCGGCGCTTCCGCGCTCATTCTTGGAGGTTTGAACAAGCATTTCTGCGCTATTCTGTCGTCGGTGCCCGCGCTTTGCGATCACTCGGGCTTGCTTAAAGGACGTTCTCCCGGCTGGCCGCGTCTCGTTGATTTCTATAAAGGCGACGAAAAAGTTCTTGAAGCGTCTCGTTATCTCGACGGCGTCAATTTCGCGCGCAACATCGACGCGGCGACTATCGATATAACCGTCGGCTTCATCGACGTAACTTGCAGTCCTAGTTCCGTTTACTCGGCGTTCAACGTCGTTCCCTCCGAGAAAAAAACTATTTATCACGAAACTCAACTTGGACACCAGAACGGCGAACAGTATAAACGGGCGTTCCAACGACTTTTGGAACGCGTCAAGAATAACGGACGTTAATGCGCCATGTTTTTTCATTTTTGATACTTTTCCTTTATCATGACTGTTATCCACATGAAATCATTCGTTTTAATGACAACAGTTGCGGTTTTTGCTTTTGCCGCGACCTGTTCCGCCGCCGACGTGGCTGCGACTTGCGTTGATCGTCCCAATGAAAGCGCGACCAACGCTCACTACTTGGCAAACAGAGCGCCCCTGACCCCTTCTCCGTTCCTGAAACTTCCTCTCGGAGCCATTGAGGCGAACGGCTGGCTTGGTCGTTACCTTGAACTGCAACGCGACGGTCTTTCCGGCAAACTTGGCGAATTGAGCAAATGGCTTGAAAAGAAAGATAACGCATGGCTTTGCAAAGGGGGCAAATACGGTTGGGAAGAACTCCCCTACTGGTTGCGCGGCTACGTGGATCTCGCCTATCTGCTCAAAGACGAAAAAATGATCGCCGAAGCAAAGATATGGATCGAGGCGATTTTGACGAGTCAACGCGAAGACGGTTATTTTGGTCCCGCGAATCCCGACGTCGAAAAGGGATGCGATCTGTGGCCAAACATGCTCGTTTTATTCTTGATGCAGTCTTATTATGAGTATACGGGCGACGAACGCGTTATCGAATTTATGTCGCGTTACTTCGACTGGATCGCGATGTATCCCGAACAGAAGTTTTTAAAGACGTATTGGGAAAATAGTCGCGCCGGCGACCTCCTGTATAGCTGCTTCTGGCTTTACAACATTACCGGCAACGAAACGTTGCTTACCGTCGCTAAAAAAATCAACGCGAACACGGCCAACTGGAAGCAGGAATCAACGCTTCCCAACTGGCACAACGTCAATATCGCCCAATGTTTCCGCCAACCGGCGACTTGGTGGATGCTTTCGAAAAACGAAGCGGACAAATTCGCGACGTATAACGACTTCTGGCTTATTCGAGCTTGTTACGGACAAGTTCCCGGCGGCTTGTGGGGCGGAGACGAAAATTCTCGGGTCGGCTATATCGATCCTCGTCAGGGCGTCGAAACATGCGGTATCTTCGAACAAATGACGAGCGATATGATACTGTTCCGCATAACCGGCGATCTTTTCTGGGTTGATCATTGCGAAGAAGTTGCTTTCAACACAGCTCCCGCCGCCGTCATGCCAAATTTCAAAGCGTTGCGTTACATAACCTGCCCGAACCAGCCGATTTCCGATTCGAAAAATCACAGTCCCGGTATTGACAACGCAGGACCGTTTATGGCGATGAATCCGTTCAGCAGTCGTTGTTGCCAACACAACCATACGCACGGTTGGCCGTACTACATTGAAAACTTGTGGACGGCGACTCCCGACGGCGGACTTGCGGCGACGTTGTACGGCGCCTCCAAAGTTAACGCTAAAGTTGGAGTCGGCGAAGGCGTTCCTGTAACGCTAACGGAAACAAGCAATTATCCGTTTGACGACGTCATTAATATCGCCGTTTCGCTTCCGGAAGACGTCAAGTCCGTTTCTTTTCCGTTGTACGTCCGGGTTCCTAAATGGAGTTTAGAACCCTCGGTAACGCTGAACGATTTGCCCGTCTCTTTTGCGAACGGCAAACCAGAACCTCAAAAATGGATTCGAATTGAACGCGAATGGAAAGACGGCGACAAGATTGCCGCAACGTTCCCTTCCCAAGCTTCATTTCGCAAGTGGGATCAAAATAAGGGTTGCGTGAGTATTGACTTTGGACCGTTGACCTATTCGTTAAAGATCAAAGAACGATACGTAAAAATGGATGGGCGTAAAGTCGCGATGGGGGATTCCGGTTGGCAAGCCGGAGCTAAACAGGAGGATTGGCCTTCCTACGATATTCTCCCGGATTCCGAGTGGAATTACGGCTTGCTCGATCCGGAGAAAATCGATCTTTCGGAAGTTAAGATCGTCAAACGCGATTGGCCTAAGGACAATTTCCCTTGGACGATAGATTCAGTCCCCTATTCGATCAAATTACCTGGCAAACAAATTCCGAGTTGGAAAATTGACGAATACGGACTCTGCGCGCCAGTTCCGTTCAGTCCTGTAAAAACCGACAGAACTCGTTCCAATGGGAGCCGCAAGATTGAGAATTTCCGCGTTTCCCGTAGTTGAAGAATAACGTAGAACGATCTCTTAAATCTAATCGTTAAAAGAGGGCTGGAATTACCGTTTCTTATTGATTCCAGTCCTCTTCTTTTTTCATATAAAGAAATATTTCGCAACGAACATGATTGACAGAACGCGCATTAGCGGGTTGACCTTTTTACCCTGTCCACAGAGCAGATTAATAACCGTCCAAACAATAAAGCTGACAGCGATACCTTCAGAAATACTGTAAGCGAGCGGAATAACAACTGTCGCAATAAAAGCGGGAACCGCTTCGGAAACGTCGTCAAAATCCAATTTGCTCAAAGGCGCGATCATCAGAAATCCGACGTAAATCAGCGCCGCTCCGGAAATGAAACCGGGCAACGCCAGAAAAATTGGCGCAAAGAGGAGCGAAACCAAAAATAAAAAAGCTGCCGTCAACGCCGTCAGACCAGTGCGTCCCCCAACGGCAATACCCGCGCACGACTCAATATAAGTGGTAGTAGTAGACGTCCCCAACGCCCCGCCGCAAGCGGTGGCAAACGCGTCTGCAAACAGAATCGATTTTATTCTCGGGATTTTTCCTTCTTTATCATACATATTCTCTTTTGTGGCTACGGCGACCACCGTGCCAATCGTGTCAAAGAAATCGACAAAAAGCAAAGCGACCAGGACAATAAGAATATTCATTGAGAAAAGCAGATCACAGCCTACTTTCCCTCCTGGTCCCGTCCAGGCGCTCGCATTAAACGCGGCAAAACAGACCTCCTTAAATCCTTCCTTTATTTCGCGCGCTTGCGCATGAATATCGAGCGTGGGAATCGCCGAGTAAAATCCGTTGACCGCATCAACTTGATACACCCCCGCAAGTTGCGCCAACGCCGCGAGCGCCTAAGTTCCGATCATTCCCCAAAATAACGCTCCAAAAACTTTTTTATGAACAAGAACAACGATTAGAACAACTCCGATAAACGCGAGAATAGCCGCGGTTCCAGAAGTATGAATTGTAGATGATTCAAAAGAAAGGAACGCGGTCAACGTCGAATCGTTGCTATCGATAATATGAGCGTTTTGCAAACCTATATAAGCAAGAAAAACGCCTATTCCGGATCCTACCCCAATTTTCAACGATTGAGGTATTGCTTCGACGACTTTTTCGCGAGCTTTCGTCAGCGTCAGCGCGATAAATATTAACCCCTCGATAAAGACGACAAATAGAGCAAATTGCCACGAATAGCCCATTCCTAACACGATCGAAAAGGCAAAATAGGCGTTCAATCCCATACCCGGCGCCAGAACTAACGGATAATTAGCAAGAAGCGCCATGACGACGGTTCCAACAAACGCCGCTAACGCCGTCGCGACGAAAACGCCTGAAGGAGGCATTCCCGCTTGCCCCAACAACGACGGATTGACGGCTAAAATATACGCCGTCGACAAAAAAGTCGTTATACCCGCAAAGAATTCGACTTTTTTTGACGTGTTATTTTCGCGTAAGCGAAATATTTTTTCTAATATTCCGTCGCTTGTTCGCGGCGATTTTTTATCGTTCTTTCCGGAGAAGCCAACCATATCCATTTGCGCTTTCTTCTCGCGTTAAGCGTAAAAGACTGCCTCGTAGAAATACGCAACCCATGTTTAATTTAATCAAGTCTCTAAAAAACGCCGCGATTATTCTTTGACGTTTCGAACGTCCTCTTCTGGAAAAATACGCAAATTCCTCGGAGTCATAAAAAAACGTTCTCCCGTCTCAAGCGAGAGTTCCGCGCACTCTTGGTGTGAAGTTTCGGCTACCAGTTCCTCTCCTGACTCGGTGACCATTTCAACGCGAACCAAGTTTCCAGCGGATCTTACGCGCGTAATAACTGCGGGAAAAGATAGTTTTCCCGATTGTGGCGATTTGGAAATATCAAAATCATGCGGACGTATGTAAACGGAAACCCTAGACCTTTCTTGCGTCAACACGTCAGCGTTGACCTCCCCGGCGTTTAGACAATCTTTGTTTGGCGCAAAACCTTGGTAATTTCCGATCCAGACGCGTCCGCTTTCCATTCTTCCATGGAACTGATTAACCTGTCCGAGAAAATTCATGACAAACGGGGTTTTCGGTTTGTGGAATACTTCGTCCGGCGTCCCAATCTGCTCAATCCTTCCCTTATTCATAACTGCGACGCGATCGGCAAGCTCGAGAGCCTCGTCCTGATCGTGGGTGACAAAGACGCTGGTGAGATGAATCTCGTCGTGCAAACGCCTTAACCAAGCCCTTAATTCGACGCGAACTTTCGCGTCCAAGGCGCCAAAAGGTTCGTCAAGAAGCAATGCCTTCGGTTCGACGGCCAACGCTCTTGCCAACGCGACGCGTTGTCTCTGTCCTCCCGAAAGTTGAGCGGGAAAGCGATGAGCAAGATTGTCCAACTGAATCATGTGCAAAAGCGCTTGAACTTTCTCGCGAATCTCTTCTCTAGAAAGACGCGTTCGACGCGGTTTAACCGTCATGCCAAACGCGATATTGTCAAAGACCGTCATATGCCTAAATAGCGCGTAATGCTGAAAGACGAATCCGACGCCCCGTTCGCTCACTTTTTTAGAATCAACCTGACAACCTTTAAAGAAGACCGGACCGCTTCCTGGGTCGGGCGTTTCCAAGCCCGCGATAATACGTAACAACGTCGTTTTACCAGAACCTGACGGACCCAGTAACGCGACGAGCTCCCCGGCTTCAACACGAAGACTAACGTCGTCCAACGCTTTAAAACTCTTGCCAAATGTTTTCGTAATATTTCGAACTTCTATACCCATTTTGTCGAGCGCCTGTTAAAAGCTGGTTACGAATCATACTACCGACTCTTGTCGTTCAAATTTCTTCGTCTTCAGTTCTTTTAATTTTAATTTCCAGCAAAGCCTTAACCACGAGCGTTAAGATCGCCATAGTCGCAAGCAACGTCGCGACGGCAAAAGGAGCCGAACCATTTGCGTACCCCTGGTATAACGCGTTGATATGTAAAGGCAACGTGTTTGTCTTAACGCTGTTGCGCGCAACTACCACCGCCGCGCCAAATTCGCCCATCGCTCTTGCGTTGCATAAAATAACGCCGTAAAGCAACGCCCATTTGACATTCGGAAGCGTCACCCTCCAGAAAATTTGCCATCCATTGGCTCCCAACACACGAGCAGCCTGTTCTTCGTCCGTGCCTTGCGCTTCCATAACGGGTATCAACTCCCTCACCACGAATGGAAAAGTAACAAAGATCGTGACAATGACGACGCTAGGCGTAGCGTAAAGCAGTTTAATGTCATGTTCAAAAAGCCACCGTCCCACCGCCGACTGAAACCCAAACAAAAAAACGAACAGCAGACCGGCTATGATCGGCGAAATCGCAAAAGGAACGTCAATCAAAGAAATAAGGACGCCTTTGCCCCAAAATTGGAATTTTCCAATACACCATGCCGCCGCGAGTCCAAAAATGATATTAAGGGGAACGGCAATACAGGTTGCAATGAGGGTCATCTTTGTCGCATTAAGCGAGTCGGGACTAGAAACAGCCTTCCAAAAACAGACGATCCCTTCCGAAAACGCTTCATAAAAAACGCAAACGAGCGGAAACATTAAAAAAATCGTCATGAAGGCAAAGGTTGCCCCAATAAGTAGCCAACGCATCCAAAACGGCTCAGTCGTCGCTCTTTTGACCGCGTAAAAGTGAGATCGGTAATCAAGCCTCAAGCCGTCCCGCTTCGACGATTCGTTTCCTGAACTCATTGAAGTCTTCCTCGAATTACCGTTTTCAATTTTGTGTGTCGTTCATACCGCCGATATCTACGCCCAACGCGCCGATGACCTAGTATCGACGGAAATCTAATTCTCCACCGATAAATTAGAGCGAGTTACTATTACCGATATAATCGTTAAAATCCATTCTACTGAACATTTGAAGACGATAGTTGAGGAACTTTGATAGACGTATCGTTCATATTTGCCTTAACAGACGGGACGCCAAGCATCTTGGGGTCGTCGTTTCGAATGCACGTTAGCAAATTGTTTACTCGAATAATTTGGGGATTAGAAAGTAAAATCCTGCCCGCCATAACGCGAGCGCGCGGAGTCGGAACAACGCCGCGAACAGTTGCAACCCCGTTTTCAACGGCAACTTGGATAGGAGACAGAGGATTGACGTCAGGGCTACTCAATAGTTGCGTTTCCAGGTTCTCAATAAAAGAATGCTTCACATCCTCTGGAGTTCTAATGTTGGAAAAACTTAACGCGCCGCTAAAATCGGTTTGCGCGTTGAACGAACCCCCCGGTTCAATTCCTGGAATAGGCGCCATTCTCGTATTTGACGTCTCAAACTGCCAAGAATAATCCCATAAGCCGGAATCGTCTAAATCATTTTTTTCGGTTCTAAGTCGGTCGTCGGGGGTAATCGCTTCCGAAACGGGAGCGACGCCGCGCATCCATATACGTTGAGCGGAATCGAGATGTTGCGGAACGCTAACGCGGTCTTGAAACGCTCTTTCCGCGCTCGTTTTGATTGCGCCTCTTTCGGCAAGTTCCCGCTCTCTTATTTTTCCATAACGCGCTATGCGTTCGCTAGCGTAAGGGAAAACTTTTGGAGACGTAGCGACGACAAGTCTCGGTTCGTCTTGTTTTTCGATTTGTGAAGTTCGATAATCGGCGCCAGTCCTCTCGCGCGCTCGATAATACTCGTTTCGTAAAGCTAGCAAATCATAACTCTTTTTTGGCTGAAATGAAACAACGGAACCATTAAAACGTGAGGAAGACGTCCGATCGATTCCAACAATATCGCCGACGTCGCCGTAACTTGTGGCATTATCGCTTATAAACCGCGAATTCCGCTCTTGATTAGGCGACAATGTTCCATCGTAGCGCGAGCCGCCGATTCTTCCGTTCGGGAAAGTAGAACTAAGCACGGAAGAAGCGTTGAGCGTTTTGGCTCCGTTTTTTTCGCTGATGTTCGCATTCGATTGTTGCGCCAAACCATCATTCGTTTGGAACGAGCTAATAACGACAAACAGCGCCCCCCAAAAAAGCTTCCCCCAAACATTCGTCGCCGATTTTTTTCGACTAGTTGTCAATCCGCGTTTTTTCATGGCTTTCTCCAACTTTTCGTCAACGCCTTTGCTCCTTACGACGCGTATGATACAAAACTCATTTGATTTGATCTATATAACCCCGCGTCTTTTATCGACGAACAGACCGTCAAACTTAAATTTAAAGTCAATCTGATGAAAAACTTTAATATTACCCAAAAGTTTCTTTATCTTTTGCTTATATCGATTTGTAAAAAGATTTCAAGGGCTAAACAACGAAGTGAACTTTCATGCTTTGTTCAATCGCTCGCGGATACGTAAAAAAGAATACCGTACGTCTTGCAAATATATTGGGGGTTACAAGGTAAGAATGTCATTCGGAATAAAGTTCCTAAGCTTTTTCCATTATGCAAAGCTTCTTTCAGGGAGAAGGTCGCCTATACTTCAAGTTTTGTTTGAAACGCAGGTCGAAAAACGAATTCAAATCCTCCCTTCGACCTAAAAAAGACGTCGCAACGGCAACGACGTCGTTTCCTCAGGGACTCAAACCTAATTATAGATCATTACTAACGAACGACCATAACAAATAAGGGCTAGCGTTTGCTTTATCAGTAAGATTGTGATAGATTCCGAAGCATTGCATCTTCAAGAGCAATGTTTTGTCGGCGCGTAGTCGAGACCATTTTAGCTTCTACGCCTCACGTCCCTTTCCAATGATCCATTCCCCACTATCTGAGCGAAATTTTGTCGCTTTCCGTTGATCGCCTTCTCAAGCACAATACAGTTTCTAGTCTCATAAGCGCGATGAAAAGAATTTGTCTAAATATCCGTAATTATTGGAGCGCAAAGTGGTAACTGGTGTTATAAAATCGTTACAATTTACAATCAGGAGCGTGCTTGAATCTTTGAATCCGCATTCTTTTCGACTCCTTTCTTGAAGGTTTAACGGTTAGAGAAGTCAAATTTTGAAAATTTCAATAGTTTGATTCAAAATCGCCTTTTTACAAAAATCAAATCCTGACGTTTCCGTCGTCGCAAAATGGAACGTTTGTAGAAAGGGCGGAGTACTAAAAAACTTGTGAAGAAAGGAGTAGTCCGCCACATTCAGCAACAAAAAACAAAAAAAATGAAAAAAACTGCAACGCGTTCTGTACTCCGGCAACTATCTTTACGGTTTTGGGAGACGGAACAGAACGACGTCAGCAACGAGATGCGCAATGTCCAATATTATAAAATCGAGCGAAGCGCCTTCGCTCGCTTCCGGCGGAAATAATTCGACGGAAGCGAGCGTCGGTTGTCTTTTGCCCGACGGTAGGGTCGATTGGTCTGTTGCGTTGAAGGCAAACGAAAGTTGGATGCGCGGCGTTATTGCGCAACGGGTCGGCGATCAGGAAGGCGTCGACGAAGTTTTCCAAGAGATTGGTCTCGCGGCGGCGCGTCAGCAAACGCCGTTGCGTGATCCGACAAAAGTCGGCTCTTGGCTTTATCGGCTTGCAGTCGTTCAGTCGTGTCTTTACCGAAGAACGTTGGGGCGCAAACGAAAGGCTCTCCAACGTTACGGAGACGTCGTTCGTATTGCTGAAGACGACAGAACTCAACAAGATCCTTTGGATTGGCTCTTGGATCGCGAGCGCAAGGAGCGCGTCCGGCTTGCCGCTTCGAGACTTCCCGAGGACGAGCAACTTATTCTTCGCATGAAATATTTTGACGACAAAAGCTATCAGGAGATCGCCGACGAACTAGGCGCGACCGTTTTTGCCGTCCAGTCAAAGTTGCACAGAGCGCGCGTTAGACTCAAGCGGACGTTGCAAACTCTTGTTTGAGGTCATTTCTGCGCGCATGCGACCGTATGTCAACAACAAAAAGCGATTTGACGCTTGAGATTCCCTAAAAATGAATGCTAATACAGAATTCGATCCTACGGCTATTCCCGAAAACGTTTCGATGTTTACACCGGAAGACGAATTGTTGCTCGAACAGCTAGTTG
>CAMZEO010000014.1 GCA_947305735.1 uncultured Planctomycetales bacterium | reverse complement strand
GGAAGACTACGAACGGTATGATCTCGACGTTGCTTACGATGAATTCGAAGATTCTATAGACGAAGCCGACTCTGAAGAAGGAGAATACTCCGACGAATTCGCTGATGAAGAAATTGAAGACGCGCGTACTATAATTGTGCCGAAAGATTTTAAAACGCTCGCGGAAGCATTGGATTTCATTGGAGAGAAAGGGTGTATTCTTTTGCAGAAGTCTTCAAAACCGTATGAAGTGGGGCAGACTAGGTTTTTTGAAGATCGACCCGGTTGCGTCGCTCAAGGTTCCGTTACCATTCGCGGTGAAACGAAAAATCCTGCCGATACGACAATTGTGATTTCCTGTAATCAAAGTTTTTTTGTTGATAATTCAGACGTTAGTCCGGCTTTGTTGGAAAATCTTACTATTCGTAACGAAGTCGACAGAAAGACAAAGGACGTCGCGCGACCGTCCGTAACGGTTGTCAAAGGGGACGTTGAGATACGAAATTGCGTTTTTCTCGGCGAACGCTCCTCCGCTCTTATCGGTCTTTCCACGATTGACGCTTCATCGTCGGCAAAAGTCGTCGATTCTACGTTCAGCTCTTTTGGAGGTTGCGGAGTTTGCGTCGGCGAGAGTTCGGTTGTCAGCGTAATTCGTTGTCGATTTGATAAACGTAACCGTTGCGGACTCTACGTCAATCATAATGGCAGAATCAACGCGAGCGAATGTGTTTTTCGTCAAAACAACCTCGCTTTTTACGGCTCGTTCGGAACGTCTGGATTCGTTAACGACTGCGAATTCGTTAAAAATCGCGAGAATTGGAGATTTGAAGACGATTTGCAACATCTTAATATTACTCGTCTTAGAAATATTGAATAGACGCTTCCCTTAAAAGCGCGTTCTCCGTCAGGATGATGAAAAAAAGAAAACGAAAGCGCCGACGTATTATTTCAAACGTAAAATTGTCGGGACTAATATTATTGTTCATCCCGTTAGTTTTTCTGGGAACGATTCGAACTATCGTCGTCGAAACCGGGCGTTTTCTTTCCAGATCGTTGATGAAAGCGGCTCCTTTGCTTTGGAGAACGACTATTGGACGCGGAAAACGTCATTCCGGTTGTCGATTTGAGGACTATTCTGAACGCGGCGTTAGAAACGACGCGTCAAATCTACTTCCTAAAGACGCGCTGGGCGTTGCTGGAGAACGTCTTGTTTTTGATCGCGTTCGCGCGTTTCCGAATTGTGAAGTGGTCGCATGCAACGTCGCAAACTATTACTGCGAACTCGATCTTATTTATCTGGATCATACGCGACGCGCCGTCGTTTTTGTCGAGGTAAAGACTCGTCGACGCGAAGATCCCGTTCATCCGACCGTCGATGTCGTCGATGCTCGTCGACGAAAAAAAATAGCGCTGGCCGCAAGGTTGTTTGTTCGCGAGCGCGGGTATCTCGATTATCGCAGGCGTTACGATATTGTCGTCGTCATTTGGCCGAAATCTGAAGAACCGCAAGTTGTTTTTTATGAAAACGCTTTTAAAGAAATTGACGCGATTAGGGCGTATCGGGCGCAAGATTATGGGAAAACGCGCGGAGGAGCGTCGGGCGAACCATAATGTTAGAAAGCATTTTAGAAATATGGAAACGAAAACTAAAAAACCGTCGTTCAAAAGATATTGAACGACGGTTCCGCGTTTGGAAAGACAATCAAATTCGTCTTTTTACTTCGACATAGACGATGTTGCTCGCGCTAATTCGGCGTTTCGTTTTTCTTCCGCGAGTTGTTCCGGCGTTTTTCGACCGTGATGAAGGATATTGGAGAATCGTTCTCTCATTTTCTCGAACAACGAGTATAGCGCCGGAATGAAAACGATGCCGACAAGAGTTGCCGCCAACATTCCGGAAAAGGTTGTTATGCCGATCGCGCGTCGACTACCCGCGCCCGCTCCGGTGGCGACAACCAGCGGAAACACGCCAAATAGGAATGAAATCGCGGTCATCAGAACGGCGCGAAAACGTTGATCGGCGCCGTTGTACGCCGCCTCGTTGATAGGCACTCCTTTTTCCCGTTCGACTTTGGAGAACTCTACCATTAGGATAGCGTTTTTACTTGCAAGACCTATCAACATGATCAAGCCCAATTGCGCGTATATGCTCATGGTCGTTTGTTGACCGTTCATCAGACCGATAAACATGCCGACAAGCGCTCCAAGCGTCGCGACGAAAACCGTTAGAACTACGGAAATAGGAGTCGTCCAGCTTTCGTACTGGGCCACTAGGAACAGATACGCAAAGATGAAGGACATGAGGAGCAACGCGCCTACCTTGCCTTCGTTCTGTCTCTGTTGAAAACTCATTCCCGTCCACTGAACTTTGTAGCCTTCTGGGAGTTTTTCTCTCGCGATATCCTCAATTTTCTTGATGTATTCGCCCGAACTAACCCCCATGGTAACTGCGGTAACATTCGCGGAACTCCACTGATTAAAACGTTGGATCATTTGCGGACCGACGACGCGCCGAACTGTTCCAACGGAACTGAAAGGCACCATCTCGCCGTAGTTGTTCGGAATATTCAAATTGGAGATATCCTCAATAGCCGAACGATCGTCTTTTTCCGCCTGGACGAGAACCTTAAAGACGTATCCCATCAAGTTAAAGTCGTTGACGTAGTAAGACGCCAGCTTATTTTGAAGCGTAGAGAAAATCGTATTGACGGGCACTCCCATCAATTCCGCTTTCTCACGATCAATTTCTAACTGCAACTGAGGAGTGTTCGCGTTGTACGAGGAAGACGCGAACAACGTTCCTTTTTCTCTCAACAAAGCGTCGGTCATGTTGGCGACTTGAACCGACAGCTCTTCCGGCGTGGCGACGTTCGAACTCAAGACGAACGGAATACCCATGCCGAGACCCATCATAGCGGGCGGTTGCATACACATGACCTTCGCTTCCGGAATCTCGTTGCACGTTGCCTGAACTTTCTGAAGAATAGCGCCAATTTGGAGATCTTTCGACTTGCGCATATCCCAAGGCGAGAGTTTTAAAATCGCCATGCCGGAGTTTTCTCCGTTGCCGCCCGTAAAACTAAATCCGCTGACCAACATAACCATGTCGACTCCCTCTATGGAATAGAGCTTGTCGTTCAAGGAGTGGACAACCTCGTCGGTACGATTAAGCGTCGCGCCGGGAGGCAGTTCGATGTTGCACATGAGCGCTCCCTTATCCTCGTCCGGAATAAAAGAGGTCGGCATCATTTTGAACAATTTATAGTTTCCAAAAACGACGGCGGCGAAGAGCAAAACTGTGATAAAACCGCGACGAATTAGGAATTTCGAAAACGTTAGGTAGACTTTACGCGAGGCGTTCAGCGGTATGTTGAACCAAGCGAACCAGTCGATTCGACGTTTTTTAGACGGTTTGATTAAAATAGCGCAAAGCGCCGGGCTCAGCGTCAACGCGTTCACAGAGGAGAGGATCAACGCGATACACATCGTCACGCCAAATTGCATATAAATCTGCCCCACCATGCCCCCATAAAAGCAAACGGGCACGTAAATCGCAACGGTAACGAGCGTCGTGGCGATAATTGCTCCGGTAATCTGCCTCATACCGTAACTTGTCGACTCTTTCGGACTCATTCCTCTTTCGACGTTTGTCATGACGTTTTCAACGACAACAATGGCGTCGTCGACGAGCGAGCCAATGACGAGGATAAGACCAAACATCGTCAACAGGTTGATGCTATACCCAAAGATAAAGAAGAACGGGAACGTTCCAAGAAGAGAAACGGGAATTGCGATTGCGGGAATGAGCGTCGCGCGCCAGTTCTGCAAAAAAAGGTAGGTAACGGCTACGACGAGAACCAACGCCAGTACGAGTGTAAAAACGGTCTCTTCCAACGTCAATCGGATGAATAGCGTCGGGTCATAGGCGATCTTATAAGTGACGCCGTCAGGAAAACGCATATTCGCCAGTTCATTTTTAACGCGGTCGATTGTCGCGAGCGCGTTGGCTTCGGTCGTTCTGTTGATTCCGATACCGGCGCATTCGCCTCCGTCGGACATCGCGTGCATCGAGTAGCTTTCGGAGCCAAGTTCGACTCGCGCTATGTCGCCTAATTTTGTAACGTCTCCTTCCGGATCAGTCCTCACGACGATATTTTCGAATTCTTCTTTCGACTTCAATCGCCCGACGACGTTGATTTTGAATTGCATGAACTCGCTACTGCCTTCGGTGCCGACTGAACCCGCCGCCGCCTGAATATTCTGCGTCTGAATCGCTTTCTGAATATCCGAGGCGGAAATTCCCATCGCGGACATGCGCATTGGATCGAGCCAAACGCGCATACTGTAAACGGAACCGCCCATCAAATCGGCGGAACTGACGCCGTCGACGCGTCCTAGTTCGTCTTTGACGTTGACGCGGAGGTAGTTGTTTAAGGCGCTCGTATTCATGCCGCTGACGGCTTCGTCGGTAAAGAACGCGACCATACAGAGAATATCGCTTGAACGTTTGGAAACTTGAACACCCTGCTGCCTAACTTCCGCAGGCAGGCGCATTTCCGCGCGTTTGACGGCGTTTTGAACGTTAACCTGGGCAATATCCGTATCGATACCGTATTGGAAGGTGATCGTGCAGGTATACATGCCGCTGTTGTCGCTGTTGGACGAATAGTAGAGAAGGTGTTCAAGTCCGTTGAACTCCGCTTCGAGCGGCGCGGCGATCGTTTCGGTAATAACCTCGGCGCTCGCGCCAGCGTATACGGTGGACACGCGCACTTCCGGAGGCGCGATTTCCGGATATTCCGCGACGGGTAATTTAGGAATACTAATGATTCCCGCGATCATCATGACCAAACTGATGACGATCGCGAGTTTGGGTCTTCGAATAAAAACGTCGGAAATCATACGGCGGCGTCTCCTGCAAGCGTTGTGTGAGAAGCGACCTTTTTCCTGGAATCGACGCGTTTAGCTTCCTGGTTTCCAGAGTTAGCCGGTTTTTTAGCCGCGGGAATTTTGTCGACATGGGCGCTTATTTTCGCTTGCTCCCGCGCTTTCACGTTTTGTTTGTCGCGATAGACAGGAACGACCAAGTCGAAGGGGCGCGCTTTGTGGACGCCGTCGAGAACGACGGTTTCGTTCGGTTCGA
Source organism: uncultured Planctomycetales bacterium (assembly GCA_947305735.1). Classification (GTDB taxonomy): domain Bacteria; phylum Planctomycetota; class Planctomycetia; order Pirellulales; family Thermoguttaceae; genus RUG369. The sequence continues at coordinate 26,661 of CAMZEO010000014.1, read as the reverse complement.
TTCCGGAAAGAACTGTTTCAACCTGATCTCCGGCGGGACCAATCGTAACGTCGCGACGAAGAGCCATTATGGACTTTTCGTTGAATTTATTGTCGGCATAATCGTTTTGTTCTTCGTTTGTTTTAGGGTCTTGATAGACGTATCTTTCCGCTTTGAAGGCGTCCAGGAAAAGTTTTGTCCAAGCTCCGGCGCCCTCTTCGTTGACGAGAACAAGCGCTTCCCGGACGTCTAGTTTTTTCATTTGTCCAAGATTGGCGGCTACCTGGATGAGGGCGGCGGCAGCGTCGCCCGATTCAATCGCTTCGGAGAGTTCCTCAGCGGATCGTTCGACAACAGGATTCTTTCCGAATTCTTCGAGGAATTGCTCGGCGACGTCGGTTCCGCCGACGGCGGCGTTTATAGCGGCTTCCATCGCCTCGACGCTCTTGGCGAAACGACTGTCGCGTTTGATTTCCTGATAGAGCTGTTCGTCGTCGATAGAATCAACAAGCACGTAGACGAAATTTGTTTTACCGTCAAACATAACGGCGGAGGGCTCGACCGTCGCCGTTTTGGTGTCCGCGTATTTGGCCAAGTTGACGGTAACGACCCCGCCGGGGTTGAGCGTTTCGTTCGGGTTTTTGAAAGTCGCCCAGACCTTGATGGTATCCGTGGTCGATTTTACCGTGTTGTCGACGAAACTGATTTCTCCTTCAAGCGGATAGGTTTCGTCGTTAGGGAGAGTTAGCGAAAGTTTCGAGTTATTTTTCAGGTCGTCAAAGTTTTCAAACATTGAAAGATAGTCGCGCTCGCTCATAGTAAACCGCACATAGATGGGGTCGGTTTGAACGACCTTGACTAACGGGGAACTCTGGCGGGAGACGTAGTTTCCCGTCGAGTAAGCGCGTCTTCCGGCTCTTCCGTCAATTTCAGACTTAATTTGCGTGTATCCAAGGTCTTCTTCGGCAAGCACCAGCTGAGCCTCGGCCCCGAGAAGTTGCGCCTGGAGGCTTAACAGCGAGCTTTCGGCGCTTTCCATATCATTTTTCGACGCGGCGTTTCTCTTGAGAAGGTCGTCGACTCGATTGAAATTCTTTTCAGCGTAATCTATTTGAGCCTTTAACTGTTGAATGGTCGCTTTGGCCGCGTCCACTTTAGCCTGATAAGGGACGGGATCGATGGTAAAGAGCAACTGCCCTTTTGATACGTGTTTTCCCTCTTCAAATCCCGGCGCCACCGTAAGAACGCCTGAAACGCGCGCGACGGAGTCAACTTCTTCAATCGCTTCGACGTTGCCGACGTATTTCTTTTTCGTGATAGGCGTCGCCTCGCCGGCGACTCCGGCGACGACGGTAGAGCGAACCGGCGCGGTCGCTCCGCGACCTGGTCCCTGCGCTTGAATGGAATCAACCAGGCAAAAGCACGCGATAAGAGCGACGGTTACCGCCCCTTTATTGAACGACGATGTATGTGACACTTTTTCTCCTTTGAGCGCATGCGAAACAATCAGAGACCACGCTCCCAGCCGTCGCGACAAAGCGACGTTTAATAAACGTATATTCGCGCATTTTTAAACTGCTGCAAAACCGCGATAAGACTCCGGACGCGCGACGGACGTTGATTCGTGGAAGAAGGACCGTTCGCGCCGGAAGAACCTGACTGCGACTATAACGATCGGGACAGCTCCTGACGTTTGTACTATCAGTACAGGATACCGTTTTTTTTAATTATTTCAAGTCATTGGACGCGCCTTGAACAAGACGTTTAGAAGTGAAAAGACGCCCCGAAACTCGTCAGGATCGGAAGTTTTCCATAATCCTTGAAAGGAGCTCGCAAGTATTTCGCAACGGAGGACGAATGAAGAAAATGTTTGACTACCGATTATTTTTTGATTTTCTAACATATTGAATTTATTGATGTTATGAACATATTATTACAAGCCGTTTTAAAGTAATTTTTCTTAAAGAAGCAGGCTGTTTACTCTTTCCTCTTAGAACCTTCTTTCAACATATGTTGATACGAGTAATATCGTGATAATTATTATAATTAATAAATACCATTAATCTGGTTAAAGAATGATAACAGGTTTTTTTAGTAGAATAAAAAAAAATGTAAAAAAATTTTTTTTTGATAATTTTAGCTAAAGCGTCGTAAAAGATAATTACGATATAATTTCCGCCGGGAGAATAGCGTTTTTTTATTCCCATATAGTTTTCGTCCGCAGGAATTAACGGTTTCAGTTTGTTTCGAGGACGCGAAATTCAGCGCAGGCATTCCTTTGAAAAAATGTTGAATAGACTCCAGCGTTTAAGGACGTCTATCGGTTGACGTATATAGAGGCAGCAAGGATGGAACCTTTTGTATCTCGCAAGATTGCGATTGGCGCGATTTTGTCGCTTGCTTTATGCGGCGGTTGTAAGGTGGGGAGCGATTATCAGGCGCCTCAGGCGATGGTAAATTCGTCGTATCTTGTGGTCGACGAGACGCAAAGCGTCCGTCAGCAGGCGGGAGCCGACGTTTCCAGTTGGTGGCGTCAGGTGTTAGTTGGGGATCCGACGCTTGCGCAACTGATTCGCGAAGCGACTTCCGGAAACCTGACGCTACGCGAAGCAATGTACCGCGTTCAGACGGCTCGAGCCACTCTAGGCGCGACGGAAGCGAATGCTTATCCTCAAGTCGCGGAAAGCGGAGGATATACGTACGGACGTAAAAATCAGGCTGGAACCCGCGAAAACTTCGACCTCGCGACGTCGATGAGTTGGGAATTAGACTTCTTTGGTCGTCTCGAGCGCGCTACCGAGGCTGCAAACGCGGATATGGAAGCCCTTCGCGAAATGTATCGCAACGCTTACGTGATTTTGTGCGCGGACGTGGCTCGAGCTTATATCGACGCAAGGTCATACCAGGAGCAAATCCGTATTTCGGAAGAGAATATCGATATTCAACGCCAAACGCTTGATATTGCCAAGGCGAAAAATGAAGCCGGTTCGACGAGCCGGATTGACGAGAGTCAGGCTCTCGGCGTTTGTCGCGGCACCGAGGCGAGCGTTTTGGTGCTTCAAACGCAATATCAGGCGACGTTGAACTCTTTGAGCGTCTTGCTTGGTCGAACGCCTGGTTATGTCGACGAGTTGATGCGAAGACCGGCTCAGGTTCCCGCGTTGCCGGAACAGATTTTGGTCGGCATACCCGCCGATCTTCTGCGTCGTCGACCAGATATTCGCGCTGCGGAGCAGAATATTATCGCCCAGAACGCGCGCGTTGGCGTCGCGATTGGAAACCTGTATCCAATCTTTATGCTGAACGGTTCTTTCGGACTTGACGCGCATTCAGTCGGCAAGATGTTCGACCACGACGCGATTAGCGCGTCCGTCGGTCCGGCGTTTTCTTGGAACATCTTGAATTTTGGCAAGTATCGTTTTAACGTGCAAGCGCAGCAAATGGTTCAGGAAGAACTGATAGCGGCGTATCGCGAGGCGGTTCTTGAAGCCGCCAAAGACGTCGACGATTGCCTTGGGACTTACGTGAACGAGCGTGAACGTTTAACGACTTTGAACGAGGCGGTCGACGCGTATACCGACGCTTACGAACTTTCCAACGAGCGCTATCAGAGCGGTCAAATAGATTTCCAACGTCTTTTGGATTCTCAGGCAGGCAAGCTGTCCTATGAATTGCAATATATTCAGTGCCGAGCCAGTATGGCGAACGCCGTCGTTCAACTTTACCGCGCCCTTGGAGGCGACTGGGTTAGCATGGAAGCCGGTCAATTGAACTCCGCGTCGGTCGGTTATTTCAGCTCCGACGTAGCGGCCGCGCCTCGAACGGCGCAACGGTACTCGACCCGTGAGGAAGTCGAGATTTTGCCAGACGAGGAACCAAATGGAGGTCCGATGGTTTATGCGACTGCGGGAACTTCGGTTTCAGCCGCTTCGACTCCCGTGAAATCGTCGTATGATCCCACGACTGAGTGGGCGGAACGGCGCGCGCGCAGTCGCCTGCGCCTACAGGAGGAACTTGAGTCGACCGACTTTGGCGATCCTAATTCAGTTGGATACGAAATCAGCCCCTCGCCCGGTCTGGTCTCCCGTATGTAACGGACGGGTTGTTTTTACAACGAGACGCGCGTTTAGCGGAAGGTTCCGTTAGGCGCGCGTTTTGGGTTTTATCAGGAAAACTAAGAAAAGCTATTCTAATTACGATAAATTTTTCTATTTTATCAATTTTGTTCTTTTTATTTTAATGATCTATTTTATAATACCCTTAAAGTTGCTCTATTTCGTTTGACGTTGCTTGTTTTGGGTCGTTCGGGCAGTTTTAACGCAACTGTTGTTTGACGATTGGCGTCTGCCTTAAGATTGGGTATACAAAGGAGTTTATCATGAAACGACGTTCATTTGTGACGACGTTTACAATTTTATTATTGACGGCGTTGTTTGCAAACCGGGCTTTCTACGCGTTTACTCAGGAAGAGGGCTCTCAGAATTCGGCTTTGGAACCAACAAAGTTGTTGCGTTATCCCGACATTTTCGATAATCAGGTGGTTTTTTGTTACGCCGGAGATATTTGGAAAAGCGATTTTGAAGGGAAGAACGTTGTTCGCCTTACGGCTCACGAAGGTCTTGAAGAGTTCCCGAAGTTTTCTCCGGATGGTAAAATGATAGCCTTTACAGGCCAGTACGACGGCGACGATCAAGTTTATATTATGCCTTCCGAAGGAGGCGTTCCCAAGCGTTTGACTTATTATCCCACGCCTTTCGCCAAGGCGCCTCGACGCGGATTCGACGCGCAGGTTCTCGGTTGGACTCCAGACTGCAAATATGTTATGTTTCGATCGAATCGGGATTCCGACGAAGTCGATTCTATTACGAATATTTATCTTGCGCCCGTTGACGGCGGATTGCCGGAATGCATAGGAACGCCCGTCGCCGGCGCGGGGGATCTTTCTCCCGACGGAAAATGGTTAGTTTATTCCCCTCTTTTTCGTGATTTTCGGCATTGGAAGCGGTATGAGGGAGGTTGGGCTCAGTATCTTGTCATTTTCAACCGCGAAACAAAAGAGTTTAAGAATTTGCCGACGACTCCTCGAACCGACCGCGATCCAATGTGGGTGGGAAATCAAATCTACTTCGTTTCCGATCGCGACGGCACGATGAATCTCTATCAGTACGTTGAAGGGGACAATTCAGTCGTCAAGAAGACAGAGTCGAAAGATTGGGACGTTCGTTGGGCTTCTTCTGACGGCAGGGAACAAATCGTCTACGAGCTTGGGGGTTCGTTGCGCGTTTATAACGTTGCCTCCGGCGAAATGCGCGAGTTGTCTATTCACGTTCCTCACGACGGGATTGCCGCGCGTCCTTCGCGCGTTTACGTCGGTGATAAGATCGAGTCTTACGGAGTTAGCCCCGAAGGAAAACGCGCGTTGTTTGTCGCGCGCGGAGACATTTTCACTGTTCCTCTCGAAAACGGTCAAACGCGCAATTTAACGAATAGTTCCAACGCTCACGACCGTTCCCCGATTTGGTCGAGCGACGGCCGCTGGATAGCGTTTATTTCCGACGAGTCGGGCGAAGATCAGATCTACGTGATCGATCAAAGGGGCGAAAGTGAAAAAAAACAATTGACCAATTCGCTTCGTTGCAAGTTGGATTCGCTCAATTGGGCTCCCGACGGAAAAGCGTTGTCTTTTCGCGATTCAATGAACCGTCTTTGGGTTCTCAAGTTGAAGGTCGAAGACTTGGTCAAAGCTCCAGAAGCCGACTGTTTGATCGAAGTGGCGCGCGATAAATTTGGCGGTTTTCCGCGCGGAGATTGGTCGCCGGACGGTCAGTATTTGGCGTATTCTCTTGGCGAATCGAGCGAGTACGACTCCGTTTATGTTTGGGTCAAAGAGACGGGCGAGTCTAAACGCGTAACGGATCCAATGTTCCATAATTTTTCCCCCGCGTTTTCGAAAGACGGGAATTGGCTTTTCTTTGTCGGACAACGCGAGTTTTATCCTCAATTTAGTTCGCACGAATGGAATTTTGCCGGCGATCGTTTCAACGGCGTTTTTGCTATGGCATTGCGTAAAGACGTGGAAAATATTTTTTCCGGTAAAAGCGACGAGGCTCCCGAATCAGAAGTAGAAGAAGAGAAGAAAGGCGAGAACGAAGCTGGAGAGAATAAAGACGTCGCCAACAAGGAAGAGGCGAAAAAAATCGATTTCGAGGGAATTGAAAGTCGTGTCGTTCGAGTTCCCGTTGCTTCGGAGAACTACTGCGAGCTCGTTTCCTGCGGCGATTTTCTGTACTTCATTCAAGAGCCGGAAAGCTTTTATGGTCGCGATCAAAACGGAAATTACATTTTGAAATCGTTCAATCTGAAAACGTTGGAAACGAAGACGTTTATGGAAGATTTTAGCGGTTTCGTTGTTTCCAGCGACGGCTCGAAAATACTAACGCGTAAAGCCGGGTATCGCCTTTATGACGTCGGCGGAACGGCGGGCGATTCAAAGACGTTCAATACCGGAGATCTTTACAGCAACTTGAATCCCAACGAAGAATGGAACGAGGTTTTTGAAGAAGTTTGGCGTCGTTTTCGCGACTATTTTTACGTTAAAAACATGCACGGCGTTGATTGGGACGCGATTGGAGAACAATACCGCTCGCTTCTTCCCTATGTGTCGCATCGGTCTGATTTGACTTACGTTTTGACGGAAATGATCGCCGAATTGAACATAGGTCATACTTACGTTGAGGGAGGCGATTACATTGTGCCGAAGCGACCGATCGTAGGACTTCCCGGCGCGCGTTTCGCCATCGATCGCGAGAAGAATCTTTATAAGTTTGCCAAGATTTACGAAGGTCAGAACGAAGAGCCGAAATATCGCTCTCCGTTGACGGAAGTGGGCGTGAACGCGTCCGAGGGCGACTACGTCCTTGCAATTGACGGCGTTAAATTGACGGGTTCCGACAATCCTTACCGTTTGCTTCAAAATAAGAAAGATCGCGTAGAACTGACGTTGAGCAAAGACGGAAACGAAGACGGATCTTGGAAGACTTCCTATAAACCGGTGGAGAACGAGTCGGATCTCCGTTATTTGAATTTTGTTCTTGATCGACAACGACGCGTTTCCGAAGCGAGCGACGGACGACTCGGCTATATCCACATTCCCGACATGGGCGCGAACGGCGCCTATGAATTCATCAAGTGGTATTATCCGCAACGGGGTAAGGAAGGACTCGTTATCGACGAACGCAGCAACGGCGGCGGCAATATTTCACCGTGGATCATCATGCGTCTGAATCAGAAAGTTTTAGGAACTCGGTATGGACGCGTTCGCGAAACGCCTACGACTTATCCCACGATTGCGACAAACGCGAAAATGGTTTGTCTTCTGAATGAAACAAGCGCGAGCGACGGCGACATTTTCCCATACTACTTCCGCAAATCGGGACTTGGCAAGTTAATTGGCAAGCGGAGTTGGGGGGGCGTCGTTGGTATTTCAGGACGCGGACCTTTGATTGACGGCGGTTCCGTTTCCGTGCCGCTCACCGCGACAAACGATGAAAACGGAGCATACGTTATTGAAGGACATGGCGTCGATCCCGATATTGAAGTTTGGCAAGACCCCGCCGCAGTTCTCGCGGGTCGAGATCCCCAATTGGAGCGAGGGATTGAAGAGTTGCTAAAAGAAATGGAAGAAAGCCCTGTCGTTCGTCCTCAACGTCCCGCTGATCCCGAAAAGGATAAAGCTCACGTTGAAGATTATTCCAAATAGTCGACGGTGGCGAATCGCCTCAGGTTACCTTTGCGCCAATTGGGTCTAGCTATCGAGTTTTCCAGATTGGCGCCTTCTTTTTTATAGAATAACGGCAAAAATAACAACTGGACTAGATTTGATTATTTATCAAAACAATCCGCGTCATTGGAGGAATATCAAGTCGTCGCGAAAGCATAGAACGAATCCTTTGCCATTGCGCGCAAAAGGACAAAAGATCACCGGTTCGAGCAATGACCAGAAGTTCAAATTACCGATAATACGCGTCGGACGACCAAATCGACGCTATTTTTTGTTGAATTCAGGACTTGTTCGACTTCTTCAACAGCGAATTCGACCGCGTTGGAATAGATCGGAATAGAGTTGGTTGGCGTCGTCTCTTTTGTTTTCTTCAGGAGGTTTCGTTTTTTTACGTCTTTTTCTGTCGTCGTCGAGAAGGATTGCATAACGTCAAAAATCATGTGGACGCGGTCATTTAGCATTCCTCTAACCAGCGGACGAAGCGCTCGACAACAATTCTTGCAAACGACTTCGACTTGTAAACTGAGAATAGTTGGATTCGATCGAGAAAACAGCGACAAATCGCGCGCTTCAAAGAATTAACTAGCACTAACCCTCTTCGTTGTTAATGTCAAAATCAAGATATTTGTCCCACTGATCTTGATCCCAACCGGCGGCGGACAGAGGCGCGGCTTCCGTCTCAACGTCATCGTCGACTAAGAGCGATTCGTCTTCATATTCCTCGACTTCGGAACGCCTGAATCCGTCGTCGGTCGACGTTTGCGAAAAGGCGTGTTCTTGATAGTTTGCTCCTTTGGATTTGCTGACCTGAGCGCCCTTGTCGTCTTCCGCTTCCCTGGAAGTCGCGGCAGTTTTAACGTTGGGAACGACGATTCCAACGCTCTCCGGCGTCGTAACGACGGATGAAAGACGTTCCCTTGGCGCGACGGCGGCAACATCGCCGTCTTCTCCGGGAATGGGCGGGGTCGCGTAGGGGACGGGCGCATTCGAAAATGTTGGCGCGACTGGGGAACTTGCGATCTTTTGCTCTTCTTGTCTGCCGCGCCACTGTTCCATAGAGACCAAAACGTCTCTATAACGCGACGGTTTAGCCGGATTAAACGGGGAAATAAGCTTGTGCTCCGCCATCATGTCGATAATACGCGCCGCGCGACTATAACCGATGCTGAATTTTCGTTGAAGCGAGGAGGTGCTCGCTCGGCCTTCTCCGATGACAAATTCAACTGCGGGGACGTAATATTCGTCGAATTCAGCTTCTTTATCGTCGTCCGAATCGTTTTTCGTTTTATCGGGTACTTCGATAACGACAGCGTATTGGGGTTCGTCAACGGAGATTTCCTCGATAACGGAGTCGATTTCGTCGGTAGAGACAAACGCGCCCTGTCCGCGAACCGTTTGACTTGTGCCTGGGATCAGGAAGAGCATATCGCCATTACCAAGGAGGTTTTCGGCTCCGTTGGCGTCGAGAACGACCTGACTGTCCGTTCTCGTGGCGACGGCGAAAGAAATACGCGCCGGCAGATTCGATTTGATCAGACCGGTGATGACGTCGACGGTCGGTTTTTGAGTTGCAAGGACGAGATGAATGCCGACGGCTCGGCTTTTTTGCGCCAAACGAGTAATGTGGTTTTCTACGTCTTTTCCACAGACCATGACCAGATCCGCCATTTCGTCGGCGACGACGACGATGCTTGGCATTGATTTGGGAAAATCAAGCCATTCGGCTTCGCTCCTTGGATTAAGTCTTTCTCGCATGATTTCGAGAGGCGTCTCGTTAAACTCGCTCAATTGTCGGGCTCCAACTCTTGCGAACAACCGGTACCTGTTTTCCATTTCTTCGACAACCCACTCCAAGAGCGCCGCCGCCTTTTCCATTTCGACGACGACCGGGTGCATGAGGTGCGGAATCCTCTTGTAAGGACTGAGCTCGACCATCTTCGGATCGATCATAATCAGTTTGCATTGTTTGGGCGATCGCGTCATTAAGATCGACATAATGATCGAATTGAGACACACGGATTTGCCGGTTCCGGTTCGTCCGGCAACAAGCAGATGCGGCAGTTTTGCCAAATCCACAACCATCGGATTACCGACGACGTCTTTTCCAAGAAAGATAGGAATGCTGTATTTTTCGGCCTGATCTTGACAAGCTTCAAGCACTTCTCGCAACCGAACGGTCTGACGTATCCGGTTGGGAAGTTCGACTCCAACCGTATCTTTGCCGGGAAGTGGCGAAACAATGCGAACTGTTTCCGCCTTCAAAGCCCGTTCGAGATCTCTCGTAAGTTCCTCAATCTTTCTAACGCGAAGACCTTCTTTGAGTTCAAGCTCGTACATCGTTAAGACGGGACCCGTCTGAAAGTCGACGACTCTTACCTCGACTCCAAACGTTCGACAAACGCGTTCGAGCGTTTTTCCGCGCGCTTCAATCTGTTCGCGGAATTGTTCCATATCGACGTGATCGCCGGGTTCAAGAAGTTCAATAGGGGGAAGTTCGTATTCGTCGACGCGTTCCAGGTCTTCGACGCGCATTTGCGACGTTGACGCGCTTTCGTAGGACGCTTCGCCCTCATACGCCACGCCGCCTCGTGAGATATACATCGACTCGTCCGAGGCGTTTCCCGTTACTTCGAACCCTGGATTTTCGACGACTTGAGGTCCAAACGCGCTCGCGAAGAGAGGATCGTTCTCTTTATCGTAAGGATCGTGAGAGGCGAAATCGTCGACATTGACTTCAACGGGGCGAACGGAGAGATTCGCGTAGGTCGCGAACTCCCTTGTCGAGGCTCTTTGGAGCTGCGGATATCTCTCGCGCGCAGTATCGCCTGGAAGTCGACTGGAAACGACTTGTCGTCGACGTAAAAGTCGCGGGGACGGATCGATTCCAGTTGCTCGACTGACGTCGGTTTCCGCCGACGATTGTTTGGTTGCGGGAAGGAAAAAGTCTATCTTGACGTCGGTCGGTTTCGCCTCGTAGACTCTTCGGCAGAACGGCGCGACGATTCGGACGACGGCGCGCGCCAGACCCGTCGACCAAAAAAGAAAGCTTAAAACTTTACTGGGAAGGATTAAAATCAATCCCGCGCAAAAAAGACCAAAGAGCGCTAAGTACGAACCTAACGGGACAAACGCTTGTTCGAGAAGAAATTTTAACAGCGCTCCGACGCATCCGCCCGGACCTATAGGAGACCCGCTGGACGAGTTAATTAAAAACGATGAAAAGCCCGACGCGGCGACAAGCATTAGGAAACTGCCGATCGTTTTAAGAGGTAGATCCTCAATCCAGTCCAACCAATAACAAAGAACGGCCACGCCCAAAAAAACGACGAGAAAATACGACGCCGCGCCAAAGCAACAGGCGCACAAACTTGCGCACCACGCTCCAAGCAAACCGGCGACATTGTCGATCCGTTCGGATTCGTGATACGCGAATTTCGTGGGAAGATCGTCCGGCGCATAGCTCAAAACTGAGACGCATAGAAAGAGCCATAGGAGCAAAAACCATGCTCCAAAGGCAATTCTGCCAAGATCTTCTTTTTGGGCGTCGCTTTGTTTTTTCAATTTGTCAACCGCGAAACGGCTGTTTAGGACGTTTCGCGCTTTCCGTTCTTGCTTGGGGGAAAAGTCGTTAAAACGGCGTTAATTATTTTGCCGCTTGTCTCTTAGCGCCGGTTAAAGCGTTTTTCAAGAGCATCGCGACAGTGAGAGGTCCTACGCCTCCAGGCACGGGAGTGAGCCATCCGGCAACCTCTTTGACTCCGTTAAAATCGACGTCGCCGACAAGTTTGTCGACGAGTTTCTTTTCGCCGTTTTCGTCAACGATGTCCTTTTTGATTTTATTCATACCAACGTCGACGACGACTGCGCCCGGCTTAATCATATCCGCCGTAACGAATTCCGCTTTTCCAATCGCCGCTACGAGGACGTCCGCTTGTTTCGCGATTTCAACCAGATTGGCGGTTCTACTGTGACAGATCGTGACGGTTGCGTCGCCGCCAATCCCTTTTTGTAACAAAAGCATTCCCATCGGTTTACCGACGATATCGCTCCTTCCGATAACGACGACGCGCTTGCCGACGGTTTCTATTCCGTATCGAATCAGCATTTGCTGAATTCCGTAGGGCGTGCATGGCAAGAAACGCGGTCGCCCCTGAGACACGAGCCCAACGTTTTCCGGATGAAAGCAGTCGACGTCTTTTTCCGGGTCGATCGCGTCTAAAATTAGTTTTTCGTCAATTCCTTTTGGCAACGGAAGTTGCACGAGGATACCGTGTATGGAAGCGTCGGCGTTAAGTTTACGAACAAGTTCTAAAAGTTCCTTGCTCGACGTTTCCGCAGGCAGACGGAATATAAGACTCTTTAATCCCGCCTCGTTACAAGCCCTTTCCTTATTGCGCACATAAACCTTGCTTGCTTCGTTATTGCCGACAAGCACGACTGCAAGCGTCGGCTGAATATCGTTTTCTTCAATAAACTTTTTGACTTCGACTTTGATTTCGGCTCGGATTTCCTGCGCTAATCCTTTGCCGTCGAGTATTTTTGCCGTCATTGCGATCCCTTTACGACGAATACGTTTATCCCCGATCAAAACGCAAAAAAACCGCGTTTCCAAGAAGAAACGTTTCACTTTTACGATATTCGCGCCGATCATTAAAAGGCGTTTTACGAGCCAGAATTTGCGACAGACCCGCCGACAGCAATTTTACTGTAAGATATTAGCGGCGCCAAACGGTCGGAATCATCTTTTCTCAATCTTTTTGAGTTTTCTTGTTTTTATTATCGTTTCAACAAATCTAATTGGCGTTGTTTGTCTTTTTGGCTTTTACGTTAGAAAAATTCTTTTTTGCGCATATTGGGCGACCGTTATAAAGTGAAGAGCGACAAGTTATTGTTAAATTGATTGTTAGTTCTGCATTAGTTTGGCAATTTCTTTGGGTAATTCCGCGTTGAGCAGACGAGTCAGTTCTTTTAGGTCGTACCGGGTCTGTTCGTTGCTCTGCAGATCTTCCTCCATTTCTCGAACAAGGTGAATAATTGTCGAGTGATCTCTTTCAGAAAGTTGTTCGCCAATTTCCTTTAGCGTGGCTTTCGTCAAATAACGAGCCAAGTAAGCGATGTACTTTCTTGCAAGGACGAGAGTTTTTAGGCGTTTTGAACCGCGAGTTTCAACGACGGAGACCGAAAAATATTTGCAGACCGTTTTGACAATTTGACCTAGCGTCCATTCGGGAAGGGGGTTGCGTCGATCAAGGTACTCCAACACATTTTCGTATGTCGGACGAATGTTGAACGTTGCGAACTCGCGGGCGGCTTGAGTCATGGCGGCGCAAACGCCCCCTATCGAGGCTGGAAGTCTGTCGACGCATAAACGTCGCGTCTCCGGATCGAGAGCAAGCCCTAATTTTCCGGCAATTCGCTCGACGGCCGCGTTTCGCGTTTCTTTCGCGGGCAAATTGGTTGGTATGAGCAAACCAGCCGATAATCTTGCGACGAGATCCGGTAAGAGTCCCGGAATAGAGCTGGGGAGTTTAGAAAAAGTAAGCGTTACGAATTTCCTTGCCTTAATTGCGGCTTCAAGCATCGGGAGAAACTCAATTTGAGCGGCTTCTCGATCCGCGAGGACGTCCGCGTTTTCAATAGCGACGACGCTCGCTTGATTAAAGATGTTCCTGAAGAGTTCCGTTTGTTCGCGACGAATAGCGTCATTAAGCGCTCGGGAAAAATCGGACGCGGTAAGATAATAGAGGGTTTTTTCCGGATCAAGAATTCTGCGACGCTGGCAAATACCTTCAACTAAGCTCGTTTTTCCCGAACCGCTGGGTCCGTAAAAAACGAGCGGCGAGAGGTATGGAATATCCTCATATCGACGATAGCCGAGAATTAGTGGTCCGCCTCTGACGACGGACAGTCGATTGAATCGTTCTTTGTCGAACAGCAAATTGGCGCCTCCAGGAATGGCTCCGAAAAATGTTTCGCGATTCGAGACAAGATTCGATTGTAGTAAAAACTCGACGTCGGCGCGGGAAGGTTCGCGATTTGCGGCGACAACAGGTTCTATCGGAGCTTTCCCGATCGGTCGATCAAAAACGGGCGTTCCCTCTCCCGCCAGTCGTGTTGCAAGTTCCGCCAGTCTGTTTTCAGGACCAACGAGAAAACCGCCGAGAAGTTCATTAGGGGAGAACCTTGCGTTTAAAGCTCGACTATCCCCGGTTGTACCGTCGCTTTTTTGAGGAAAGACGGGCAATTGCAGAATACGATATAAATCCTGGACGTCTGATTTCATCTATTGTCTCTTAGTCGCGAACGGTGAATTCGACGTCGATTGCGTCGCGCGCTTGCGATTGTTCTTCCGAATTAACGTCTCGCGCAACCACGTCTATCGTGTCGTCTGTATCGTCGTCGTAGAAAGATGCGCTTTGATTCGGGTAATGACGATCGGAATGGAAACTGTATGTTCGAAATACCGAAAAAGAACCTTTCGCTCTTTCATATAAGTCAAAACGCGCCATTTTGAACGCGGCAAGAAGAATACGTCTCGTATGTGGAATAATTATAATCAGACCGAAAATATCTGAAAGAAAACCGGGCAAGATCAAGGCAAAGGCTCCCAAGTTTCCGAAGAGATAGTTCTCAATCGATCGCGGAGTGAAATTATTCCGACCGAATATTTGCCAGCGACGTTGGCAACGTAGCAAAACGTATCCAAGGAGCGAAGTCGCCACGGTCGGCTCCACAACCCATTCCCAGCTACCGGCGATTCTCGCAATCATAATGAAGAGCGCTATTTCAGCGATTGGATATGTCAATAATAGCAAAAACATATGAAGGTCCGAATTTTGAGCTTTTCATTGAGAAACGGCGCGTCAGCTTGCGCATTATAACGTAAAAAGCGAAGCCTTCAACGATCTTTCCGCGTTTCTTGCCGTCTCCTCAGATTATAATCTGTAACGCGGGGGTTCAAATAGTTTCTTTTTTTCGAGTTTCGAATTTCTATGTTTCCATGCGTCTTCAGGAAATTGGTTTGTGATTATGAATAACTGGTTTAATTGTTATTTTTTAATTGATTGATAAAAAGGTTAAAATTTTGTTAAGACTTTAAATTGTCTCTGTCGATATAAACGTTAAGGGTAGCGCCCTAAAAGTGTCATTTCAGAAAGAAGAAGTCGCAAAATGATTACCACATTACTAAAATCGAAACGCGTCGTTCAAGGCGCCGTTCTTATGGCGTTTGCGACGTTCGCGTTTGTTAGCGTTGAGAGCGTTTACGCGCAGAGAGCGGGTTTTGCCTCGTCTCGAGAAGAAGACGCGGGTAAAGCGGAAAGCGGTTCGCGGCGCGTCTTGAGATTGAATCCGTTTAAACAATCGGTTCCTGATTTCGTGGATCAAGATCCAGGGATTCCAGCGACGACGTCTCGCTCTTCTTCGAGCGGAACGACTCGTTCTCGCCAGTATACTGTCGTAGCCGAGCCGAAAACGACGACTGGTTCCCGCGTTTCAACAAGCGTCGGCGCTCGCGGCGTTTCGTCGAACAGAACCATTGCGAAGAATTCGTCGAACGTGGCGGCATTGGCGTTAATCGACGAACTTGAGGAGGATTTCGAAGATTCCAAGTCTGCAAGCGCGCGTTCCGAACGCGTCGGCTCTTCCAAGGCTTCAGGAAGTCGTCGTAGTTTGCGCAAAGATCGCGGTCTTGATTCGCTTGAACTAATCTATGACGAATCTGATTCAAGCGACGTTGACTTGCCTTTGGAAATAAAAAAGGATTCCAAAATCATCAGCACGGAAGACGACAAAGATTTGGACGAGGAAGATTCAGAAGAATCGGAAGAACTAGAGGGAGCGGGGGAATACGACGAAGGGTCGTTTGTGCCTGAAAAGGAAATGGACGGCGAAATATCCGTCCTCTCGGATGCTTTAGACGCGAACGGTCTTTTAGATTCGTCGACAGTTTCGGAACCTTCAAATCTTGAAGCCGAGGTCTTGGAAGAGGGAGAATCTCTCGAATCGTTGGATTCTCGGTTTGAAGCGCGTCGCAAATTGGAAGAATCTTCTTTGGAATCTGCGGCAGTTGTTTCCGAAACCGTTGTTGCGGGAGACGTCGGTTCTTCCAATCGCATTCCTGTCGTGTCGATCGAGACGATCGGTCCCAAAAAACTTGTCGTTGGACAAGAGTCGATTTATAAGATTGTCGCGCGTAACGAGGGTCGTGAATCAGCGAGAAAATTAGTTGTTACGACGGATCTTCCGGAATCGGTCAAAGCGTCGAACGTCGAAGCGCAAGTAGGTTCGGCAGTTTTAGTGGAAGTTGGCGATCGTTCGAACGCGAAACGATGCGTTTGGCGCGTGGGAACGCTTGATCCCAAACAAGAGCGAGTTTTGGCTCTTAAAGTAACGCCGATGAAACGCGTTGCTTTTGAATTGGTTAGCAATTTCGAATTTGAACGCAAGACGTCCCGCGCCGACGTTGAAGTTCAGGAACCGATTCTTGAGGCGTTGATCGAAGGACGGGATTCAATCGAATGGGGCGTTGAAGATAAGTTTCGTCTCCGACTTCGCAACGTTGGCAACGGAGACGCCGAAAACGTCGAGTTGTTCGTTTCAACCGGCGAGAATAAAGCTTCGCAAAAGCTCGGCGTCTTAAGAGCCGGCGAGGAGAAGACCATTGAAACGTCGATTAAAACGGTCGCCGACGAATTCTTTACGATCGACGTCGAAGCTGTCGGCGCTTATGGCGTCAAGACGAACGCTTCGAAAAAGATCGGCGTGTTGCGCGGCAAATTGAACGTGGAGGTCGAGGCTCCCGAGTTGCAGTTTGTCGACGGAGAGTTTGACGCAAAAATCCACGTCCGAAATCTTGGGGACGCGACGCTTCAGCACGTGGACGTCGTGGCTCAGATTCCCGAAGGCGTCGAACCTGTTTTTTGTTCCAATCAAGCGAGACAGAACCCTGAGAAACGACGCGTCTACTGGTCGGCTCCTTTCCTTCGTCCTAATGAAGAAACCGTGTTCAATATTACCTGTCGCGTCGTCAAAGCGGGAACAGCGCGCTTTGAGGTCGTCGGCGTGGATCAGAGCGGCGTGGTCGCTCAGTCGGAGTCGGCGACGACGGTCGAATCGATCGCCGTTCTCGCGATGCGCGTTAAAGCGCCTAAAGAACCGGTTGCCGTCGGCAAACGTTGCGTCTACGAGCTAATTGTTGAAAATAACGGCACAAAAGACGCGCAGGACGTGAACTCCGGAGTGTTCCTTGGGACGGGGCTTAAGCCGATCGCGATCGAGGGAGATCAAGGGGTCGTTTTTGAAGAAGAATCAAAAGTTCTTTTCAACAAGATCAATTGTTTGAAGGCGGGCGAATCGGTCGTTTTCCGGATTCAAGCTGAAGCGATGCTACCCGGAAATCAAAAGGTTCAAGCGATGTTGCAGTCGGCTGCGGAAGACGTCAGTTTGCTTAGCGAAGAAACGACTTATTGTTACTCTCGAGTTAAGAGGGATCTTCCGAATAGTCGTAAAACAGAAGTTTTTGACGAGCAGACGATGACGGCGGACAAAAGTTCGGGAGACATGATAAGGAAGTAATTGTTCGCATATTTGACGCGGACTGTTGGCCTTTTACCTTGCGACGAATCGTTCCGGATTGCGACTTCTCGGGCGATTCGTTTTTTTATCGGCAGTTTTATGTTTGGTTACTTCGCGTTATCCGCGATCAAAGGCGATGGTAACAATTGTTTTACCGCGAAATTCCGGGATTTCCGCTATTTTGCCCGCGGCGGCGATATTGGCGCCTGTTGAAACCCCCGCTAAGATTCCTTCTTGTTTTGCAAGACGTTCCGACTGTTTCCGCGCGTCGTCTGTGGCAACGGTTATGACTCCGGTTGGGACTGACGGATCCAGTATCTTAGGGACGAATCCCGCGCCTATTCCGACGATTCCGTGCGAGCCGGGTTTTCCACCCGATATGACGGGCGATTCCGTCGGTTCAACGATCAATAGATGAATTAACGCATTCTTGCGTTTGAGAAATCTTGCGACCCCCGCGAACGTTCCTCCCGAGCCTACCGCGCAAATAAACGCGTCGATTCGACCATCCGTTAATTTCCAAATATCCGGCGCGGTCGACGTTTCATGGATAGCCGGATTCGCGGGGTTTTCGAATATATTGGGCGACCAGCAGTCTGGTTCGTTGTTCCTTATTTTTTTGGCGACTTCCACCGCTCCCATCATGCCGAGTTTTGCGGACGTCAATTCGATTTTCGCTCCGAATTTGTTTAATAGTTCCAAATACTTAGCGTCGATATACTCTGGAGCGACGATTGTCAGATTGAGTCCTCTCTTGGCCGCTTCGCTTGCCAGCGCGACGCCTTCCGCGCCGCTCGTCGGTTCGACGATTTTCGTTTTGCTCGTAATTACCCCCAGATTTTCCGCCGAATCAAGCATAGCTCGCGCGACGCGTTCTTTAACGCTTGCCGTCGATCCGGTCGCGACCGAGTAAAGAAAGACTCGAGTTTGCGTAGACCGGAATAGTTTTTTTAGATCGTAAAAAACAGGCATCTGATCGCTCCGTTACGGTTTTCTCCCCAACCTAATTTTAATTCTCCTCCCGAGAGAAGTCAACAAGGTCTCTTTTCACCCCCGCCTTCTACTTGTACTTGTCAATAAATTGGGTATAATACCACCCGAATTACATCAATGCGGCGTCGATTCCCCGCCAACGGACGACGCGGCGATTTTATGAGAAAGGATGTTACCGATGGCGTTGATTGTGCAGAAATTTGGCGGAACGAGCGTGGCCGACACGACGAAAATTCTCGCCGCCGCTCGAAAGGCTATACGCGAGACGCGCGCTGGCAATCAAGTCGTCATGGTCGTTAGCGCGATGGGCAAACAGACCGACCACCTGATCAGTTTGGCAAAGGAAATAAGCTCCCGTCCCAACACTCGCGAGATGGATATGCTCATGTCGACGGGCGAGCAGGTTACGATTGCGCTTATGGCGATAGCTTTGGAATCGCTTGGGCATAAGGCTGTCAGTTTTACCGGCGCCCAAATTGGCATTAGAACGGACGCGACTTATAGCAAGGCGCGAATTCGTTCGATTTCGACGGATCGCATGCGCAGGGCGCTTGGAGAGGGTAAAATTGTCATAGCCGCAGGTTTTCAAGGCGTGGACGACGACCTCAACATTACGACGTTGGGTCGCGGAGGCAGCGACACTACGGCGGTTGCTCTGGCGGCGGCGCTTAAAGCTGACCGATGCGATATTTATACTGACGTCGACGGCGTTTATACGACAGATCCCAGAATTGTTCCCGACGCTCGCAAGCTTGAGCGAATCAGCTACGACGAGATGCTTGAACTTGCCAGCATGGGCGCGGGCGTTATGCACAGCCGTTCCATTGAATTTGCGAAGAAGTTTGGCGTTTTGGTTCAAGTCCGAAGTAGCTTCAGCGACAATTCGGGCACCGTTATCGGTCCCGAGTCGGAACGGGACGATATGCCCGTTTGCGGCGTCGCTTTGGCGAAGGATGAAGCCCTTGTTACGATTCTCGGCGCGCCGGATAAACCGGGCGTATCCATGAAGTTATTCCAAAAATTTGCCGACGCGAAAATTCCGACCGACATGATCGCTCAGAATTCCAGTTCCAAGGGCAAGACCGACATATCGTTTACCGTTCAAAGCGACGACGCGTTTAAAGCCTCCGAGGTAGCCGCAAAAGTTGTGTCTGAAATTGAAGCGGAAGGATACGAGGTTGATGAAAATGTCGCGAAGGTTTCCGCAGTCGGGCTTGGTATGGAAAAACAAACGGGCGTGGCTCAAAAGATGTTTCACGCGCTCTTTGAACGGGGCGTTAATATACTGATGATTGCCACGAGCGATATTAAGATTTCCGCGTTGCTTAAGCGCGACGACGCGGTGGAAGCCCTGCGCGCCGTTCACGCGGCTTTTGAGTTGGAACGCGAGCCGACCGTCGATCGGACGAAAACGAACGCGTCGGTCAAAGTCGACGCGAACGGATCCCTTGAAAACGGGGTTTCCGCTCATTTGATTTCTCACCTTACCGGAATGGAGGACGTTGTCGTCGAAGGCGTCGCTCTTGACGACAATCAGGCTCGGTTTACGCTCTGCGACGTTCCCGACAGACCCGGACTAGCCGCCGAAGTGTTTGACAAAATCGCCGAAGGACGCGCTATCGTCGATATGATCGTGCAAAGCGTCGGACGCGACAATCTCGCGAATATCACGTTTACTGTTGCTCGCAAGGAGATCGACGCCGTGCAAAAAATCACGGAAGAGATTTGCGCGTCTTGCGGGTGTCGGGTAGAATCCAACACTCATGTCGCGAAACTGACCGTTCGCGGTTCCGGTCTTCGCAGTCATACCGGCTTGGCCTATCGCATGTTCAAAACGCTTGGCGACAGCGGCGTCAACGTTAGCGTTATCAGTTTGAGCGAACGTTGCGTTGGAGTCGTCGTTGACGCGGAACATGGAGCCGTAGGACGCGCGAATTTACAAAAAGAATTTGACGAAGAGACTCTTTAAACGCGGATTGCAGTTTAATGACTTCCATTCCGGTTCGTATCAAACTTTACGACACGACGTTGCGCGACGGCGCGCAGGCGGAAGGCGTTTCGTTTTCTTTAAACGACAAGCTTTCCGCCGCTTATCGTCTCGACGATTTCGGAATCGATTTCATCGAAGGCGGCTATCCCGCCTCGAACGAAAAGGATAGAGCGTTTTTTGAGCGCATTGCGGAAAAGACTCTCAAATCTGCGATTATTTGCGCGTTTGGCATGACGCGCCGCAAAGGAGTCGCTCCGACCGACGATTTTGGTCTTGCTCAACTTGTCGCTTCGAACGCCTCCGTAGCGACGATTGTGGGCAAGTCGTCGGCGTTTCAGGCGAGAGAGGCTCTATGCGTTTCTCTTGACGAGAATCTCGCAATGATCGATGAAACGATTCAATGGATCGTTTCATCCGGCAAGCGCGTTTTTTACGACGCGGAGCATTTTTTTGACGGATGGAAATATAACGCCGAATATGCGTTGGAGACATTGCGCGTCGCGGCGCGCGCCGGCGCTGAAGTCGTCGTTCTTTGCGACACGAACGGGGGATCGACTCCGGAAGAGATTTCCGCCGGGACGGTCGCCGCGATCAAGGCAACGCGCGAAGCGGCGTCCGGGCGAATCTTTGAAATTGGCGTTCATGCGCATAATGATTGCGGTCTTGCCGTCGCTAATTCTTTAGCGGCGGTCGACGCGGGCGCGACGCTTGTTCAGGGGACGATTAATGGAATTGGCGAACGTTGCGGCAACGCGGACTTGTTGGTTGTAGCGGCAAATTTAACTTTTAAAAAGAACGGGCGTTACGAGGTTCTCAAGCCGGGCGCTCTCGAACGCGCGACCGCTATTTCCCGATTTATGTACGAGCTTACCAACGTCAATCCGAATCCCAGCCAACCTTACGTTGGCGTCAGCGCGTTCGCGCACAAGGGCGGTATGCACGTGAGCGGCATTAATCGCAATTCCTCTTCTTACGAGCACGTTTCTCCCGCATCGGTTGGGAACGAACGACGCGTTCTTGTCAGCGAATTGTCAGGTAAAGCGAATATCGTCGCATTTTTGAAGAAATATAATCTTCAGGACGACAATACTCTTGACGAAAAAACCATTTCCAGGATTCTCGACAGAGTCACGCAAAAGGAGAATCAAGGATACCAATACGAAGCGGCGGACGGTTCTTTCAAGTTGCTGGTGCGCAAGGTCAAAGGAGAATTCGTTCCGAGCTTCAGCCGACTTAATTTTCAGACGAGCGTCGTGGTGACCGACGTCAACGACGCTCTAACGACGAAAGCAACAGTCGCGACGGTTAAACTCCGCGTTGGAAGGCGTTGCGAAATTCGGCACGAGGTAGCCGAGGGAGACGGTCCCGTCGACGCGCTCAACAACGCCCTGCGTAAAGCGTTGGAACCGATCTTTCCCGAATTGCGCGACATGAAACTCGTCGATTATAAAGTCCGCGTTTTGAATTCAGACGCAGGCACGGCGGCGACGACGCGCGTCATCATCGAAAGTAAAGACGGAGAGGAACGCTGGAATACTGTCGGCGTAAGCGAAAACGTAGTGGAAGCGAGCTGGATTGCTTTATGCGATTCTATTGAATATAAGCTGTCCAAATCGATTAGCGTTAAGGAGAAGGACGCTTCCTGGTCCGGACGATCAGATTGATTTTTCAAACAGAAAAAACCGCGTCGCATGGCGAATGATTCGTCGCGCGGCGCGACTTTTTCAGCGATTGTCAAACGTACGTTCGCTTTGGTCAGTTTTTCTTGATTCCATCTTCAAGGAACTTCATAAAGAATCCCCCGACTACCGAACGCGCGTGCATATTACATTCTTTGGCGGAATCGGTGTGGTACCAGTCGGTCATAGGAACTCGCGGTTCCGTCTTATTGACGAATTTATAAACGCCGTCCATGAGCGCGTCAAAATCTTCGCGACTGTCGGCAAGCGTCGCCGTCCAAACTTCCCAATCGACTTTTGTGAATTCCTTGCGCGAATCGAGCGGAAGTCCGTATTCGTTTGTAACAGTTTTATAGAAGGCGACTTCTTTTTGCGCGACTTCTTTCGGGAACAGTTTTAGGTCGAGAACTTTGTCCCAGACGAGATTATATTTCTGACTCCACGAATCGGGATTATCGAACGTTAGGACGTAATGATCGTCTGTTTCCGCCATTTCTGTCCATCGCGCGGCGAATTCTTCCGCTGTTTTGCGGAATTTTTGCGAGGATTCCTTTTTACCTGCGTATTCGCACAGGTCAGCGAAACAAGCGAGCGCGACGATCGCTTTGACCGAAAGGTTCGCGTTGTGCGCCAGGCGTCCGGCAAAATCGTCGGTGCAGAGCTGATCTTCCGGATCAAGTCCTTTGGCGATAAGGTATTCCGCCCAACTGTCCAGTTGTTTCCAGTACTCTTTAGAGAAATTGGCGTTTCCGTCGAGTTTGGCGGCGACGTCGCAAAGAATTAGCATATTTGCCGTTTCTTCAACGGGCATTTGCTTTTCTTCCGTTTTTTCACCCCCTCCGTAGATTTGCCCGTTCATTTTGGGGTAATAGCCAAGATCGTGGGGCGCGTGCGGCCACGGCCAACGTCCGCAAGCCGCGTATTCAAGAGGGGGAACAAGCGTCGCCTTGAGGAGCTCTTTATTGAATGCGATAAAAATAGGAGCCGTCGGATAGAGAACGTCGACGGTCGCGATAAAACCGCCGCTGTTGTTTTCTTTGGCGACGCAAGCGATTTTGCCGTTTGGAAGAACGAGCAGTTTTTGCGCCGACATTGACTGCGGATATCCGAGCGAACACAAATTAGCGAAATTCTCGCCGCCAAGGGTAGTCGCCTTATTCCAGAGTTTGTTGTCGAATTCCGCGCAACGTTTACAGAGATCCTCATATTGTTCGTTAGCGATCTCCAACATCTCCGAGGTAGTCATTCCATTGCGACGCCAATAAGCCGGGCAACGTTCCTCCATGAATTCGGCGCTATAAATATCGTCGTAGGCGAGAATAAGACGTTTTGAAACAATTTCGTCCGCCACTGTTCCGCAATCGAATTTGACGGCGAGAACCGGCCAACGTTCCCTTGCTTTTCTTGGGAAATCAACGTCATCTTTTTCAGGCAAAACGCCGTTTTTTAAGAACGAGGTTCTTCCGGCGACGTCGGAAGAGATCGCCGTTTGCGAAGCGCCTTTTTCGACCGCGACAATGAAGTAGCCCCAGTCGATCCTAATTCGATCACCAGACTTTTCGAGAATCGGCTGTTCGTCGGTTCCAAGTTTTAAAACGTCAAGACGTTCCGTATTGTCCCTGCTCCCGACGACGGTTTGTTCGACGTTCTCGACGCATTGTTCGGCGGTCGCGTCAAAATAGATTGCGACGTTATGTTTGTTTCCGTCGATCGATTTGACCTTCCACGTCAAGTAGGTCGTTGGTCGCGAATAAGCGTCGAGATCGTCCTGAAGATTAGGGTTCATGAAATTTAGCGTGATAAGAACGCCAGCGTCTTTAAACTCGTATGTCGTATTAGTCGCGCGAACGGTTCGATTTGTTTGCGTCATTTTGGCGGCAAGTTCGTCCATATCGGCGCATCTGCCCATTATTCGATAGTTTTTACCGTCGATTTTTACGAACGAGACCATCGCTTTAATGTCTCCCGTCCAGTGAACGGGAAAGGAATCTGCTAAGTCGTCCGTATTTGACCAGACGCTAAAATAAGGATCAACCGAGATAAGCGGATTGGCGGGCGCGCGGAGCGGGTCGTTCGCCGCCGCGCTCGCGCAGAAGGCGATTAAGACGAGAAAAGCGCCGAGGAGAGAAAAACGAGACATTAAACAAATCTCCGCAGTAATGGTTGTAATGTTCAGGAACGGATCAATAAAAGGTTAAACCTTATTGCAGACTCGGCATGGCGATTTTTTGACCGTCTTGTTGCAACGCTTGTTGTTGTTCGTCGTATACGCCGTAAAAAGGAATCAGCGCGTCCATCCAAAGATACAAATCGCGACGTTCCCTGTCGGTTAAGCCTATACTCTTGTGATTATCGTCAAGGTGAACGTTGGACAACGGGCTGATATCTGCGCCGCATTCGCCGGGGACCGTGGCGATTTCGCGATAGTTATTTCCGCCCCATTCGTACCATTTGAGATAGTCTCGCAATTCGTCGTAACTCCGCGTATAACGCGCCGTTTTTTCTCCGGTGAGCGTAGGACCGGCCTTGGCGTTTTCTGATCCGTCGTGGCATTCGACGCAACGACGATCCAAAATCGGTTGGATAAAACGCGGATAGGAAAACGGTTTTGCGTCCTCCGGGGCGGGGATCAGGTCGGACGGACCTCGCAACGACGCCAGATTCTGTTTCGATTCGTTTGTCAGGGTCGTCGACGTCTGCTCGTGACATCCGACGCAACCTCGATTCTCGCCCGGCTGAACGTAAACAATGCTGCGCATCGATTGCACCGCGCGCCCCTCTTCGTCAATCGCCTGGAAATAGACGGGCAATTTGGCGGGCACGGTAAAATGCGCGCTTCCGTCTTCTTCAACAGGAACGGACCCAAGAACGGCGCGCGCGTTGGCCGAGCCCGTATGACCGACCGTCGGATTGTTGCCGCGATAGTCGGGAGCTTTCGGGAGTAACTGAATAACGCGCAGTTCTCTGATCTTACGATCCTTGGGGAACGGTTTGAGGCTTTCGTATACGTTGGAAAGAACGAACGTTCCCGTTTCCGGTTCGGGCTCGTTGGGATTGAGTTTCGGCAAAGAAGAAGGAATGATTTGAGGACGCTCGCGTTCGGCGATTGGAATCGGGTACAGACACGATTCTTCGTTGGCGTCGTTTTGATAGAGCAATTCAAGATTGCCGAATCGGTCGCGATAATAAATCCCAAGTTTCCCGCTTGTCGTCGTATTGCTCAAATAACCTCCCAACGCGTCGTGACTGTACGACGTAATCCAGACGTCTTCAGACAGCGGCCAGGGGCTGAAGTAATATTGTTTGCAGACTTGATTGCCCGTTCTCGCCACTTCCGGAGCGGGAATTTCCGGCGTGAGCCATTCGAGCGAACTTAGATCGTCTTCCGCCGTTTCTGGATCGTATCGAACCTTATTGGGATCAAGCATGACAAGCGTTCCGCCGACGTCGAGATGGTGCGCGCCGGAAATAAACATGACTTTGTTCGAATTGGGAACCGCTTTCGATTGATAGCACGCGTTTGTTTCGAACGTATAGTTTCCGTAGAGAATCGCGGAATTGGTTCCGTCCGGGTTGGTCGTCCATAGCCCGTGATGTCGAGCCGCGTTGCGGTCGACGTAGTCCCAACGCGTATAAAGAACGCGTCCGTCGTGGAGAAAGGTCGGTTGCCATTCGTTGGTTTCATGCCAAGAAAGACAAGTTACCGATTTGTCGGGGTTGAGTTTATGGAGCGTATGCGCGCGCAACGGCTCGTAATAACCATGGCAACGACCAAATCCGCCGCGCCGCGTCGACATGAAGATCAGCGAACCGTCGGGCGCTTCGGTCGGATCGAAATCGTCGTCGGAACCGTCGGTAAGTTGTTCAACGGAGCCGTTTTCAAGGCTAAGCTTATAAATGTGGAATTTTCCGTCGACTTTTTTCATGTAATTGACGTCAAAATCCGGAATATAAGGACCTGCTTGCAACGTTCTAACGTCGGTTTTAGGCATATTGTCAGGCTGTACTTTGGAGAAATCGGCAAACGCGAAATATGCCGTTTTTCCGTCGTAAGACAGGGAAAGCGTTTCGAAAACGCCTTTGGGGAATTTGCCCTCGGTGAGCGATTCGACTTCAAAGGAACGACCGGGATTTTTGAGTTTGTAAACTCCCCCGCCGTTCAAGCCGCATTCCTGATAGTAGTACGAGAGAAATTCGTGCAACATTTGCCAGACGAAACGTTCTTCCTGCAGGAAGACAATCGGACGGCCCGAAACTTCAGGATTCGCCAGAGCCAAGTCGCGAAGGCGTTGGCGAAGTTCCAGGTAACGTTGAATCGTTTCCACGGGGGTTCCGATTTTTTCAAGATATTTTTCGTCCGATCGCAGAAGTTCTCCAAGCTCTTTCAACGCGTCTTCGTCGACCCAATCTTCGCCCTCCGCCCAATCGACAAAGTCGCGACCACGAGAGACTGCGGCCTGAAGCGCTTCTTTTGACGAAAGTTCTCGTCCGAAATCGCGCTCCTGACGAATCCAGTCGGCGACGATCGCTTCTTGATAAGCGTACTGCGATTTGGACTCGTCGGCGCGCAAGCAAACGCCAAAGGCGGAACCAAGCGCCGCGACGCAGAGCGCAAGCGCCAAAATTGAACGGTGGGACGTCATAGTTGTTTTCCTCGAAGATTG
>CAMZEO010000013.1 GCA_947305735.1 uncultured Planctomycetales bacterium | reverse complement strand
ACTATTTCACTCTTTACTGGTAATAGCCTTTGTTTATACGTTTCTTTAGTTCAGTCGTTTTCTGTTACTATATTCCCGCTTCCGCTCGGCGTTTCGCGACGGTCGCGCGATCAAACTTGCGGATGAACCCACGGAGCGCGGTATTCTCTCGCAAGCAAGGCGTTGGCTTCGTCGTCGTTTTTAACTTTTCCGACTTCGGCGTCCCATTCGAGCGATCTGCCGAGCTGTAGCGAGATATTGCCCAGGACGCAGCAGATTGTGGAAATAGCGCCTTCTTCAATATCGGAACGAGGCCGCCCTCTGTCTTCGATTCTCGCGATGAAGTCGCGCATATGCTCTCGAACCGCCGACGCGACGTGAAGCTCGATGTTCGGCTCGTTTTTGTCTTCCGGATACTTTTCGTTCTCGTAAAGAACTTCCCCGCTGATCGTTTCGTCCTTGTAGTATCGGCGGAAATCGTATCCAAAGACGCTCGCTTTAAGAACGCCGTGTTCGCCGTAGAAGAATCCGCCCCACGGATGGCGTTTTTCGGGTAAATCCGCCCACGTCCGGTGATTCCAAATCACTTCCAGATCCTCGTATTCAAAGACGACCGTTTGCGTGTCCGCGCAGTTGCTCGCGCCGCCCTTTTTGATATATTGACCGCCGGTCGAAAAGATCCGCTTCGGATATCCCAGATTAAGCATCCATCTCGCCATATCGAACATATGGACGCCCATGTCGCCAAGCGTTCCGTTCCCGTATTCCATGCGTTGACGCCAGGAACGGCGGCGTAAGAACGGATAATAGGGAAGTTTAGGGGCCGGACCGCACCAGAAGTCGTAGTCGAATCCTTCCGGGACTTCCGCGGGGTCTTGTTTGAACGCCGGACCGGGACCCCCGTAGTAACTGAAAATCTCTACTTGTCCGACTTTTCCAAGCATTCCGGAATCGATAATCTTTTTTTTCGCTTCCATCAAGTGCGGCGTGCTTCTTCGTTGCAGACCCACCTGGACGACCGCTTTATTTTTTCTGGCGGCGGCGAGCATCGCCTGGCACTCAAGAACGTCGACTCCTATCGGTTTTTGAACGTAAACGTCGACGCCCGCTTCGACGGCGGCGATCATCGGGAGCGCGTGCCAGTGATCCGGCGTGTCGATAAGGACGATATCAAGATTTTTCTCCGCGATCATTTCGCGGTAATCGCGGTATTTTTTCGGCTCTTTGCCGGATTGTTGACGCTCCGCGATCATTCTCGCGGCTTCGTCGAGCGCCTCCCGATCGACGTCGCATACGGAAACGACTTCAATCGGGGCGACTTGAAGGAGCCGGAACAAGTCCATTTTGCCATACCAGCCAGCGCCGATAAGACCGACTCGATATTGTTTTTCAGTTGACGGTTCCTCGCCAATCGCGACGGAACCCGCGGCTAGAGCCGCCGAGCTTAGCCCGGCGTATTTCAGGAAGTTGCGGCGTTGCATAGGGCGACGTCCTTCTAATTAGGCGCGTTTGCGCGGCATGATCAAGGTTAAGCGATTTCGCGGCGGAAATCGTCGACGCTTTCTATTGTACGAGAACTTTCCGGGAAACGCAATAAGAAATAATAGATTTTGGGCGCTTGTTTTTTCGGTCGACG
Organism: uncultured Planctomycetales bacterium; assembly: GCA_947305735.1. GTDB lineage: Bacteria > Planctomycetota > Planctomycetia > Pirellulales > Thermoguttaceae > RUG369. The sequence goes on along the minus strand of CAMZEO010000013.1, from coordinate 30,173 downwards.
CGCCGAACGGCTTCGAGAATTAGCGTCTGTTATTTTTGCCGACGATTCCGCCGAGTCTTTTCAGGACGCGTTCTTTAGGCGTCGGTCGATATTTTTCACGTCATTTAACACGCTTTATTTGGCGGAATCGCGCGTCCTGTTCGCTATTGATCAAGTTGAACGAGAACGTCCCGGTCTTGTTCGGTTGGAAGCGCCGTCGGATCGACGATCGCGGGAACCTGGCGTCCAAGAACACGCTCCAATTCGCGCGAAACCGTCAAATTCTCGCGCCGAGAGAAGACGAAAGTCCGCAAGCCGACGAAATCGTTCGACGTATCGGTCGACGATTTTCGAGACTTCCGCGTTTGGCGCGCGTCATTTTTTTCGTCGCGGACGAAATCAAGCGCGAAAGAGTCGTAGAAGATCGCGTTTTTCGTAAAGAGCGGATTCCAGATTTGATCGCTTCCGGCGACGCAAGCGTCAAAATTCGACGACGCGGCGTCCGAGCGTTCGAGCCGTCGCGCGCGTTCTATGTTGAAAAGCGAGATCAGACTCTTCTAATTATACCAAAAAGTCTCGACGCAAGGTTGATTCTCGTAGAGCCAGTGCTTGATGAATTGTCTGTCGGGCACGAATTTTTCGTTGATCGCGTCAAGCGTCGAAACGTCTTGTCCGACGACGAGCGCGCAGTCGTCCGGGGAAGCGTGAGACAGAACCCAGGTAATCGCTTCTTTTCGATCCTTGACGACGCGGACGTTTTCCGGCTTCTCGAACCCTTTGAGAATATCGTCAAAAGCTTCGTCTTTTTGAGATTCCTGGTGATTTCCGCTGGTGAGCACGACGTAATCGGCGTTCGTTTCCGCCGTTCTTCCGAGCGCGGGTCGTTTGCTTCGATCCCCGTCGTCCGGCGCGGCGAGAACGCAATAAAGGGACCCGGACGTCACATGTCGGAGCGTGTCGAGCGTCGCGGCGAGGGTTTCCGGCGAATTGGCGCGGTCAAGGAAAACGTCGAACGGTTGACCGCAGTCGACGCGTTCCATTCTGCCGGGAATATGCGCGACGCGTTCTATTCCTTTGGCGACCGTTTTGAGATCGATTCTCCACGCGATAGCAAGCGCGGCGGCTTCCAAACAGTTGTAAATGTGCTCTTTGCCGATAATCGACGTGTGAATGGGACACGCGTCGGCGCCGGCGACAATGTAGAACGTTTGACCGGAAACGCTCCTTTCGACGGGAGTTCCCGAAACGGAACACGTCGTCGGCTGAATTCCGACGGTGAGAGTCGGGTGGGCGACCAGATGCAACGCGGCGTCGGTCACGCGGTCGTCAAGATTGCAGATCGCCACGCCCGTCTTTTTGAGGTAGTTGAAAATCTGCATTTTAACGCGACGGTACTGATCGACGGTTCGATGGACGTCCAAATGATCGCGACGTAGATTCGTAAGGCAGACGGCGTCGAATTCGACGCCCGCGATTCTTTTTTCCGCGATGGCGACCGACGACGTTTCGACGATCGCGCATTGACAGCCGTTCTCGACCATTCTGTCAAGGAATTCGGCGAGCGCGTCGGGTTCCGGCGTCGTCTCTTTGAGGGGATGCAGTTTGACGCCGTCGTAAACTCCGAGCGAACCAATTAATCCGATTCTTTGACCGGCTTCGGCGAGCACTCCTCCAAGAATGTACGAAGCCGACGTCTTCCCGGAGGTCCCCGTGACGGCGATCATCCTCATTTTTTTCGCGGGGGAAGTCGCGAAACGCTTGACAGGCGCGCGCGTGGACGGATCGAGGATCGTCGACGAAAATCATTTGGAACGAGGAAGAATGATCCTCGTATTCCGAGCTTTGTTCTCCGGCGAACGCGGTTTCAAGAGCGTTGGAAAGAACGGCGGCGACGGCTCCGTTGGCGGCCGCGATTTTAACGTCTTCCAGGGCGGCGACCGGTTCCGTCTTTTTACAGACGTACAATCCTCCCGCAAGCGGCTCGCGCGCGTCGCAACTGCAAACGGCGACGCTCGCGTTGCGGAAAGGGGCGACGTTTTCCCCTTCGAGTAAAGTCGAAAGTGAGACGGAGACTCCGCTTTTAGGATGGATCGACATTGGATATCCCTTCGTGTAACGCCGGTTCTTGTTACCGGCAAATAATTCGCGCCGGGCGAGTTTCACGCCCCTCTTGCTTCAATTATGGGAAAAGCGCGCGTCGACGTCAAGATTGATTTCGTCGTTTTGCCGGAAAAACGCGTCTCAGTTCTTGTGGAGAGCCGTCTTTTCCCTTTGCGAAGAAGGCCGCGCGATATATTGCGCGAGAAAAAAAAGAACGTATAATGGACGGCGGTTGGCGGAACGAGTCCGCCGCGGTTAATGTTCTCTGGCGTATAGGACACGGAAAAATGACCTTTAACGTAGTAATGCGGACGACGATACCGGGTATGACGCCCAAACGGGGTAAAGTGCGCGATATTTACGATTTCGGAGACAAGGTTCTCCTCGTAAGTTCCGATCGAATCAGCGCGTTCGACTGGATTCTTCCGACCGGCGTCCCCGACAAGGGCAAAGTTCTCAATCAGACTGCGGAATTCTGGTTTGAAACGCTTGGCGTCCGTAATCACGTTATTACGACGAACGTGGAAGAGATGCCGTTTCCCGAAGGAACCGATTTGAAAATGTTCGAAGGTCGTTCCGTCCTTTGCGAGAAAACGAAGGTCGTGCCGATCGAGTGCGTCGTTCGCGGCTATCTCGCCGGATCCGGTTGGAAAGAGTATCAGCGTTCTCAGACGGTTTGCGGATTGAAATTACCCGCCGGATTGGTCGAAAGTTCCAAACTTGACGAGCCGATTTTCACGCCTTCGACCAAAGAAGAGACCGGACACGATCAAAACGTTTCGTTCGAAGAGACCGCCGCTCGCGTCGGACGCGACGTCGCCGAGAAACTTCGATCCATGTCGCTCGACGTCTTCAAGCGCGGCTCCGAATACGCGGCAAAGCGCGGGATTATCGTCGCCGACACGAAATTTGAGTTTGGCGCGACCTCCGACGGCGAACTCATTTTGATCGACGAAGTCCTGACGCCGGATTCGTCGAGATTCTGGCCCGCCGACTTATACGAGCCCGGCAAGGGGCAGCCGTCTTTCGACAAGCAGTTTGTCCGCGACTGGCTGTTGGCGTCCGGTTGGGATCGGAATTCCGTTCCTCCCGAGCTTCCCGACGACGTCGTTCTCAAGACGCGCGAGAAATACGTCGAAGCTTTTGAGCGGCTTTCGGATCGTCGTTTAAAGTTCAAGTCGGATATCTGAACGTTGTTTGCGAGAGGAGAAGAGATGTTTTACTTTATTGCCGACGTTATTGATCCCGGCGATCAGACGCGCTGCGTTTTTATGACGGTCGTTTTCGCCGTTTTCGCTTTTTTGGCGTTCGGTCTGATTTTCGCCGTTCCTTATTTGCGCGGGAAACCGACAAAACGGCGTTGCGCCTGCGCCGCTTCCGAAGAGGCGACGCGCGTTCTGGACGAGCGCGAACGCGCGAAAAAAGACGCGCTTCGTTACGATCCGAACACTGTCGACGCGAACGATTTGCCGACCGTGTCGCCGGAACTCGCGCAATACGAAAGTCGGCGTTCCTCGTAGAGAATCGGAGAAGTTGTTGGACGACCGCGACCTTGAACAAGCGAACAAATCGCTCGACGCGATACGTCGGTCAATCGCCGAGATAAAGTCGCTCGAGCGGGACCGCTCGACGATCGAACCGGCGTCGAGCGCGAAACGTCCGAAAAACGAGACGACGCGTTGTCGTCGTCGGCGACCGTTTTGGCTTGTCCCGCTGTTCCTGTACGCGGCGACGTGGTTGACGACGACGTTTGTGGGCTTTTTGTGCTACGGAGACGGATCGTTCTTCTCCGGTCTGTACTTTTCGGCGCCGCTGATGACGATATTGACGTGCCACGAACTGGGACACTATTTGCAGAACAGACGTTATGGAATAGAAACGACGCTTCCGTATTTTATTCCTCTCCCAATTCCTCCGCTGGGCACGTTTGGAGCCGTTATCAGGATGAAGAGCGCCGTTCCGGGACTTCGCGCCCTTTTTGACGTCGGCGTGTCGGGGCCTCTTGCGGGACTTGCTCTAACGCTCGTTTTTCTGGTCGTCGGAATCGTCGATTCGTCGGTTGTTCCGGCGTCGTTGGAGACAGTTCCGGAAGGAACGCTGGTTTTTGGCGAGCCGCTCGTGTTTCAATGGGTCGCTCGAGCGACGATCGGTTACGATCCCGCGGTTGATTCGTTGATTATGCATCCGATAGCGGTCGCCGCTTGGGTTGGAATTTTACTCACGACGATTAATCTTTTTCCAATCGGTCAGCTTGACGGAGGGCACGTTTTTTACGCGCTCACGCGTAAGCGCGCCGCGACGTGTTCTTACGTTCTTTTCGGAAGCGCGATCGTCGGCGTTCTTGTTTTTCGTCTCTGGAACTGGATTTTGCTGTTGGTTCTCCTGTATTTTTTCGGATTGCGACATCCGAAAACCAAGGACGACGAACAATCGTTGGGGTGGGGAAGAACGATTTTAGGCTGGGCGACGTTAGCGTTCATTATTGTTGGATTTACCGCGCGACCCCTGTCCGCGCAATAGCCGGGATAATTCTCATGTCGAACAGGAAGAACCCGAGATGAAAAAGAAAAGCGACGAAACGCAGGTTTTGCTTGGTCATAAGCATTCGTGGACGGATACCGCGGGACACGCGCATCGCGTCGTGTTCGACGAAAAGACTTTGGAAAAACCCGGAACGACGTGGCTCGTTCTGACTATAGTGACAGTCGTCGCGCTCGCGGCGGGCGCGTTTGGAGTCTTTACAGCCCCGCGACACAACGATTTGACGACCTCTTTCCCCGTCGCTGATTCCGATCCCTTGTTCGTTTTCGGCAAAACGATCAAACGAGCGGCGGAGACGCCCTGCGTCGCGATAACTTCCGGCTGGAACGACGAATTTTTCGTCGCCGATTCCGCGGGCGTTTCCCTTTACGACTCCGAAGGCGTCAAACTTGACTCCTGGTCTAACGAACCGCAAGAGAATCCGACCGCCATAGCGTTTGTTTCCGACGAAAACGCCGCGACCAACGGCGCTCTTCTTGTCGCTTACGGAAATAAAATTAAGTCGTTGCGTTTCTCTCTCGACAACGTCGTTCCCGGCGAGGGAGATTCCGTTATTTTTACGGCTCAAAACGGAGCTCTCGGCGGTCTGGAACATATTTTGACCGTTCCGGACGCCGATATTCGAGGGATTGCCTCTTCTTCCGAGCGTCTTTTTGTCGCCGATTTCCAATCGGGAAGGGTTTGGAGGTATTCTTGGAAAAAAATCGAAGCTCTTCAACGCGAAGAGACGAAGGAAACCGCGCCCGATTGCGTTATCGGCGATTCCGACGTCGCCTCGGCTTATCCCGGACTCAAACCGGCGATCAAAGAAAATTTCTCCATCTCTTATCTGCCGAGTGAAAACGAACTTTACGTCTCAAATTCCGGTCTCTTTCGCGTCGACGCGTTTAACGCGAGCGCCGGAACCGTAAACTCCGATCATTCCTGGGCGCGTTCCGGCGATTTAAACGATTCCTTTGTCGGCGCCGCCAACCCGATCGCCGTAGCCGTCTCGTCTCAGAAGTGGCTCGCCGTCGCCGAAGCGGGCAAAAGCGCGTCGAACGGAATAGACGAAAAATCTTCGCCCGTTCTTTTTTTCGGTTTGAACGGCGATTCGCTCGGTCGTCTTCCTTACGATGGGCTTGAACGCGCCGAGGAAACGTTCGTTATAGGAATTGCCGTTTCTCCCGACTCTAAAAATATTTACGCGCTCAATTCCAACGGAGACGTCGACGTCTGGACGTCGGCTCGATAGACTTGGATCGGGTTAATAGTAAGGTCGAGGTTTGTCTGATGAAAAGATTTTGTTGGTTTGTCGTTTTGATTCCGGCTTTGTTTTCCAGCGTTTTCGCGCAGGACGTTCGGTTGGAGCGCGACGACTGGGCGCCCGAGGTTAAAGCCGCGCTCAACGATTTGTTGACGACCTGCGGAAAAGGAGCTCCCTCTTACGACGAAAACTCGTACGCCGTCTTTGATTTTGACAACACGACCGCGATTTTCGACGTCGAAGAACAATTAATAGTGTATCAGCTTGAAACGATGGCGTTCGCGATCGAACCGGATAAACTCTTGGAAGTGTTGCTTACCGGCTTGTCCGATCCCGACGTCGATCTTTCGAGTTTCGGTTATATGAAGGGCTCCTACAAAGATCTGTTCGGGGATATTGTCGACGCGTACTCAAAATTGTGGAAAAAATACGGACCTTTCACGCCGGACGGCGTTTCGGAAGAATTATTGGCGGATCTCCATTCGGATCCCGTCTGGTTTGAGTTTGCGACAAAAATGCGTCTTTCCTATGATCTGGTTTGCGACGTCGAGGACAATTCGGTCGCGTATCCCTGGATTATCTACTGGTTTGTCGGAATGACCGAGCGAGAAGTCTACGCGATGGCGCGTCGCTCCTGTGAAAAATTTGGACGGGTCGAGACGAGCCGTATTCTCTGGGAAAGCCCTAAAGAGATCAAATCTCGCGTCGGTCAAGTTCGCGTCGAATGGACGTCGGGAACGAGCGTTTCCGCGAATATGAAAGAGCTGTGGAAGGCGCTTCAGGCGAACGGAATCGACGTTTGGGTTTGTTCGGCCTCGGCGACGGACGCGATTCTCGCCGCCGTCGACGCGTGGGGGTTGCACGACTATTGCAAGGGCGTCCTTGCGATGACCGTCGTCGTCGACGAGCGCGGAACCTATTCCAACGCTTATGATTATGAAAACGGCGTCGGATACCGCTCCTTACCCGGCGGAGAGTGGAAAAAAATGACGCGACCCGAAAAAACGCAAACCGAAGGGGAGGGAAAAGTCGTCGCGATCGTTAACGCGGTCGCCCCCGAATACGGAGGAAAGGGACCGATCGCCGGATTTATGGACTCAAGCGGCGACTTTAATTTCTGCACCGAGTTCAAGTCGTTGAAACTGGCTGTTTGCTTCAACCGCGCGACGCGCAAGCCGACGTGCGGCGGCGGTCTGATCGCGGAGATCGCGCTCTACGAACGCGACGTCCTTGGATACGACTTAGCCAAAGCGAACGCGGCGGGAGACGTTTTGTATCTCCTGCAGGGGCGCGACGAAAATCGTTTTCGCTCGTTTCGACCGAGCTCCGCCACCATACGCGTCGGCGACAACGCCGAAACGCTTCTTGCGACCGACGCAAATTACGCGCAGTTGGAAACATTTGTCAAGGAAAAGACGACGGTTCGAGACGCGTTAAACGTCTACGCGTTGAAACGTCGGGCGGAGGACAACTCTTTTAGCGCCCCGTCGGGGTTTCTCGACGAATACGCGGGGTACCGTTCTCGTTAAAAACGGACGAAGACCTCTTATGAATTAGAGACGGCTAATTTTTTTAAGGTAAAAAATAAATTTTTATCGAAAAAGAGCCAAAAGCGCCCGTGCTTTTTTTTGGCGTTTTTGCTATAATAACCCCGAAGCGTCGCCTTCCGAAGGGGCGTCGGGAATGCGCTTCCCGGCGAGCCTCGCGTGAAAGCGCGACGTTTTTGCTTTTCGTCAGAAAAGCGTGACGCCTCATCCGTAGTACAACATCAAGGAAGTCCGAAATGCAGGAGACTCTCGAAGCGACCAAAAAAATGGTCGATTATCTCGCAAAAGTAAACGAAATTTTGGAGAACAATCAGAACGATCCGTCGCGTTTGATCCCGATTCTTCAACAGATTCAGGACGTCTATAAGTATCTTTCAAAAGACGTGATTAGTTATGTCGCGACCGCGCTTGGCGTTCCGGTCGCGCATGTTTACGGCGTGGCCACGTTTTACGCCCACTTTTCTCTCAATCCTAAAGGCAAGCATATTTTCCGCCTTTGCGACGGCACCGCCTGCCACGTTAAGAAATCTCACGATCTTCTCGAAACGCTTTATTCCAAGTTGAATTTGAGCGACGAGAAAAGAACCAGCGACGATCTCATGTTCACGATCGAACTGGTCAGTTGCCTGGGCGCGTGCGGTCTCGCTCCCGTTATGGTCGTCGACGGCGAAGTTCACGGACAATCGACCCCTAAGATTGCGGAAGAACTCGTTGACAAAGTTATCGCCGAAGAAGCCGCGGTCAAAGGAGTATGAGCATGAGTTTGATTAATCTTGAAGCCATTGCCGAGTCGTATAACAAGAGCGTTTCGAAATTGCATCGCCGCATTATTGTTTGCGGAGGAACCGGTTGCATCTCCAACGGATCCCTGAAAGTTCTCGAAGCGTTGCGCGTCGAAATTGAAAAGACGGGCGAAAAGGTCGTATTGGAGCTTAAACGAGAAGACGAGCCTTCCGACGGCGTCTACATTTCCAAGAGCGGTTGTCAGGGCTTTTGTCAACAAGGTCCTTTGGTGCGCATCGAGCCCGAAGGCATTTTCTACTGTCATGTTAAGCCCGAAGACGCGTCCGAGATTATCGAAGCTCTTGGAAAAGGCGAGATCGTCGAGCGCTTGACCTATCTCGATCCCAAAACAAAAGAACGTTGCAAGCACGAAAACGAAGTTCCTTTCTACGCGAAACAGACGCGCATCGTTCTCAAGAACTGCACGATCGAGCCGGAAAACGTCGACGAGTATATCGCCAAAGGCGGTTATCGAGGGTTGCGCAACGCGCTGGCGATGACGTCCGAAGAAGTATGCCAGGTCGCGCTTGACTCCGGTCTGCGCGGTCGCGGCGGCGCGGGTTTCCCGACCGGTTTGAAATGGAAATTCACGCTCCCGAACGAGAGCGATAAAAAATACGTCGTCTGCAACGGCGACGAAGGAGATCCCGGCGCCTTTATGGATCGTTCCGTGATGGAAGGCAATCCGCACTCCGTTCTTGAAGGGATGATGATCGCCGGCAAAGCGATCGGCGCCGACGAAGGCGTCGTGTACGTTCGCGCCGAATATCCGCTCGCCGTCCAACGTATGCGACGCGCCGTCGCGGACGCGGAACGCGTCGGGATTCTTGGCGACAACATTCTCGGAACCGGTTTTAATTTCCATATTCGCATTATGGAAGGCGCCGGCGCGTTTGTTTGCGGCGAAGAAACCGCGTTGCTCGCGTCCGTCGAAGGCAAGCGCGGCATGCCGTCTCCGAGACCTCCGTTCCCCGCTCAAAAAGGTTTGTACGGCAAGCCGACCGTTATCAACAACGTTGAAACGCTCGCGTCCGTTCCGTACATTTTCAGGGAAGGCGCCGAGAAGTATAAGGAAATCGGAACGCCGACGTCGGCCGGCGCCAAGACGTTCGCCCTGACCGGACACGTTGCGAACACGGGGCTTATCGAGGTGCCGTTTGGTTCGACGTTGCGCGATATTATTTACGACGTCGGCGGCGGCGTGTTGAACAACAAAGGCGAATTAACCGACGAAGACTTCAAGGCCGTTCAAATTGGCGGACCGTCCGGCGGTTGCCTGACGCCCGAAGTTCTCGACCTTCCGTTGGATTACGACTCCATCAAAAAGACGGGCGCGATCGTCGGTTCCGGCGGTCTGGTTGTCATGAACAACCAGACGTGCATGGTTCGCATCGCGCGATTCTTCATGCAATTCACGCAAAACGAATCTTGCGGCAAGTGCGTTCCCTGTCGCGAAGGCACGAAGCAAATGCTCGCGCTTCTCGACGACATTATCGAAGGGCGCGCGACGCTCGAGACGCTCGATCTTCTCGAAGAAACCGCCAAAGCGGTTCAACTTGGCTCGCTCTGCGCGCTCGGAAAGACGGCGCCGAATCCCGTCCTCTCGACGTTGCGCTATTTCCGCGACGAGTACGAAGCGCACGTCGTTAAGAAAATTTGTCCGACCGGCGAATGCAAGGCGCTCGCGCGACCCGAGATCGATCCGGAAAAATGCAAGGGGTGCGGCATGTGCGCGAAAGGCTGTCCCGTCGGGGCGATTTCCGGCGAAATCAAAAAGCCTCATAAAATCGACGCCGAGAAGTGCATTAAGTGCGGCGCTTGCAAGACGAAGTGCAAATTTGGCGCGGTGAAGGGACTGTGAACGGAGGGAGGATAGAAATAATGTCGGAAAAGAAAATTTTAACGGTCAACGGTCGCGAAGTCGAATTTACCGACGAACGCAACTTGTTGGAAGTCATACGTAAAGCCGGCGTCGAGATTCCGACGTTCTGCTATCATTCCGAGTTGAGCATTTACGGCGCGTGCCGTCTATGCCTTGTCGAAGTCGAAGGCGTCAACGGTCGTCCGAATATGGTCATGGCGTCGTGTTCGACCGCGCCGACTCCCGGAATGAAGGTTCATACGGATACCAAAGAAATTCGCGCGATGCGCAAAGTCGCCGTCGAACTACTGCTCGCCAACCATAACACCGAATGCCCGACGTGCGTCCGTAGCGCGAACTGTAAATTGCAGTCGGTGGCGCGTCAACTTGGCGTCGAGCAAATTCGATATAAGAAGCTCGAGAAACTAGAGCCAATCGACACGAGTTCGCCTTCGATTCAACGAGATCCGAACAAGTGCGTCCTTTGCGGCGATTGCGTTCGCGTCTGCGCTGAAGTTCAGGGAATCGGCGCGATTCATTTCGCCAATCGCGGCTCCAACGCGAAGGTCGTTCCCGCGTTTGGCGCGGGACTTGGCGACGTCGAATGCGTCAACTGCGGTCAGTGCGTCGCCGTGTGTCCTACCGGAGCTCTTACGGCGAAACAAGATCGCGACAAGGTTTGGAAGGCTCTTTACGACCCGACGAAGACGGTCGTCGTTCAAATCGCGCCCGCCGTTCGCGTCGCTGTCGGCGAAATGTTTGGCGCTCAGCCGGGCGAAAACTACGCGGGCAAACTTGTCGCCGCCCTTAAGCTTATGGGGTTCAAGCACGTCTACGACACCTGCTTCTCCGCCGATATGACGATTTTCGAAGAAGCGACCGAGTTCATCGAACGTTATACGAAAAAAGAGAACTTGCCGCTCTTTACGAGCTGTTGTCCCGCGTGGGTCAAGTACTGCGAAACGTATTATCCGGAAATGCTTCCGAACGTTTCCTCCTGCCGTTCGCCTCAGGCGATGTTCGGATCGGTCGCCAAAAAAGTTTTGCCCGAACAACTTGGTTGCAAACGCGAAGACCTTGTCGTCGTGTCGATTATGCCTTGCACGGCCAAGAAATTTGAAGCGCAACTCGACAAGTTCAAGGTCGACGGAATTCCGGAGACGGATATCGTTATCACGACGAGCGAAATACAACGCATGATTAGCTCGCTTGGAATCAAGCTTAACGAACTCGAGCCGGAAGCGTTTGACATGCCCCTCGGATTCTCGACCGGCGCGGGCGTTATCTTCGGCACCTCCGGCGGCGTTATGGAAGCGGCTCTTCGTTACGTCGTTGAGAAAGTTACTGGCGAAACGCTTACGAACGTTGATTTCAAAGCGGTTCGCGGCATGGAGAGAATTAAGGAGGCGAAGTTGGACACGCCGGTCGGCGAAGTCAATATCGCCGTCGTTTACGGTCTTGCCAGCGCGAAGACGCTGATTGAAAAGATCAGGACGGGCGAAGCGCGGTACGATTTCGTCGAAGTCATGGCGTGTCCCGGCGGATGTATTTCAGGCGGAGGTCAGCCGGTTGGCGCTACCAACGCGATTCGCGCGCGTCGTCAGGCGGGCATGTACGTCGCCGATAAATCCGCGCAACTCCAAAAATCGCAGGACAATTACCTCGTTTCCAAGTGTTACGAAGAGCATCTTGGCGGCGGTCCCGGCAGCCATGAAGCGCATGAACTCCTGCACACGACCTATCAAAACCGTAGTCAGGTCTTTGACGCGAAGATTCCCGCGATGCGCGGAACCGACGCGAAACGCGTTCCGATCACCGTAACCGTATGCGCGGAAAACAACGCCGAGCTTGGCGAAAAGTTCGTGTCCGACATTTCCGACTACGTCAACGCCAAGGGGTACGTCGCCGCCGTCGATTTGGACGTCGCGTTTTCCGCGATGCATAACGAGTGCGTCGTCGTCGGTTCGCAGTCGATAGGCGATCTTTCTTGCGATTGCGCGATGAAGAGAATTCAAGCGGCGATCGACCAAGAAGTCGCCGCAGTCCGCGCTTGAGGATAGTCGCGATCCTATCGACGGGACGTTTCTCGTTACCGCGCGGTAATAGACGGATCTTGTCTGATGGTCGCTTGCGAACAAGGCCGCGATTGGAAACGCTTGAAATCGTAGCGGTTGGGCAAACACAACGCGGCGCGCCAATACGGCTTTTCCCGATTGGCGCGCCCAGACTTGATTCTCGAACCGACTCGCCGCGCGAACGTTCATTCGAACCGATCGTCGTTAAGGACGTCCTCGGCTTTCGGCAAGATCTTTCGACTAAACTTTCTTGCCGCGTTGTAAACTGAATACCATTTGTCCCTCTTCCGCGCTAAAATAGCCTTGGATTTGACGCTCTGCTGATCAAATCCTTTCTTGTCGTCGCGCGCGACGGTCGGCTGCGCGGAACTACGAAACACAAACGCCGAAAGAGTTTTTCACAGAGCTCTTTCGGCGTTTGTTCATAGACGACGCGATTGCGTTCTCGGTTCCGTCAATTCGACAAATCGAATTTAAGCGGTTCCATCTTCTTGGTAACGGTCGCGGTAAGACCCGACTTTTCCGGATCGGCGAATTGCCCTGGGAATTTGTTCGCGGCTTTCGCCGTCAGAATGGAATCGCCGGACGTTTCGATTTTATAGACGGTAACTTTATAATCGGCGGGAACGCAACCCGCGTCGGAACCGGTGGTAACGGTGAAATGTCCGGACGCGTCGGTTGTTCCGGCAGCCGCCGCGCCGACGTTTCCGTCGACGGGAACGAAACACACGGTGGCGCCTTCGACTGGCTCGCCGTTTAAGGTCAGCGTTCCTTCGACGGGAACAAACGTTTTTTTCTTCGCGCAACCGGTCGCGACGACGCAGAACGCGAGTAAAACGAGGAGAAGAATCGTAAAGTTTTTCTTCATATCGATATTTCCTGTCTGAAATTTGTGGACAAATCGGTTTTCCGAACGCAAACGTCGGATTCGTTTGGAAGAACGCCAAAGAAAAAGACGTCCGACTTCGCTTAAAGCCGTCGGAACGTCTCTGTTTTTATGCCGGACGAGCGAAGCGTCGAACGTTATTTTAAGTCGAACGTTGGCGATTCCATCGACGCGGACACGCTGACCGAAAAACCCGAATCGATAGGACGGCAATACCGTATGAGCAGTTGCTCCGTTCCCTCGATCTTGGAAAATCCGACGAAATAATCGCCTTCGGGACAACCGTCTTTTTCTCCGGTTTTTATCGTAAACTTTCCTTCGGCGTCGGTCGTTCCGAGCGACTCTTCGAGCATTTTGGGATTGATCTGCTTTGGACAAAACGCAACCTGGACTCCCGCCGCCGGTTCGCCGTTGATCGTAACGACTCCTTCAACCGGAACGAATTTCGCCCTGCCCGAAGAACCCGATTCGCCGCATCCGCTTGTCGCGATTAACGCGCAAGTCAACGCGCTCAATAGTAGTAAACTTCTCATGGCGTCCACCTTATGCGTTATCACGGAACGGAAACGGACTGACGGTCGCGTCGGTCGCCGAGATATTGATACGTTTTCATATCGATTGTGTCGGAGATGAAACGCACGGCGCCGTCGCCAAGAACGAAGTTCGCGCCGCCGGCGTGGTACGATTTGAACCCGTAAGCCGCCGCCCAGGAGAAACGGCTTTCGCAACGCTGATCCTGCGCGCCCGTGCCCTGATATTCCGTCTGCTCCTTGCTGAGGTGATTGATTGGAATCGACGTGTACATAAATCCGTCGGGATCGCTAAAGACCCAGCCGCTCCACGCGAATCCCGTGCATTCGGGGCGCATTTCGCCGTAGAAGATCGTGCTGGAAAGACCGTCGAGAATATCGCCGATATCGGTCTGGAAACATTGAATTCCGAACGGACCCGCCGGTTGCGACGTCAAGTCGGTGTATTGGGACGTGTAGTTGTTATACCATGTAACAGACGACGGACAAGCGGGTTGCGACAAACCGCCCCATTGGGTCGGACCGGCGCTCGCCGCGTAATTTGCGGCGTAGAAGACGGGCCAGCCCTGAGAAGTCGACATTGACCGAGGACTGTTCGCGAAACCGTCGGACGGGCAGGAATAAGTCGGGATTTTGTTCTCGGCAACCCATTTGCCTTTAGAGTCTTTCGCGGAGTTGACGCCGCTCATCACGTATCCGCCGCTCGTAGTCCATTTGTCGGGGTCTTCGGAAGCCTTGATAAATTTTTTCGACAAAATATCGTAGAAGGCGGTTTGTTCGATGTAGGGTAGGAGTCTGACCAAGCTTGACCCGTAGTCGAAATCCATACCTACTCGCATTTGGGCGCCGGGAAACATTTCGTGCGCGTCGTAGTAGTTCTGGAACGCCAAGCCGATCTGTTTAAGGTTGTTGGTGCATTGCATTCTTCTCGCCGCTTCTCGAGCCGCCTGGACGGCGGGGAGAAGAAGTCCGATCAAAATGCCTATGATCGCGATCACGACGAGCAATTCGACCAACGTAAAGCCATGAGCACGTTTATTCATTGTTAGTAATTCTCCTAAGCTAAAAATTTGCAGTCAGTTGTTCGTCGATCACTGTTGATTCGTCTGTCCGTCGTCGCGCGAGCACATGGCGCGGAAGACTTCCTCGCTCATCGATTCGGATGCGAAGACCACGCTTCCGTCGATATGAAGCATATTGCATCCGCCGCCGTGCTTGGAATCGAAGACAGTGTTGAGCACGTACGATTGGTTTATTTTTTCGCCGTTGGGACCGTCCGGGCTTGAAGGACTCGCCAAACGATAGTTCGGTCCCTTGTAGACGGTGGTGAGTCCCCCGCCGTATAAGTGTTCGCCGGTACTCAATTCGCTAAACTTTTTGCCCAGACTACAACCCGCCCAGGCGCCTTCGTAGTTGGCGCTGTACGGACAACCGTATTCGTTGACGCCCGCCTGTTCGCCGACGATAAAAGTGTTGGAGGTTCCGTCGACGATCGAACTCATTCCGCGCGAATCGTTGTAGGTAAGCGCTCCGTTGTCCGCAACCACGCCCGTATCCATTGTCTTGATTTTGCTCGCGCGTCCCGCGGGGTCTGGAGACGCGCCGACAATGCCCGTATAGTTGGCGATTTGCGAACCGTTTGCATCAAAGAAAGCGTTTGACTGCGCGTCTTTAACGACCTTTTTCCAATACGCGCTTGGACAGACGTAAAGGTCGACGACCTTTTTTTCTAAAACTTTGTTGTTGAGAAACGCTCCGCCGACCCAACGGGAATTAGCCACATACCCGTTCCAATTGAGTTGAGAATAGAGAGTTTCCTGTTCGGCGAACGGAAGAATGAATAGACGCCAGTTACGACCGGAGAGAGTTCCGTAGGATCCGTAGTTCCCTTTAATGGCGCCAAGGGGGAAATTCTTGTGGACGTCGTGATAATTTTGGAACGCCAACCCCATCTGTTTGAGGTTGTTGGTGCATTGCATACGCCTTGCCGCTTCGCGAGCCGCCTGGACGGCCGGGAGCAACAAGCCGATCAAAATACCGATGATCGCGATAACGACGAGGAGTTCAACCAGCGTAAAACCGCCGCGTTTTGCGCGTCCTCCCCTAATTGAAGCGTTGCGCATTTGCAAACCTTTCTCATAAAAAAAACAATGGTTGTCGAAAACGCCCTCCGACGGCGCAAAGACAAGTAAAACTTTGCACAATCGGCCGGTAAAAACGACTATTGTATCATTATAAGAACGGTACGAAGGGAAGTCAACTTGAGCGAGATTTTTTTTTACTGTTTTTGAGCGAAATCGAGCGTCGACGCTCTTCCAGAAGCCGTTCGACGAAATTGCGATAAGCCGCTCTATTTTGCGTTGAAACCCGCCTGTTCCGAATTTTTGCTTTGACGACGCGTCAGGAATACGTTTTGATGATTTCTTTGGCTATTTCGATTTTAGGAACGCACCTGTCCATCGCTTGTTTTTCGATATAGCGGTGTGCTTGCGCTTCATCCATATTGAGTTCTTGAACGAGAAGGAGTTTGGCGCGGTTTACGTAGCGGATCGACTCGATTTTTTCTTCGAGCGAAAGCGTTTTTTTCTCGAATTTTCGCAGTCGTTCTCTGGCGCAGGTCATCCATTGCAACGCGGTCGCCATCATATCGGGCGAGGTTGGCTTGGAAATGGCGAATACCCCGCGTTCGGTCGTTTTCGCGCAGACGTCGAGGTAAAGATCGTTGCGAATCAGGATTGCGGCGATTGTCGAGGGAGACTCGCTGACGTCGATGGAAAACTGGACTCCTGAATCGTCCGGAAGCGGCGAATTGACGACGACAAAATCATACGATTGCTCCGCGACGAATCTTTTCGCCTGCGCGACGTTTGAAACGAACGCGACGACGTCGAATTTCGATTTTGGAAACAGCGCGGGCGCGACGGCGTTAAAATCGGCGGCCGCCGACACGATCAGAACGCGATAAGTTCGTTCTTTCAGACCCATTTCCAATCTTTCCGTTTCGAGTGGTCGTCAATTGCGACAAAAGCAGTCGACGACGCTTTCGGGAACATGCCGTCGGACAAACTCGCTTTCGACGGCGATTTTTTTCGCCAATTCCAGGTCGTTGGGCAATTTGCGAAACGTCGCAAGCGTTTCGGCTCCGGCTTGATACATATTGACGTCGACTTCCTCGCCGGGGGCGAGGTCGACGTCGATTCCATGCAACGCGGCGTAAATAAGGAGAGCAAAAGTCAAATAGGGATTGGCGGTCGGGTCGGGCGACCGAAGTTCCAGTCGTTTGAATTCTCGCGACGCGGCCGGAATGCGAACGAGTTGCGACCGATTTTCCCGCGCCCAGGAGACGTAGCGCGGCGCCTGATTTTGCCCCAGTCTCTTGTAAGAGTCTTCCGTCGGATTTAAAAAAGCGGTTATGTCTTCGATTTTGTCGAGTATTCCCGCCAAGGTTTGTTCAAACGCGTTGGGAACGCCCGGCGCGTCGAGCGACAAATTAACGTGGAATCCGTTGCCGGGGCGTTTTTCAAGCGGTTTGGCGGAGAAATCTGCGCATAGACCGTTTCGTCGCGCGATCGTTTTCGCGACGAATTGGAACGACGTCGTATTGTCGGCGGACGTCAGCGGATCGGCGAAGCGGAAGTCGATTTCGTTTTGTCCGGGTCCCTGTTCGTGATGAGAGCTTTCCGGATGAATCCCCATTTGCTCAAGAGTCAGACAAATTTCCCTTCGGACGTTTTCGCCTTTGTCGGCGGGGTAGACGTCCATATAGCCCGCGTCGTCGTAAGGGATTTTCGTCGGTTTGCCGCGTTCGTCGAGTTCGAACAGGTAGAATTCCTGCTCCGATCCGAAATAAAAGCGACAGCCGCGTTTTTGGGCGTCCGCGACCGCTTTTTTGAGCAGATAACGCGTGTCCGCTTCAAAGGGGGATCCGTCGGGTCGTTCGATTTTGCAGAACATACGAACGACGCGTCCGTGTTCCGGACGCCAAGGCAGAATCGTGAGCGTGTCAGGCTCGGGCTTGAGGAAGAGATCGGAACGCCGCTCGTCCCCGAATCCCGCGATCGAGGACGCGTCGAACGAAATACCGAAGTCGAACGCGCGTTGGAGTTCGTCCGACATGACGGCGATGTTTTTTAACGCGCCGAATACGTCGCAAAAAGCCAGACGGACGAATTTTACGTCTTCTTCGCGAACGAATTCCAACACTTCTTCTTTTGAATATTTCACAGCCTTCTCCCGGCGCGGAACCGCGCTCGTTTGAAATGTCGTCGCGTTCAGTTGGCGACGTACATCTGTTTGTATGGATTGGCGACGTCCGGCGTCGCGACGGTGAACGGAGCGTCGAGTATTTCTTCGAGATCATATTCGAAAAGCGCGCAGAATTCCGCGACGTACCCCTTGAGTTCGTCGATATCGTCGGTCGTCGCGAGCCTCGCCGTAACTTGTTTGGGAAACTCGATTCCGGAGCAGTCGGAACGAAGGAACAATTTGCCCCCGTGCATGCCCGCGCAGGGATAGTCGCCCACGATTTCGCCTTTTTTCGAGGTCAGCCCCAGAACGACGATCACGCCTCCCGCCTGATACTCGCCGAGAAAACTGCCCGTTTTACCGCCGATTACGACGACGGGTATCTTGTCGCGATACGCCTTCATATGGACGCCGACGCGGTATCCGGCGTCTCCCTTCGCGTAAATTTTTCCGCCGCGCATGGCGTATCCCGCCGCGTCTCCTATGTTTCCGTAAACGGCGATCAGTCCTTCGTTCATCGTGTCGCCAACGGCGTCTTGGGCGTTGCCGCGAACGATGATTTTCGCCCCGTTGAGGTACGCGCCCAGCGCGTTGCCGGGCGTTCCCTCGACGACGATTTCCTTATCGGACGCTCCCGCCGCAATAAAACGCTGCCCGAGACAGCCGACGAGCGAGCAGGAGCGCTCCGCCTTGCGGAGTTCTTCATTAATCGCTTGATGATCCAGCCCAGCCGTATTGATGGTCGTCATGTTTCGCCATGTCCTAGAGTATGAAATCGGTTCTTCGAGTCTTATCGTTCAAAAGGAGATTACTCTCCGGCGTGGGAAACTCCAAGTATTTCGAGTTCTTTTTCCGTTAAGCCGAGCCCGCGCAGCATCATGCGGTTTCCGCGCAACGCCTCGATCGAATTAATGCCCATTCCGCCCATCATTTCTTTGATTTCGCGCCGCCAAGCGTTCATCAGGTTGACGAGCCGCCTCGCCCCGACGTTTGGATCAAGCCTTTTAACCAGTTCTGGTCGTTGCGTCGCGATTCCCCAGTTGCATTTTCCAAGCTGGCACGAACGGCAAAGTCTGCAACCGAGCGCGATAAGCGCGGAGGTCGCTATTCCGCAAGCGTCGGCTCCAAGCGCGACCGCCTTGACGACGTCCGACGCGCTGCGTATCGAGCCGCTGACGACGAGCGACACGTCGTTGCGGATTCCTTCGTCGCGCAGACGCTGATCGACGGCGGCAAGCGCGAGTTCGATCGGAATTCCCACATTGTCGCGTATTCTCGTCGGCGCCGCGCCGGTCCCTCCGCGATAGCCGTCGATCGCGATAATATCGGCGCCGCTCCGCGCGATTCCGCTTGCGATCGCGGCGATATTGTGTACCGCGGCGACTTTAACGATAATCGGCTTTTGGTATTCTGTCGCTTCTTTCAGAGAAAAGACGAGCTGTCTGAGATCTTCGATTGAGTAGACGTCGTGATGAGGGGCGGGGGAAATGGCGTCGGAACCTTCCGGAATCATGCGCGTTTTCGCGACGTCGCCGACGATTTTCGCTCCGGGGAGGTGTCCTCCGACGCCCGGCTTGGCGCCCTGTCCCATCTTGATTTCAATAGCCGCGCCCGCCTGAAGGTAATTCTCGTGAACCCCGAACCGTCCGGAAGCGACTTGAACGATCGTGTTTGGTCCGTATTTATAAAAATCCTCGTGAAGACCGCCTTCGCCGGTGTTGTAGTAGATTCCCAATTCCGTAGCCGCCATGGCAAGCGCGGCATGCGCGTTGTAACTGATGGAGCCGTAACTCATCGCGGAAAACATGACGGGCATGGTCAATTCGATTTGCGGCTCGAGCCTGACGTCGATTTTTCCGTCGGGACGTCTTGTTATTCTATTCGGTTTTTTTCCAAGAAAGACGCGCGTTTCCATCGGTTCGCGCAACGGATCGATAGAGGGATTCGTCACTTGCGACGCGTTGACGAGGATTTTATCCCAATAGACGGGCAAGGGCGTCGGAGCCCCCATCGACGAAAGGAGAACTCCGCCGCTGCCGGCTTGTTTGAAGATTTCGCGAATCGTTTGATTCGACCAGTTGGCGTTTTCCCGAAACGCGCAGTCGCTCTTGACAATCTTAATCGCTCTCGTCGGACAGACCGCCGAGCAACGCTGGCAGTTGACGCATTTTGAATCGTCGGTCGTCCACGTTTTCGTCGCGGGGTTGAACTTATGAACTTCGTTGGAGCATTCCTTTTCGCAAAGTCGGCAGTTGACGCAACGATTGGGGTTCCGGACGACTTCGAATTCCGGATATAAGAAATCGACGCTCATCAGTATGTTCCTTCCTTCGCGTAAACGACAACCGGCTCGCCGCCCGTCGGCGACCAGACGTTTTCAACGTTTTCTTCCATAGCGCGGATCGCCGCTTCTTCGCTGGCGATATATGTTTTGTCGTCCTTCTCGCCGACGACCATCGAGCGTAGCTTTATGCGATCGTTAAGCGCCATAAGACCGCCCGTAAAGCCGAGGACGATCGAGAAAGGACCCGTGATCAGCAGACTTGAGAAGACCGCGCGAAGATAACGCAATTTTTCGCGTTCGTCCGCGTCTTTTTTCGACGCGATCGCCGTCCAGAAGGGCGCCGCGACGACGACCGCCGCTTCTTCAAGCGTAAGTTTCTGAACGCGAAGAAGATAGTCCATAATGTACGTGATGACCTCGGTGTCCGTCTGAAGCGAACATTTGTAGCCGAACGTCTCGATGAAGCGTCTGTTGGCGTCGTAGGAGGAGATTTCGCCGTTGTGAACGACGGAATAGTCGAGCAACGCGAACGGGTGCGCGCCTCCCCACCAGCCGGGCGTGTTGGTCGGATAGCGTCCGTGCGCCGTCCAGCAGTATGCCTCGTACTCCTCGAGTCGGTAGAACCGCGCTACGTCTTCCGGATATCCGACCGCTTTGAACGCGCCCATATTTTTGCCGCTGGAAAAGACGTAAGCTCCTTTGACGAACTGATTTATTTTCATGACGGTTCGCGCGACGAATTCGTCGGCGTCGAGTTGCGACGACGCGAGCGTCGATTTAAACGGGTCGACAAAATAGCGCCATACGATCGGCTCGTCGGTGATTTCCGGTATTTTTCGCGTCGGCAGGATTTCCGACTTCACGATTTCAAAATTCTCTTTCAAGAGCTTTTCGCAACTTTTACGCGTCTCGCGACAATCGAAAAACATATGAAACGCGTAGAAGTCTTTATAAGCCGGGTAAATTCCATACGCCGCGAATCCGCCGCCAAGACCGTTCGAACGATCATGCATCGGTTTCATCGCCCTTGCGATCGCTTCGCCGTTCGTCCTCTTACCCTCGCGGGATATGACGGCGGCGATAGCGCAACCCGACGGTATGCGAATTTGACCTTCCAGTTTCATGGCGCGCCTCGTTTCTGTCCAACCAAAAAAAAGCGTCCATTTCAGAATAACCTCAATATTAGTTAAACTGAAATGAACGCCCTTGCTCATTTTTAAAAATTATACTATCTCCTTTCGCCTTGTCAAGCGATTTTTTGAAAAAGGTCCAAAAGGGGAGCAACTTCGTATTTTCCCAATCATCGCGGCGCCCAAACGCAGGATTCTGTAAATAAAGCGGCGCCTCAGGCTTCGCCCCCGTCGTCTCCAATCAACGCGACGCTATGGCGCGCTTCAAAAGGCGATTCAGCTGGAGAATGCGGTTTAAGAGGTTGCGGAACATAACGACGTCGACGCGGGGTGTTGAACGAGTTGACGCGAGAACGCGAGAGTTATTGGAGTCGCGAGCGGTAGCCGACTTTGTTCCGCAGACGCCGCGAGAATAATCCGCTCGAACCGCCAAAAGCTTTTTTCTAGAAACAATTCCCAAGGAATCAAGTCTTTGAGCCGTAACGCAACGAGGGAAAATTGAGAAAGATTTTCCTGAAAACGTTGTTTGGCGAAAGATCCGCAGGAGGGCCGGTCGCTTTGTGTCTCTTGAAGATGCTCCGATGTGAATCATTACATAACTTCATGAACCAATATGCGCAACTTTCACAAAAAACAATCCGCTTAAAGTCAACATTTTGGTCGTTTTAGAAATTTTAGAGCGAGATTTTGAGAAGTCCCCTATTGCCTTGACGCTTTCCTGGGTAACGACGGAGATCAACGACGAACAGTCTTCGAACGCTTCTTTTCCATTTTTTTCGGCGGCGTTTGGAAGAACGAATCCGGTCGACGCCGAACGCAATTTAAACGCGCCGTCGCCTATCTTTTTGACGCCTTCCGGAAGAACGATCGAGGTTGGCGCCGAACAGGCGCCGAACGTTTCGGTCTCGATTTTTTAACGCCTTTGAGAATAACGATCGAGGTCGGCGACGGACGACGAAATAACACGCCCGTTTACAGTCAATTCGCGCCATGAGTTCTTTCGTCGAAACCGCGTTTTACGCAAGATTCGGACGTTCGCGCAATAGCGAGACTTTTCCAATTCCGGCAAAAACGAAGGTGATTGTATCTCGTTTTTCTCGCGGTTTCAAGAATTTTTGGACGAACGACGGAAAACGCGACGTTCCGCTAATTCGACGACGGATTCTTGCGCCGCTTCGCAGTTTCGGGGAGCCACGAAAGAAGCAGAAGCGCGAGCGTCAGGGGAACAAACGCGTCGGGAGGCGCCAACGGAACGCGTTTTTCGCTTGAAATTGTCGGGGCGTTTTTCAAGCGTCGCGCTACAAACTCTTTTGCCAGGCGTTTTGCTTCTTGCGAAGGAAGGTCGCGCACGTCGAGAACCGTCCCTCCGGTTTGCGACGCCAGACGTTCGACGTCGTCGAGTCGCGCGGCGACTTTTTCTTTTTCGACGTCTCGTCGAGCGGGAAGGGCGTCGTCGGGACCGTCGGTTCGCTCGTCGAGCGCTTCGCCGGTCGGAGCCGACGCGAGGCGTTCGAGAACGCGCAGGACGAAGCGTCGATAAAGCGTTTTGTCGTCGAGCGTTTGAAGCCGCCATAGCTCGTCGAATCCCTGCCAGGCGATTTTAGTCGAGCCGCGTTCGACGATCGCGAAGAGTGGAACGTCTGGGTCGTCCTTTTCGGTAAAGAGCGTTTGCGTTTCGAGCGTCGGCTTGACGTCGGGGGCGACGCGCGTGAGTTCGATTTCCGCGAGCGCGTCGGCGAGTTTGCCGAAAACGCGGCGCGCTTCCGAGGTTGGAGCAAGACGAAAAGATTCCGTCTTCGCGTCGATTTTGACGAGTTCGCCGGGCGCGAGTCGCGAATCGTTGATTCCGCTCCCCAGAAACCATATCGCGGGGGAGCGTTCTGATCTGAGCGCCGCGTCGGCGATCGAGTGAAATTTGTCGTTCCAGACGTCTTCGGGCACGCCGCCGATAAGGAGAACGTCGAAGTTGGCGAGCGTTTTACGATCGAGTTCTTCAAGAGTTACGGCGCGTTCGTCCCGTTCGGTTAGTCTCTGATCGGCGGACAAGAGCGCGAAGCGCGGATCGACGGTCTCTTCACGCTGGAGAAGAGCGCGCATATAGCGGTATTCGTAGCGCGGTCGATCGTCGATTAGAAGAACGCTTAACTTCTTTTCGCTCGGTATGATCGTGAAGTCCGAGATATTGTTCGAACGGCAGAATTCGGAAAAGGAGGACGCGTCGGTTTCGGCGTCTTGTTCGTCGACGACCTCTAATCGGTATCGAACAGGCTTGCCTCCGGGCGGATCCCATGCGTAATCGAGTTCGATTGAGCCGTTTTCCGATTCAACCGTCGTTGTCCATTCCAGAACGTCGGCGTCGAGATTTTTCAGCCGAACAATCGCTTTGCGCTTTTCTTCCGATTCGATCAGACGCAACGAGCCTCGAAGTCGCGCGCGTTCTTTTGGATAGACGGCGAAAAAATCGGGGACGTCTTCGAATCGCCAGTCAAATTCAGGCCGACTTGATCCGACGACGATCGCGTCGACGATTGTTTCGGTCGTTTGAAGCGACTCGCCGACGATTCCGTTTTCGATTCCGTCCGAAATCAAGACGACGCGTCCCGTTAAGGTTCTAATGGAATCGAACGAAGAGACCGGCGCGTCGGGCTTGTCGACGTCCGCGCCGGAAAGGGCGCGAGACGAGACGTCGACGCCTGATCCGCGCGCCGTTTGTTCGACGATGCGAGCGAGTTCCTTAGCTTGCGCGTAAACGCTTGTTTGGTCGATTTTTCTTGCCATGCTTTGGGAATCGTCGACAACGACCGCAACGGGAAAGGGCGTTTCGCGCTCGATTATCGCGTATGGCGCGGCAAAGAGCCAAAAGAGCGAGAACGCCGCTGGAAATCGACGCCAACGAATATTGCGAAAGAAGTTGCTCGACCACGCGACGAAGAGAAACCACAACGCCAGAGCAAGCAGGAGTTCCAACGGCGCGCGATCGGTCGCTGCAATCCAGCGCATAGAGGGAACTCCTTGATTTCAAGCGGAAACGACGGTTATTTGGAGAAGCCCGAAACGATTACTCCCGCGAGGACGAGAGCGACGCCCAGCGCGGTCAGAATTCCGAACGTTTCGCCGAACAAGGCGATTCCAACCAGACACAACGCCGCCGTTTGAGCCGACGCGACGAGGGCCTGTTTGAGCACGTACAGTCTCCGGAGGCTTTCAATTTGTAGAAAGAATCCGAACATATTGGCGATTCCCGCCGTTACGACGATCCGCCAGCATTCGATCGGCGGTTCGAGCCAGACTCCCGGTCCTTTTTGCGCGGTGAGAAGTATTCCGCAAACGACGACGCCAACGCCCGTCACCGTAACCATAACGAGCGTGGTCGGGGTGCGGACGTAGTCCGGTCGCTTTGCAGCTTCTTCGTCAAGGTCGTCGCGCAGGACGCGACGCATAATCGAGAGCTGTCCGCAATACCCGATCGCCGTGCACATACAGAAGAACAAACCGAGCCCCAGTTTCATCTCTTTGCCCGCGATGGGATCGCCGGATCCGTTTCCGCCAAGGAGAAAAACGGCGACGACCAGTAAAACGAGCGCGACGATTTTACTTTTGGTTACGCGTTCTTTGAGCCAGACGGCTCCGACGATCGACGAAAAAATCAGTTGCGCCGCCTGCACGAGGGGCGTCGCGAGCGCCAGTCCGATCGCCGCGTACGCCCAGAGATGAGGGATCGATCCGACGATCTCGCACGAAAGCCCCGCCGCGACGAGAGCCAGGAACGCGCCCCAACGGAATCGATATTTTCCTCGAAGCGCCATGACGAGAATGACCGGCAAGACGCAACAGACCGAGACTAGTTCTTTAACGCCGAGCGACCAAAGCGGGCTGACGTCGTAATTGGTCAGTCCCCTCATGGAACTCAGCGAGATCGTGTAGAAGACCGCCGAGGCAAGAGCGCTGCAGAACCCGACGGTTTCCGGTTTCCAGCTCTTTTGAGAAGCGCCGATCTGAGGCGCTTGTTGTTTCGACGACATTGCGTTCCCGAACAAATAGCGAGGGGTTAAAACAGACGCGAAAAAGTCGCTCGCGCGGCGTTTCAAAAGTTGGGTCGATTATAACAAAAGCTCCGAGCGCGTCAAGTTGAAGACGAGGTCTTGTTTTTTATCCCTTTGTCACATATAATACGCGACAATAAATCTTTTAACCCCGACGGAGTCCGCGTTATGAAGAAGTTGTGCGTTTTGGCGTTGGTCGCGTTGGTCGTGTCGGCGATCGCGAGCTTGGCGTCCCGCGCTTGGGCGCAAGGCAAAGCGTCCCCTTATTCGGCGAAATCCGAGCCGTTTGCGACCGATCGAGACGAAGGGGAGGACTCCGAAGACTATCTTGCGCCGACCGATTTTCTGCTTGACGCCGCCGGAGAGTCTTTTTACGTGGCGTCCGAAGGTTTTTCGCAATTGCGACGCGTTCGCGTCGACGGCTCGGGGGAATCGGAAACGCTTGACCTTTCGTTCAAGCCGTTCAAAATGAGATTCTTTCCCGACGAGACGCGCGTCGCGATCGTAGGGGGCGTCGACGGTAAACTGGCGATCGTCGAGGTTGCGACAAAAGTTGATTCGGTCGTCAAACCTTGCCCAATGCGGATTATCGCGGAATATTCCGTCGGACGATCCCCCGCCGACGTCGCCGTCAGGTCGACTCCCGACGGCGATCTTTTGTACGTCGCCGATCGTTTCAACGGGCGACTTGTCGAACTTAGCGCGGGCGACGGAACCCCGTTGCGAACGTGGAACGTTGGACGCGAACCGTTTTGTCTGGACGCGACTCCGGACGGGCGCAAAGTCGTCGTCGCCGACCGTCTTACGGAAATGCCCGCAAATAAGGCGTTTTCGTGCGCGAAAGTTTTCGTCGTCGATTTGGAGTCGGGGGAGTCGCAAGCCGTCGAACTTTGCAACGCCGACAATTTGCTCCAAGATATGACGCTCACCCCGGACGGTCGCTTCGCGCTGATTTCTTGCGTTCGGGGGAACACTCTGCACACCGCCAGCGGCGTCGCGGGGGGATGGCTCAACGCGAACGGCGTGTTGTGCGTGGACGTGGAAAAAGCGACGCTTACGGAGTTCTTTGTTCTTGACAACGCGCGTCTGGCGGCGGGCAATCCTTGGGGACTCGCGTGTTCCGGCGACGGCGAGCGCCTTGCCGTCGCGATTGCCGGAACGGACGAGATCGTCTTTTTGCCGCTCAAACGCCTGATCCAGACGGCGGAGGAACGTCCGAATTGGGCGCGTCCCGGCTACAGTTCCGCCGCTTATTCGGATCTTCCGGTCGTGGATGCGCAGCTTCCTTTCCGGATGCGCGCGAGTTTCGGATTTAAAGGGATGCGTCAAATCATCGCGCGAGGAAACGACGTCTACGCGCTTTCTTATTTCGACGACGTCGTCTGTAAAGCGACGTTGAAACTCAGCCCGCCGTTCAAGCGATTTGTCGAGGGCGCCTACGAGGGAATTCCCGAGGATCCGCCGCGCGCTCTCGACGAAGACGACGCTCTTTCCAACGACGGCTCGACGTTCCGCTTTACGAAACTCGAATCAAAATTTCCCACCGACGGCGTCGAGATCGAGCGTTTTTTCGCGCGTCTCGCGCCAAAGCCGCGCCTGACGACGCGTCGTCGCGGCGAGATTGTCTTTCATGACGCGACGGCGTGTCTGGAGCAGTGGATGAGTTGCGCGACGTGTCATCCGGACGGTCGATGCGACGGTCTTAATTGGGACTTGCTTAACGACGGCTCCGGCAACGCCAAGAGTTCAAAAAGTATGTTGCTGACGCATGAAACTCCCCCGTGCATGGTCTCCGGAGTTCGCGCGACGGGCGAAATCGCGGTTCGAGCCGGTTTTCCGCATATTCTCGAAACGAACTACGAGGAGGAAAACGCGCTCGCCGTCGACGAATTCCTCTCGACAATGCGGCCCGTTCCGAGTCCGAGTCTTGTCGACGGACAATTGAGCGAGTCGGCGCGGCGCGGAAAAGGCGTTTTTGAACGAATCGGCTGTTCAAGTTGCCACAACGGCGAATTTTACACCGATATGCGCTTGCATCGAACCGGATCTCAGGACGTCAATGATCAAATAGAGAAATTCGACACGCCGACGCTGATCGAAGTCTGGCGCTCCGCGCCGTATATGAACAACGGAGAATATCCGACGATTCGCGACGTGTTGGAAAAGGCTCGACACGGCGTGAAAGACGGACGTTACGACGCTCTTTCTCAACGGGAACAAGACGACTTGATCGAGTTCGTTTTGTCTCTTTGACGTCGCTCGTCGCGTTTCATTTCTTGCGTTTTGTATCATGCCGGGAGAGCTTTCCCGTTTTTTGATAGAGGCGGTGTTATGACCAAAACTTTTTACGTCGTTTTAGCGCTTTGCGTCGCGTTCGTCGGCGCGGCGTCGAGTATTCGCGCGCAAGGCGTTTCGTCAATCTATTCGGCAATGTCCGGACCGACGCTTCCCGAGGATCAAGGCGAAGACTCGGAACGTTATTTCGCGCCGACCGACTTTTTGCTCGACGTTTCGGGCGCGTATTTCTACGTCGCTTCCGAAGGACTTTCCCAACTTCGCCGCGTTCCGACCGACGGCGTCTCGAACGCCGAAGGAATCGAACTTTCGTTCAAGCCGTTTAAATTGCGCTTCTTTCCAGACGAGACGCGCGTCGCGGTTGTCGGCGGACTTGGCGACGGAAAACTGGCGATCGTCGAGGTTGCTCGGCGCGGAGAAGACGGCTCGATCGAGACTGTTCCTATGCGGCTTATCGCCGAGTATAAGGTCGGCCATTCCCCTTCGGACGTCGCCGTTAAGCGAACGGACGACGGCGAGCTGGTTTACGTCTCGAATCGCTTTGAAGGTCTCGTTCGTGAATTTGACGCGTCGACCGGCGAAGAAAAGCGTTCCTGGGACGTTAATCGCGAGCCGTTTTGTCTGGAACTGACGCCCGACGGCAAGCGCCTTGTCGTCGCCGACCGATTGACGAATATGAAGTCGAACGCGTCTATGTCTTATGCAAAAGTTTATATCGTAGATTTGGATAGTTCCGAGATTAAAGCGGTCGACCTCTTGAACGGAAACAACGACCTTCAAGACATAGCGCTCGCGCCCGACGGAAAATTCGCGTTTATCAGCGCGCTTCTTTGTTCGTATTCGTCGATCACCAGTCAGGTTTCCGGAGGCTGGATTGGGGAGAACTGCGTGCTATGCGTCGACGTTGAAACGGGGCAACTCGTCGAAGTCTTTTTTCTTGACGATTCTGTTCTCGGCGCGGGGAATCCCTGGGGCGTCGCGTGTTCGGAAGACGGAAAACGTCTGATTGTTTCGATTTCGGGCACGGACGAACTGATCTTCCTGCCTCTTGACAAACTGTACGAGATTATCGCCGAACGACCCGAATGGGCGCGACCCGGTTACGGCGCGTACACTTACTCTTCTTTTGCTAAAGGCGAAGTGCAGCTTCCCTTGCGCATACGCGTCAAATTTGGATTCAAAGGATTGCGTCAAGTGATCGCGCATGGAGACGACGTCTACGCGTTGTCGTACTTTGACGACGCAATTTGCAAGGCGACGATGAACTTAACCCCGCCTTATCGGTATTTTCCGGATTCGTACGTTTCCGCCGAGAAACCGCCGAGAACCGCGCCGGGAGTCGACGACGCCGATCAGGAGGCGAAAGCTTACGCCGACCTATGCGTCGACCTTGGGGACGATCCGACGGTCGGCTCGCCGCTGCGTTTTACGAAGCTGGAGTCGCGCGTTCCGATGGAAGGCGTCGAGATTGAGCGTTCCTTCGCGCGGCTCGCGCCCAAGCCGGTTTTGACGTCGCGTCGACGAGGCGAAATTATTTTTCACGACGCGACCGCGTGCTTCGAACATTGGCTCAGTTGCGTTACATGTCATCCGGACGCGCGCGCCGACGGCTTTAATTGGGATTTGCTAAACGACGGAACCGGCAACCTGAAAAATTCCAAGAGCATGCTCGCGTCTCACGAGACTCCCCCATGCATGATCAGCGGGATTCGCGCCGACGCCGAGACCGCCGTGCGCGCCGGGTTCACGCATATTCTATTCACGTCGTTCAAAGAAGAAAACGCCCGATGCGTGGACGATTATCTTTCGACGCTCAAACCGGTTCCGAGTCCGCGCCTGGTCGACGGAATGTTAAGCGAATCGGCTCGACGCGGAAAAGCGGTTTTCCAACGTCTCGACTGCTCGACTTGCCACTTGGGCGAGTATTACACCGACTTGCGAACGCATGACGTCGGTTCGAAAGCGCCCAACGACTACATCGACAAATTCGACACGCCGACGTTGCTTGAAGTCTGGCGCACGGGACCTTACATGAATACGGGCGAATATATAACGATTCGCGACCTGCTGGAAATTGGAAAACACGGGTGCAAAGAAGGTCAATTCGACGAGTTGTCGAAGCAAGAACAGGACGACTTGATAGAATATGTTCTCTCGCTGTAACAACGGACAAGAAAAGAACGACGGCGTCAAACGACGCCGTTAAAAAGTCGGGGCGACACGATTTGAACGTGCGACCCTCTGCTCCCAAAGCAGATGCGCTAGCCAGGCTGCGCTACGCCCCGAACTCGCGGTTTTGCCGCCGCAAAAGCGCTTCTATGCTACCACGCGTTTGTCATTTTAAAAGGGGGCAAGGAAAAAAACGCCTGAAAAAGTATCGCGTTTAAAGGAAATCTTCGTGCCTCACGAGTCCGGATTCTTCCTCGACTTCGGCGTGAGTTTGCCATCGCCACCTTCGGCTTGGTCTTCGTTTTTCCTCGCGGACTCCATATCGCGTCGCGACCTTAAGTCCCAACGCTTCTTTGACTTTCTCAAAAAACGTTTTCGGCAAAACGTACTCTACTTCCACGATTTCAAAGGGCTTTTCCGCCTCAAGATAGAGCTTTCTAACAGAAATCTTGGAACCGA
>CAMZEO010000012.1 GCA_947305735.1 uncultured Planctomycetales bacterium | reverse complement strand
GACTCTACGGCGGAACCTACGAGTTCTACAACACGATCGTCGCGGGCAATTCCGCCGCGACCGACGCGGATATCTCCAACGCGGGTTCCGCGAAGATCAGAGGTTTTAACGCGCTTTCGTCCTTCGCGGCGTGGACCAACGCGCTCGGCGGCGTCAATTTCGTTTACGACGCCTCGCGACCGCTCTTCGTCGACGCCGCCAACGGCGACTATCGTCTCGCGACGAACTCGCAGGCGCTCGACAAGGGGAACAACGACTACGTCGCGACCCTCTACGATAAGACGGGCAAGACGCGAATCGTCGGAACCGCCGTCGATCTGGGCGCCTACGAGCGTCAAAGCGGCGCGTCGAACGCCGTCCTTTCGGACGACCCGTTAGACCTCGCGTTCGCCGACTACGAAGACGATTCGCTCGACGAAGAGCTCGACGTCTTCTGGGAAACGCTCTAAGAGTCGTTTAACGAAGCCGTTTAGCGCGGCTTCACGAGAAAACGCCCCGCGTCGCGATTATTTCGCGGCGCGGGGCGTCGTCGTTTTAAGACAGGGCGGATCGAGTAGCGGGACCGACGCGCGGCGCGGCGTAATTCCTAAAAAAACTCAACGAGTCGGGGGGATTTGGCCGATAATAGCGAAAGCGCGGGGAATCCGCAAACGGATTCGCGGGCTTTCCGCGCTTGGAACGACGCGCCAAAAGCGCGGCGTCGAGCTTTTCGGCGACAATGGATTGAAGAGAGTCTCCATGCTTAGAAAACTAGCGTTTTACGGATTGAGCGTCGCGACGATCGTCGCGTTCGCGTGGCTGACGCAAAAGAACGAGTCGAAGTTTCCCGGCGCGTCCCTTCGCGCGGACGTCGTCGCGGAAGCCGATCTCGCGCGCGAAAACGTCGTCTTTTTGACCGACTACGATCTCGCCGTCGACAAAGCGGAAAAAGAAAACAAGCCGGCGATGCTGTTCTTTATGTCAAAGACCTGCAGACACAGTCTCAATATGCTCGAAGGGGCCTTTTTAAATCCGAAAGTCGAAATATTGGCCAAACAGTTCGCGTGCGTTCAGATCGATATGAACGACCCGAAAAACGAGGAACTCTGCGACAAATTCAACGTCGTCTCCTCGCCGACCGTTCAGTTTCTTTCGTCCGACGGGAGTCCGCTCCAACGCGTCGCCGCCGAGCAGACCGGGGAGCAGTTGGCGACGCAGATGCAGGCGGCGCTGACGTCCGTCGCCTGGCAAACGGCGCGCGCCGAAGAGAAGGGATCGTTCCGTTAAACGGCGTCGAATCGCCGACGTCGGCTCGAAGACGCCAAATCGGCGCGTCGCTCGAGACGAGGCGCCGACTGGAGCTCAAAAAACCGCAAGACGCGCGAAAACGCCTTGCGGTTTGACTTTTTTCCAGCGACGCCGAGCGTCGGTTAGTTTTCCAAATCGAGGTCGAGCCGCCAGAGCAGCTCCTCACGAGGGAACGGAGTGCGCAGCTACGCGTCGACGCCGAGCGCTTCGGCGTACTCTTTATGTCTGTTCCCTTCGTTGGCGGTGATCATAATAATCCTCGTCGGGAACACGTCGACTTGCCGCAGGGTCTCCAGGACGAGGAATCCGCTTCGTTTCGGCATCATCATATCGAGAATCATGACGTCGGGGCGCCTCCTTTCGGCGAGGGCGAGCCCCGCCGAGCCGTCGGACGCGGTTTCGACGTCGTATCCGAACGCTTCGAGCGCGAGCTTGGTCGACTCGACAATTTCAGGATCGTCGTCCACAATGAGAACGCGTTTGCGTCTTTCGTAATACTTCGGTTCCATGATCTATCCGTAAATCGGACGCTCGCGTCTTCGCGACAAAACGCGGACGCGGCGCCGCGCGACGTTGTTTAACGGTTGCGTTCGGGCAATTTTTTGAATTCGCCCGGCTTTCCGCGCAGAATCTCCGCTTCGATAATCTTGTCGGGCGCCTCGTCCGACTCCTTTTCCGGATCGATTCGATTAATGTCGGAAAGGACTTCCATTCCTTCGACGACGCGACCGAAAACGGTGTGTTTGCCGTTGAGGAAGAACGTCGGAACAAACGTGATGAAGAACTGCGAGCCGCCCGTGTTGCGTCCGGCGTGCGCCATGCTCAGCGAGCCGCGGAAGTGGTTGCGAGCGTTCTCCTGATAACATTCGCAGGGAATGCTGTATCCGGGACCGCCGGCGCCGGTTCCGGTCGGATCGCCGCCCTGCGCCATGAAGAACGGCAGGACGCGGTGGAACGGGACGTCGGTATAAAACTTCTTATCGACGAGGGTCAGGAAGTTGTTGACGGCGTTGGGCGCTTCGTTCAGGAAGAGTTCGAAGACGATATCGCCCTTGGTCGTTTTCATCAGCACGCGCGGAAGCTCCTGTTTGGCTTCCTCTTCGCGAATCTTTTGCTCTTTGGCCCAGAGATCTTTATACATGGGAAGAACGTTTTCCAAATACATCTTGACCTGCATTTTTTCCTGAGGATCGATTTGGGTCAAGACGTTCTTTTCCTTGGCGACGTCGCGCCATTTTTGCGCGTCGTCGAGATTCATCGTGCAAAAGGCGGCGAAAGCGGCGAAGCCGTAGAGCGCGTCGGAGTCCGGCGGGAGCGGATAGTCCAGGACGCATTTGGCGACGTCGTAGCCGACTTCGTAATTCTCTCGCGAGCCGACCGTCCAAGTAATCATCGCGCAAAGAAACGCGCGAAGCTCGTCGTTTTGACCGTTCACCGAACGATAGGCGGCGATCGCCAGCGGAACGAGTTCTTTTTGCTGTACGGCGGTCGCCTCGACAAGCGGGTCGAATTGCGCCGCGATTTTGTCTTTCTCTTCCGGCGTCGCCGTTTGATAATCGCTTTTCAATTGGCGAAGCGCTTTCAGATTATCTTTGTAAGTCTTCATTTTCGCGGCGAACGCGGCGTATTCGGGCGTGTCGGAACGCGTTTGAGCGACGGGAACCTGAGCCGCGGCGGACGCGTTCTGCGCGGGCGCGTCCTGAGCGGACGCGAATCCGACCGCGAAAACAAGAGCCGCGAGCGTCGCGGCGGTTGCGAGCGATTTCTTCATTGCGGAGTCCAATGTCTTGAAAAAGAGCGGTTAACGTTTCAACAAACGCGTCGGCGCCGAACGTTCTTCCCGACGGCGGCGCGCGTCCGGTCGTCCACTTGCGTCTCCCGCGTTTTAAGGTAAAATCAACTGCTCAAACGCGTCTCGAACGTCGGGGCGACCTTTTGGGATTATACGAAAAGACGCGAGGTATAACAAGCGCTTTTTTGTCGTTTTAAACAAAATCGAAAAAATAGGCGGTTCCCGTGAACAGCAAAACGTCGAGAAAAAGACGGAGAGAGGATTACGATCGCTTTGACGACGGCGCGGACGATTTGACGATTACTCCGTATATGTCCGGCGCCGAATTTTGCAAGCGATTCGCGTCGTCCGGCAAAGGAAAAGGCGAAAATCAAGACGCGTCCGCAGCGTCCGCCGACCGGAATTCCGATTTGGGAAACAAGGACTCCGAGGGATTCAAGGCGCGTCGCCGCCGACGGTCGCGCGAAGAATCCGCGCCGGAGGAAAAACGCGAACGCTCGAAACGCGGCAGGAACGTCGGAAGCGAGCCCGGCGATCGCGGAGAGTCGGTCGGCCCGCGCGTGATCGGCGGAATTTTTCGCGGCGCGAAACTGCTCTACGCGGGCGACAGGCGCGTTCGTCCGATGAAAGACCGCGTCCGCGAGGCGATTTTCAACTTGCTCGGCGAATCGGTCAAAGGCAAGCGCGTCGTCGATCTTTTCGCGGGCACCGGCGCTCTGAGTTTCGAGGCGATCAGCCGCGGCGCGCGTTGCGCGACCGCGTTCGAGATTCATTTTCCAACGGCGAGAACGGCGCGCGACAATATCGCGATTCTCGACGCGAAAGTTCCCGGAACGGCGAAGAAAATCGAGCTTGTCGCGACCGACGTCTACGTTTGGGGGCGCAGGCTGGCCGCCGGAGAGGGAAACGATTCGCGCGTTCGGTCGCCGATCGAGTCGTCGTTTCGCCCGATTATTCCGACGGACGTTCCGTGGCTCGTCTTCTGCTCGCCGCCTTACGATTTTTTCGTCGATCGCGAAGAGGAAACGCTCGAACTGCTTCAAACGCTTCGCGACCGCGCGCCCAGGGGATCCGTTTTCGTCGTGGAAGCGGACGACCGATTCGATTTCGACCTGCTCGGAGTCGAAATACCGCCTAAAAAACGGCGTTCGTACCCTCCCGCTGAAATAGGGATTTTCACCGCGTGAACGCGCCGCGTTTCGCGTTCGGAAAAATGCGAAAAATTAATGTTCACGCGTCGCGAGAAATTCGCTATACTGCGCGGGAGTAGCTTCGCGACGTCGCGAAGCGCGCCCCCCACGATATTCACAAAGGAACGAATTCGTATAATGAAGAAGATCAATAAAACGTTGGCGGCGGTCTTGACGCTCGCCTTGATCGCGGCTTGCGACGCGGCGCAAGCGCAGCGGCTTTTGAATGGAATCGGCTCTCGTCTCGCGGGTCGCGGAGCGGCGGCTTCCAACGCGAACCAGGACGAAATCATCCTCGACGAATCGCCGGTCGTTTCCGAGCGGGTCGTATCGGGCATGCCCGGTCGCTCGGTCGCGGTTCCTTCCGCGCAAAACGCGTCGCAAACGTCCGAGCAACCCGTCGCCAAAGAACCGATTAAGAGTTCCGACGGAAGCGAGTTCGTCATTTCTCCAACGGCGACGAACGCCGAGCTTCTGGCTCAGGCGAACGCTCTTTTCGAGACGGAGGTCGCTTTTGAGACCGAAGAAGAATACAGCGACTGGGTCTCGAAGATGCTCGCGACGGTCGGCAAGCTTGGAGACGCCGTTTTGAAGGCGAAGCCCACCGACGAAGAATTTATTCAGGCGATCACGATCAAGGGTCAGGCTATGTGCTATCAGTCGTCGATCGATCCTTCGGCGCTCCCGAAATTGGGCTCTTACGCGACCGCGTTGGAAAAGAACGCGCGCGTTCAGTCGCTCGACGAGGGACGTCAGGCGGCGATGGCGTTTCGCGGGGTCTACCTGCAGGCAAAAGTCGCGGTCGTCGCCGAACAGAACGGCACGGTCGACGAGTTGACGGCCGCGATGAAAGAAGCGACGGCTTTCGTCGACAAATATCCGGAAACTGCCGATATGTACGTCGACCTGGTCTTTCCGGTCAAGTACGTCGCCGAAAACCAGAAAGATCCGACGCTCGTCTCCAAAATCTGGACCCCGATCCGCAAGAAAATGTCGGCAAGTTCCGAGCCGGAAATGAAGGCGGCGCTTCAGCTTCTCGAAGGGACGATCCGTTTTTCGGAACTCGAAGGCAAGACGTTTAAGTGGTTCGGAGTCGACGGGTCCGGACAACCGCTCGACAAAACGAAGGTCGAAGGCAAGGTCGTTCTGGTCTCTTTCTGGGCGTCCTGGCACGACCAGTGCGCGCAAGTCGACACGCAACTTAAAGAATTGTACGCGAAATATCACGACCAGGGATTCGAGGTCGTCGGCTACAATCTTGACGCCGAAAAGGAAAACATGGACGAGTACGTGACGAAAAACGCGATACCGTGGATTATCCTTTCGGATCGCGCCGCCGCCGACGCGGACCAGACGTCCCTGGCCGCCTACTACGGCATAGCGGAAATTCCGACGATGATTCTCGTCGGCGGAGACGGCAAGGTCGCCGCCGTCGACGTCAGTATGGAAACGCTTGTCGCCACGTTGGAATCGGTCTTTGCGAAGACCGCCTCGACGTCGAATAAGACGTCGGCGAGCGGAACCGGAAGAACCGTCAATCCGGCGAGCAAATCGACCGCGCCGACGACGATCAAATCAAGCGGCGCGAAGACCTCGCGCGGAAACTGACGCGTTCCGACCGTCGAGCGCGCCGCCGCGTTTCGCTCTTCGGAATCGCGTCCAATTTTGGAAACTATCGCCCTCGAGGGCGCAACTTTATAAACCAGGCAAAGGAGTCCAAGTGTCCTCTTATCGCTCGATCGTGTTGGTTAAACAAGTGCCCGACACCTCCAATATCACCGGCGCCGCCATGAAAGAAGACGGCACGGTCAACCGCGGCGCGCTCCCGACGATCTTCAATCCGGAAGATTTGAACGCGCTCGAAGCCGCGCTTGAAGTGAAAGACCGCTTCGGCGGAACGGTAACGGTAATTTCGATGGGGCCGCCGAAGGCCGCCGACGTTTTGCGCGACTGCCTTTATCGAGGCGCGGATCGCGCGATTCTGATCACGGATCGTCGCGCCGGAGGCAGCGACACGCTCGCGACAAGCTATATTCTCGCTCAGGCGGTCAGGACGGTCGGCGAATTCGACTTCGTCTTCTGCGGACGTCAGGCGATCGACGGGGACACGGCTCAAACGGGTCCTCAATGCGCGGAAAAACTCGGGGTTCCTCAAATTTGTTATTTGACGGAAATCATCGACGTGAAAGACGGCCGCGCGACGCTTCGCCGCTCCCTCGGAAACGGGTGGGAAATCGTCGACGCGAAACTGCCGCTCCTCGCCACGGTCGTCGGAGAAGCGAACGAGCCCCGCCCTCAGGCCGCGATTAAGATGATGCGCAACAAACACAAGCGCGTTCCTCTCGAAGCGCTCGAAGGGGAAACGCTCGCGGACGAGGATCGGCTCGAACAATGGTCGATGGAAGACATTAACGCGGATCTCGACCGTTGCGGTTTCGCGGGTTCTCCAACGAAAGTTCACAAAGTTCAGTCGATCGTTTTGAAGAAAGAAGGCTTCGTCCAAATCGAGCCGACCGAAGAGGGAATTCGCGGGCTGATTTCCGAACTCGTCAAAGACCGCGCCTTGGGTTGATCGCAGGTTTCATCGCATCGAAAGACACACCCCGTTGAGGAACACGATAAATGAGCAGGAAAAATCTTCAGGGCGAAGTTTGGATTTTCGCCGAACAGGAAGACGGGAAATTGCAGGACGTCGCGCTCGAGCTTTGCGGAAAAGCGCGCGAATTGGCGGACGCGCTGGGCGTCGAAGTCGGCGCCGTGTTGCCCGGTTATAAAGTCGGCGGACTTGCGAAGACTTTGTTCGCTTACGGAGCCGACAAAGTTTACGTCGTCGACGATCCCAATTTGGCGCGGTTCACAAGCGGACCGCACGCGTTCGTCGTCCAGACGCTTATCGAAAAACGCGCGCCGCAAATCGTTCTGTACGGAGCCACTCCGTTGGGACGCGACCTCGCGCCGCGCGTCGCCTCCGCGACGCGTTCCGGCATGACCGCCGACTGCACCGATTTGCAAATCGGCGACGTCGTCGACGCTAAAACCAAGACGGAATACAAGAATCTGCTCCAGCAAATCCGGCCCGCGTTCGGCGGAAACATCATCGCCACGATCGTCAACCCCGAGCAATGGCCGCAAATGGCGACCGTGCGCGAAGGGGTCTTCCCAAAGAAAGAGGCTGACGACGCGCGAACGGGCGAGATTATCGAGGAAAAAATCGCGATACCCGCCGAAATGCTCGTCGTCGAGGCGCTCGAACGATTCGTCGAAGCGAAAAAAGTCGATCTTAAAGGCGCTCGCGTCGTCGTCGCCGGAGGCGGCGGAGTCGGAAGCAAAGAGAATTTCCAACTGATCTTCGATCTTGCGGACGCTCTTGGGGGCGCCGTCGGAGCGAGCCGCGCGGCGGTCGACGGAGGTTACGTCGATCGCGACCATCAAGTGGGTCAGACGGGAACGACGGTTCGTCCGGCGCTGTACGTCGCGGTTGGAATCAGCGGAGCCGTTCAGCATCGCGCCGGCATGCAGGAGTCCGCCAAGATCATCGCGATTAACAGCGACCCCGACGCGCCGATCTTCTCGATCGCGCATTACGGGATCGTCGGCGATCTGAACGTCGTCGTTCCCATGATGATTAAAGCCGCGAAAGAACGCGTCGTCGCCGACTGAGCGCGCGCTTGAGTAAAACGTTGCGAGAAGGAGCCTGTTCCACGAGAATCGGCTCCTTTTTTCAACGGATTTCGACAAAACGACCGAATACAACCGCGACAAAGATTTCACGACGACTCTTAAAACTTCTCGCTTCAAAGATCTCTCCGCAAAACGCGACGAAAATTCCCTCTGAAAGCGTTCCGTTTTTGACAAAACGCTTGCTTTGAAGTATATTTGGAACGTAACCTTAACGCTTTCTCGCGGTATAAAGTTTCGCGGTATGGTTCGATAAGGCTTGACGTCCTTATTGTTTTTCGGAGGTTTGGAACGAAACGCGATCGCGCGATTACCGTTTCCTTGCGCGGCGTTATTTCTTGACGTCGACTTTTTAACGCCATGTTGACGAGCGCGTTCTCGACCGGTATAATGACCGGCGCGGAAGGCTCCGTCGACGCTTGCGGGAGATCAAAGAATTGATGGAAAATCCTAACGACCAGATTGATTTATGCAAAGATTTGATTTTTCGCGCGACTTTTGGCAAGGAGTCTGCGAAATATATCTTAAAATGCTTGCTTAACGCGGTTTTAAAGCAGGCGGAGCTTCCTTTGGTCGCCGACCTCGAGCTTAAAAATCCGTTTCATTTGTCCTCGTATTACGACGGCAAGTTTACAATTATGGATATCCACGCGGTCGACGAAACGGGGCGTCATTTCGACGTCGAAATGCAAGTGCAACGTCAGGATTATTTTGACTCGCGGTTATTTTACTACGGAACGGAGCTATACGCGTCCAGTCTCCAGGACGGACAAGGATACGATCAACTTCCAAGAGTGGTTTGCATCGCGTTTAACAATCATCCGTTAGACGACGCGAAGCCGGACGTCTGGTTCGACAAATGGCAGATGCATTCCACGTTGGGAACCGGACTCGGCACGGACAAGTTGACGAATATATTCGTTCGTTTACCTCGGAATTCGAAGGAGGAAGCGTCGTTTGTCGGCAAATATGCCGGCCAACTTTCCTATTGGGTTAAGACGCTGTCCTTCTATTCTCGCCTGACCGCCGAGGAGAAACGCGCGCTTAGCGATTCGATGGAAGGTTTTGACGAACTCGAGCGCAGAATCGGCAGTTATTTCAGCACAGAGGAGGGTCGCGAAGTGTTAAGCGCGCAACGAAAATTTGACGCCTGGCTTATCGATTTTAAGAATCGTCAAGAACTGCGTTATTTGGACGAACATAAAGCTCGCGTCGAGGCCGAACGCGGGCGCGAAGAGGAACGTCGCGGGCGCGAAGAAGCCGAACGAAGAAATTGGGAGAATCAGAAAAAGAACGTGGTTCGGGCTTTCGCCTGGAAATATGGCGGGGACGCCGTTTTACCGATCGATTGGGCGGAGGGACGTTCCGGCGACGAACTTGACGCGATCGCCGACAAGATTTTTGCGAGCGAAAGTTTACAGGAGGCGCTCGCCGCGCTTGAGAAGTAACGTCGTTTCACCCCGTTTGCCTTTGGCGGCGTCTTTTTAGCGCGATCTCCCGACAATAGGGAAAAGAAAGATGGAAGAACGAATCGCTTTTTGCGGATTGAATTGTCGGAAGCGCGAGGCGCGCCTCGCGACGATCGACCCCGACGTCGCGTAGAGAAGCGTTTCTCCCTTGAAATTGGGAATAAAGACGTCTCCGTTAGATTGGACGCGCCGCCTTCGCGTTCGCTTTTTGCGTAAAGGACAACTCCATGAACAAAACGACGAAGCTTTTCTTAATCGCCTGGGGCGCGACCTTCGCGGCGTGTTTTCTGCTGTTCGCGATTGCGAAATTCTTTCTCGCGGACCGCGCGCCAAACGATCCTGGAAAGTTTTTTGCCGAAAAAAAAATCTCCGTTGAAGGCGTCGACAAAACGCCGGTCGTTTCCGAGAACGTCCCGAACGCTTCCTCGTCCGTCGCGTCGACGCGTCAAGCCGGGGAACGGCGAGTTGTAAACGTCGAGGGCGTCGACGTCGGGTTTCGCTGGATTCCGCCGGGAAGTTTCTTTATGGGAGACGACGCGGGAATCGCGGACGACAACGACGAACGTCCGCTCCGCGAAGTGAAACTTACGAGGGGATATTGGCTTGCGGAAACGGAAACGACGCAAAGGCTATGGTCGGCGGTAACCGGCGAGAATCCCAGTTGTTTTAAGGGAGACGATCTCCTGCCGGTTGAAAACGCGAGTTGGTTCGATTGCGTCGATTTTATCGACAAGCTGAACCGTCTGGGAATTACTCCGGGCGAGAGTTTTCGTCTGCCGACGGAAGTCGAGTGGGAATACGCCTGTCGCGCCGGAACGACGACCAGTTTTTTCTTTGGCGACGAGTGCGACGGGTCGCTGGCAAACTGCGACGGCTTATCACCCTTTGGAACCGATTTCAAAGGTCCTAATCTTGGAAAGACGACCAGGGTCGGCTCGTATCCCGCAAATCCCTGGGGACTCTTCGATATGCACGGCAACGTCATGGAATGGTGCGCCGACTTGCGCGGCGGCGTTCCCAACGGAACGGCGAACAATCCGAGGGAATCGACCGACGGATCTTACCGCGTCTTACGCGGAGGTTCATGGTTGACGGGGGCGGAGTTCTGCCGTTCCGCGAGGCAGTGTTTCAACAACCCCGCGACCAAAGACGACTCCTACGGGTTCAGACTGCTCCTGACCGACTCGGAAGAAGTCGAACCCAAAGAAGAAGTCGAACCTAAAATAGAGTCGGCAAACGACGAAAGCGCGTTTGAGACGGTCAAGCGTCGAGAATCCGAGGAAACCGAACAACCCTTCGCGTCGGCAAACGACGAAAGCGCGTCCGAGCCGACGTCTGTCGCGGCGGCGCATGAAGCGGGAGAAAGGCGCGTCGTAAACATTATGGGCGTCGACGCGGCGTTTCGGTGGATTCCCCCGGGATCCTTTTTCATGGGAAACGACGGCGAAAACGCGGACGACGACGAACGACCCGTTCACCAAGTGAATCTTACCAAGGGATTTTGGCTTGCGGAGACGGAGACGACGCAACGGTTATGGAAAGCGGTGAACGGCGAGGATCACAGCGTGTTCAAGGGGGACGACCTTCCTGTCGAATGGGTTAGTTGGGACGATTGCAACCAGTTTGTCGACAAATTGAACGGCTTGTCGAGCGAGACGCAAATAAGCGGAACTTTTCGTCTGCCGACGGAAGCCGAGTGGGAATACGCCTGTCGAGCCGGAACAACCGGGGATTACAACGTCGACGGCGAATCCTTGGATAATTTAGGGTGGCACGAGGGCAACTCGGGCGATAAAACTCATCCGGTCGGTCAAAAACTCGCGAACGCCTGGGGACTCTACGATATGCACGGCAACGTCTGGGAATGGTGCGCGGACTGGTATGGTCCGTATCCCAAAGAATCGACGACTGATCCGAAGGGACCCGACGTCGGTCGTTACCGCGCGCTGCGCGGCGGTTCCTGGGGCAATCGCGGTTGCGATTCATCGGTTCGACTCAACGTTGTTCCGGCGCGCGCATACGGACTTCACGGCTTCCGCTTGCTGCTAACCGACGCGGAATGAATCGAACCCGACGCGAAACCGTCGAACAAAGCGAACGCGGTCGAATCCGGCGTTTGGCGCGGAAGATTCGCGTTTTATCGGCATAACGACGCGACGAACCCAGGTTTGGCGCCACTTGGTTAACAGCGGCGTCATTATCTTGACGTCGACAAATTTTAACGCCTTGTCGACGAGCGCGATCTCGCGTCGATAAGGAATGAACAATGAAAAAACTGATAGCTTTTTGCGGACTGAATTGCCAAAAGTGCGAGGCGCGCCAGGCGACGATCGACGTCGACGACGAACTGCGCGCGAAGGTCGCGAAACATTGGTCGGAACTCAACGGCGTCGAGATTACGCCGGAAATGATCAACTGCCTCGGCTGCCGCGTCGACGGAGCCAAGACGCCCTACTGCGAGTCGCTCTGTCCGATCAGGCAATGCGCGTCGAGCAGGAACGTCGAGACTTGCGGAGGCTGCGCCGAAATGGAGACGTGCCGGAAACTCAAACAGGTTGTCGAGAACAGCGACGAAGCGTTGAACAATCTCAAAGCGCTCTGACGCGCGATTCGCCGACGCCAGGAGAGCTTCTGCTTCGGGCGTCGATTTCTTTTAAACGTCGATTCGTTTTCTTCTGACGTTATA
This sequence comes from uncultured Planctomycetales bacterium, assembly GCA_947305735.1. Lineage (GTDB taxonomy): Bacteria > Planctomycetota > Planctomycetia > Pirellulales > Thermoguttaceae > RUG369. Next base: position 24,177 of record CAMZEO010000012.1, on the reverse strand, counting down.
AAAACGCTGGATTTTTTAATCGCGCCCTCTTTACAGAATATGATAATTGTGCAAATTATAGCGGTAAAATAGTGTTTTTGTGTTAAAATAGACAAAAGAGCTAAGAAATTGAGATAAAATTCAAATTTGGCGGTTTATTTTTTAACACAAAAGCGCTAAAATAGAGAAAATTATTTGTCAGATAAAAGGCGTAAAATGCGCCGAAAATCTGATGTCGCGCGATTATGAGCGTCGTATGGAATTCCGTCTCGTCGGCGGGATTTCTTGCGCGTTCCTTAGGGGATATGCGCGTATAGAAGATAGAGCAGACCAAGCGTCGGCGCGGACGAAGCGCCGTCCATACGGTCGAGAGGAGGCGTCTCTTGGGTAAAACAAAAACTTGTAGCTGCTACGCGGCGGTTGTGATCGCCATCGTCGTGATCCTGCGGCTTGGCGTCGGCTGTCATTTTCTGTATGAAGGACTATGGAAGATGAATCCGGACAACGGGTTCTCCTCCAAGGGCTTCCTGGGTCAGGCGAAAGGTCCGACGAAGGAATTCTACTATATGTTCCTTCCGGACCTTGGCGGCGAGGCTCGCCTCAAAATGGCCGAAGTGTACAAACTCGAGTACGACAATCAGGGCAATTACGTCCAGGGCACGAAGAAACGCCTCGGATGGACGATGCCCGTCTTCGAGAAGGAGTGGTTCAAATACTTCCAGACTTACGTCGACAAATACGGTCTGACCAGCGAGGAAAACGCGGACCAACTCAAAGAGGCGTCGAAGATCTTCAATCAGTACGTTCTCTCGCTGCGCGAATACACGCTTGAAAATCGCGAGGACATTCGCGGGTTCGTCGCGAGCAAGGCGCGGTTCAAGAAATCGCTCGCTATGACGAAAAACAACGCCGAATATCAACGTATTCGCGATTGGGACGCCCAGATGAAATACCGTAGCGAAGGCGAAAAATTCGCGACCGAGCCGGAAACGATGGGTAAAAACATGCAGTTGGCCCTCTGGGACGTTCTGACCCCCGAACAAAAGAGCAGAGGCAGAATGACCGCCATGGCGTACGGTTCCAACCGCAATCCGATCATGCGCGTCGTCGCGAACCTGCCCTTTATTAATCGCTTCGCTCAGCCGACCACGATGGGCATGCTCGACCTGGCGGTAACCCTCGGTCTGGCCGCGATCGGCCTGTGCCTCATTCTCGGATTCTGCGCGCGTCTTGCGGCGCTCGGCGGCGCATGCTTCATGTTTAACGTCGTCTTGTCGCAGTTCCCCTGGCCGACCGTCTATCCTTATCCGTCCGACATGATCGGGCACTCGATGGTCTGCAACAAAGACTCTATCGAGATGATGCTGTTGATTCTGCTCGCGGTTCTTCCTTCCGGACGTTGGGCCGGGCTCGACTGGTTCCTGTGGAACTGTTGCGGAAAGTTTATTTATTGCTGGTACGGCGTCAAAAGGGATCCGTTGGTTCCAGATTGCATGAACCCCGAATGTTGCGAGGCGTGAGCGCTCGCGCGTTCAGCGACTCGGCCTTTTGGCCGATAAGAATCTGAAACGCGACGGTTAGTTGACGAGTAAAGGCGATCGCCAAAAGCGCAAACCTGCGCGTCGGCGATTGCGATTATCCAAAAAATTTGCCCGGACCCTTTGCGGCGTCGAGACGGAGCGCGGTCTGAACGACCTTCTATCGCCTCCTGCGAACAAGCTCAGGTCGCCTCGCGTCTTGTCCGGCGATTAGATATACAGGAATGAACGAATGACTTCAAACAAAGAGGGAAAAGCCCCGGCTTGCGGTTGCTCCCGACGTAACTTTCTTACAGCGGGCGCGCTCGCCGCGGCCGTACCTGCGGCAGGCATAGGCGCGTTTTACGCAGGTTATACTAAGACGCATGGACGACGCATGCGCGTCGCGGTCATGGGCGTCGGCGACGAAGGCAGCGTCTTGCTCGGCGCGTGCAATCCGGAATTTGTCGAGATCGTCGCGATCGCCGACATTCGACCTTACAATCAATACCGCGCGTTCCACGGCGACCACTACGGGGACGTCGCGCTCGCGGCCCGGCCCGGCCTCATGAAGCTCTACGGCTGGGAGACCGAAGACGAAGCGCGCAAACACGTCAAAGTCTACGCCGACTATCGCGATCTTCTCAAAGACGCGCGCAAACTTGGAATCGAAGGCGTTATTATCGGCCTGCCTCTTCACCTTCACTCGATCGCGTCGATTCAGGCGATGAGCGTCGGTCTGCACGTCCTTTGCGAAAAACTCATGGGCCACTCGATTATCGAGTGCAAAGAGATGGCGCGCGCCGCGAAGATGATGAGAAAGCACCTCGCGATCGGGCACCAGCGCCACTACAACATCCTCTATCAGGAAGCGACCGACCAGATCGAACGCGGTATTCTCGGCGACATTCACTATATTCGCGCGCAATGGCACCGCGGCAACTCGCCGGGCGCCGACAGCTGGCAAATGCCGATGCCGGAAGCGTTTAAGGATTCCGATCCGCAAGCGGCGAAACTCGCGCAGGAACTCGCCGAATGGCAGGCGGAGCTCGACAACGCGCGCGGTCTGGACGTCGAGAATTGGCGTCTTAAGGTCGAACAGAAGAAAGCGCAACTTGCCGACGCGATGATGCTTCAGGAAGGCTCCGAATACAAGGGCGTCGCCCTGAAGAGCCCCGCCGAATACGGCTACGAAGACATGGAAGTCGGCGAAGGCGCGAACAAATATTACCGTCCGAGCACGGAAGAACTGATTCGTTGGCGTTTATGGAAGCGCACCGGCGGCGGCCTCATGGTCGAGCTCGGCAGCCACCAGCTCGACGCCGCGTCGATCTTCCTGGCCGCGTCGAACCGCCGCGCGTGCGCGCTTCGCGGCGAAGACCCGACCAAATTACCCGACAACGGCAAAGTCCATCCGCTTCGCGTCCACGTCTCCGCGAACCGCAACCTGTTCGCGTTCGACCGCGAAGTTCAAGACCACATCACGACGCTCGTCGAATTCCCCGCGCCGAACTACGATCCCGCCACTCCGGCCGGACGTCGCCGAACGATCACCGTTCAATACTCGACGATCAACGGCAACGGGTTCGGCGGATACGGCGAAATCGTCTACGGAACCAAAGGCACGATCGTTCTCGAACGCGAACAGGATTCGCAACTCCTTCGCGGTCCGTCCACAAGCAAAGTCGAGAAGAAAGCCGCCGGCGCCGCCGCGCTCGACACGCAGGCGTCCGCGCCCGCTCAAAAAGCGGTCGCCGCCGGAGCGGCCGGTCCCGCCGTCAGCCGCGGTTACAAAGAGGAAGTCGAACACTGGGCCTGGTGCGCGCAAAACAATCCCGACTGCGCCGACCCCGATATTCAGCCTCGTTGCAATCCGCGCATCGCGCTTGGCGACGCGGTCATCGCGCTGGTTACCAACATTGCCGCCGACAAATGCGAAAGCGTGCAATTCAAAGAAGAATGGTTCGATCCCTTCGACGACGCGACGCCTGAAAACGACCTCGGCGTCGAGTTGGGGACGCCGAATATCGATCAGGAAAAGTACAGACTGATCTGACGGCGGCGCGGTTTAGTTGGTCTTAACAAAAATCAATTCCGTCGCTGGTTCAAACGTCCGGCGGCGGTCGAAATAAACGGGTATAAACATGAATCTTACAACCGAACAGAAGGCAATCGGCAAGGAAAACTTCCTGGCCGCGATCGGAAGTCCGCTGGTTCGCCGCGATTTCCTGAAACAATCTTCGCGCGCCGACCTTGCTTCCGGCAAAGGGATCGGGTCGTTCTACTTCAAATACGGAACCGTCGACAATCCTGTTAAAGTCGCGGTGCTTGGCACGGGCGACGAAGGCAGCGTCCTGATCGGCGGAATCAATCCGAAATACATTCAGGTCGTCGCGATCGCCGACATTCGTCCTTACAACCAGTATCGCGCGTTCCATGGCGACTGCTACAGCGCGTCGGCCGCGGCGGTTCGTCCCGGCCTTATGAAGAAATACGGCTGGAAGACGGAAGCGGAAGCGCGTCAATACGTTAAGGTCTACGAAGACTATCGCGATCTGCTCAAAGACGCCGACAAACTTGGGATCGAAGGCGTTATCATCGGGCTGCCGCTCTTCCTGCACGCGCCCGCGGCGATTCTCGCGATGAAAAAAGGCTGCCACGTCCTGACCGAAAAGCTTATGGGTCATTCGGTCGCGAAGTGCAAAGAGATGATTCGCGTTTCGCATGAATGCAAGAAACACCTTGCGATCGGGCACCAGCGTCACTACAACATTTTGTACGATCACGCCACGAACCTCATTAATTCGAGCGTCGTCGGCGATATTCACTACATTCGCGCGCAATGGCACCGCGGCAACTTGCCCGGCAACGACAGCTGGCAAATGCCGCTGCCCGAAGGCTCAAAAGCCGAAGACGTCAAAAAAGGCGAGCTCATGCGCGAGCTTACCGACTGGACCGCCGAATGCAAGCGCCTGAAGGCGGAGATCGTTCGCGCCGAAGCGCGCGTCGAGCAGATCACGAACATGCCCGACGACCAGAAGACGCAAACGCTTATCGACGAAGCCAAGCGCCTCCAGCGCGACAAAGTCGTCATGCAAAAAGACCTCGACGCGCTTCAGGCGAAAGTCGATCAGAAACGCGAGCAATGCGCCGACATGATCCTTATCAACGGCGGCGAATACAAAGGCGTCGCTTATAAGAAAGCCGAAGATTACGGCTATCAGGCGACCGTTCGTAAAGAAGGCGACGAGACGTATCAACGTCCCGCGATTGAAGAGCTCATTCGCTGGCGCCTGTGGGATCGCACCGGCGGCGGTCTCATGGCGGAACTTGGCAGCCATCAGCTCGACGCGGCGAACATCTTTGTCGCGGCGATGCACGGGGGAGTCAAACAGCGCCCGCTGACCGTCTCCGCGTCCGGCGCGCGTTCGCTGTTCAATTCGCTTGACCGCGACGTCGACGACCACGTCGCCGCGCTGTACGAATATCCCGCCGCCGACTACGATCCGAACGACGAGCTTGGCAAACAGCGCAAGATCACCGTCGCGTACGCCACGATTAACGGCAACGGGTTCGGCGGATACGGCGAGACAGTCTTCGGAACCAAAGGCACGCTCCAAATCGATCGTGAAAACGAAGCGTTCCTGTACAGAACTTCCGCGATCAACGACAAAGTGCGCGTCGCGGGTACCAAGGGCAAGTTGGACGTTCCGATCAGCGAAGACGGCGACCAGCTCTCCGCCGCGATTGGTTATCAGGGCGTTTACGCGACCGACGTCAGCCGCGGGTACTGCGAAGAGCTCGAACACTGGGCGTACTGCATTCGCAAGAACCCCGAGTGCGACCCGAACGCGGTCGACGCGGAGATCATGCCGCAACTGTGCCAAATGTTCGGCGCGAAAACGTTCGGCGACACGGCCGGCGCGACCCCCGCGCTCCTGACGCGCTGCCGCGGCGAAGTCGCCATTTGGGACGCGATCATCGCGCTTGTCACCAACATTTCCGCCGCGCTCAATAAGACGGTCGAGTTCAAGGATTCCTGGTTCGACTACAATTCCGACGAAACGCCGGAATACGAATACGCCGAAGAACTCGCGCGCAACGCCGCCGAGCCCGGAACGTCTCCGGCGGATCTGCAAGCCGCGATCGACGCCGCTAAAGAAGAAGCGAAAGTTAATCTTAACCGCGCGGAATACTCCTTCCCTTCGTAACAAGCGAGGGTAGTCGCTATGCGCCGCGCGCATAGCGATAGAATAGAATGTGAAAAACGCCGACGTTTGGACCAACCCCCAATGTCGGCGTTTTTTACCCGACGGCGCTTCAGCGCATAAGAGCCGCGTCGAATCTATATTTCTCCAACCAACGCGACGCCCAAACGCATATCCGAGCCGCTCGCTGTTGCGAGCGGATAGCTTGAATAACGCGGCGCCAAAACGCAGGATTCTATAACTAACGCGTAGCCGACCGCAACGCCCCCGTTTCCTACTGGAAGCGGCTCGACGCCTGAGGCGGCGCGTCGATTTCCGCCGCCCAGACGCAAAAGTCCGCGCCCGCGCTCGAAGAGCGCCCGGCCGGACGCGACGTCCGGTTAAACCGAAGATTACGGCGCCGCCCCGCGACAAGTCTCTTTAAAACGACGCGGAAAATCGCGTCCTTCCACGCTGTTCTCTCAGCGAAGCCAAACGCCAAAAAGTCCCTTTGAAAATAGAATGAAAAAAGCCAAATACTATACCTTTTGGCCAATCGCAACCTAACCTCTTTTATTGTTCCAATTTTACATTACAGGGACTTTTTGGCAAGTAGAACATCCTTTTTATGGTTTAAAAAACCTCTTTTTCTCTAAAAAAATCAACATTTTTCACCTGACCAAAAGGTATACCTTTTGGCGCGCCTTTCTTGATAAACAGTCGGAAAAAATCGGAATTACAAAAGATCAATGTCTGATCAGATTAAGTCCAGAGAGCGCGTGGCTGATCATGGCGAAGTCTTTACGGCTGAGCGAGAAGTTAACGCCATGCTGGATCTGGTGAAACAAGAGACGGAACGGGTGGACAGTCGTTTTTTAGAGCCCGCCTGTGGCGAAGGCAACTTTCTCGAGGAGATACTTCGACGTAAGTTGACCGCAGCCAAGAAACGCGCGACTCCTCCGAGAAGGAAGAAACCAGTTCCGTCGGAGTTTGAGAAACAATCTGTTATCGCAGTGGCGAGTATTTACGGCGTCGATTTGCTGAATGACAACGTTATTGCTTGTCAAAAACGACTCTATGAAATCTGGAACGCGGAGTACGAGGCAGTTTGTCAAAATGAAGTCGACGAAAGATGCCGCGAGGCGATCAAGTTTATTCTCGACAGGAACATTGTTTGCGGCAACGCGCTAACGTTAAAAGTCGTGGATGAAAACGGCAAGGATACCGACGAGCCTATTGTATTCTCCGAGTGGTCTTTCATAACGGGCGCTAATCTTCAGCGAAAAGACTATCGTTTCGACAAATTACTCGCCGGCGAATATGAACCGACGGCGAAAGAAAAACCGCGCGATTCGAAAACCAACGACCAACGTAATCTCTTTGATTTGTCAGCGGAAGAACCAAGCGACGAGGGAGAGTTCTTAACGTCTTACGTCGCCGACTATAGGAGAATACAGCGTCATGGCGAGTAATCTTTTCAACACAATCTACAACCCGGACGTGCTGTCCTGTCTGGCGAATCTGTCCAGCGACGAAGTGTTTACGCCCCCTGACGTCGCCAACGCCATGCTGGATCTTTTGCCGCAAGAGTTATTCAGCGATCCCAACGCAAAATTTCTTGATCCCGGCTGTAAAAGCGGCGTTTTCCTTCGGGAAATTGCGAAACGGCTTCTGAAAGGGTTGGAACCGCTTTACCCCGATCTGCAGGAGAGAGCAAATCACATTTTCAAAGAGCAACTATATGGAATTGCCATCACTGAACTAACGGCGAACCTGACGAGGCGGAGTCTGTACTGTTCCAAGAGCGCCAACGGCAGATTTTCCGTCGCGAACTTTGACTCCATCGACGGCAACGTGCGATTTAAGATTACTAAACACCGCTGGCAGAACGGGAAATGCGAATATTGCGGAGCGTCTCAGCAGGAATACGATCGCGCCGACGATTTGGAAACGCACGCTTACGAATGGATTCATACGGTTAAACCCGAAGAGATTTTTAAAATGAAATTTGACGTGATCATCGGCAATCCTCCCTATCAATTGAGTGATGGAGGTGGAAATGGAAAAAGCGCAAAGCCAATTTATCAGCTTTTTGTTTCACAAGCCAAAAGATTACGACCAAGATATCTATCAATGATTATTCCATCACGATGGTATTCTGGTGGTAAGGGGCTTGATGAGTTTCGTGGCGAGATGCTTTCAGACAAACATCTTCGAATACTGGTTGATTATGATAACTTTAAAGAGGTTTTTCCAACAGTTGACTTGGCTGGTGGAGCTTGTTACTTCTTATGGGATAGAGATCATCCAGGTTCGTGTGAGGTCACAAATATTAGCGGGAATAAACGGGACACCACCATACGTGAATTAGATGAGTTTGGAATATTCATCCGTTCAAATAAAGCGCTTACTATTGTTAATAAGGTAATTTCTAAGGGTTATGATAAGTATTTGAACGATGTTGTCTATTCGAGGTTGCCTTTTGGCATCCCAAGTACATATGAACCTGTCAGTTCTGGAATACCGTGCTATTTTACACAACGGATTGGTTTGCAACATGTTCAAAAGGATGATATGTCAGATCCATTTGGAATTCTCAGAAAATGGAAATTTTTAGTTCCTAAGGCTCCTATTGCCGGACAAACGGATTTTTCCAAGCCTGTTGCATTCTATTATGAAGGAAATACGAGGATTGCAAAACCTGGTGAAATTTGTTCAGAGACATGGCTTGTCGCAGGTGCGTTTGATACAAAAGAAGAGACTTTATCATACAAATCGTATATTTTTACAAAAACAGTTCGTTTTTTACTTCTTCAAACTGTTGTTTCCCAAAACATTTCTAAGAAAAACTACTGTTTTATTCCACATTTAGGTAAATACCAAGGGGTGTATACTGATGAAAAGCTATGCAAAATGTGGGATATAACACCAAATGAATTTGATTATATTAAATCTAGAATTGGCGAAATTGAAGGAGACAACTGATGCAAACGGCGGAATTCTTTCCTCAACGGTCAGAGGTCAATCCTTCGATTTACGCTTATGAATTTATCGACGTGAAATCGCACGAGGGGTTTATTAAAGTCGGCTATACCGCTCGCGACGTAAAGACTCGCGTCGAGGAGCAATTACACACTTCCGGAATTCGCTATAGAATTCTCGGCTCCTGGCCCGCTATGAGAAAGGACGGCAGTTGCTTTACCGATCACGACGTGCACGCCGTTCTAAAAGCTAAAGGCAAACGTCAATTAAAATCCGGAAAAGACCGTAACGAGTGGTTTTGCTGCACGTTAGACGACGTAAAAGCCGCTGTTGTCGCCGTAGAGACAGGCGTGGAAAACGCGGAGAACAGAACGCGGACGTTCGAAATGCGACTCGAGCAGAAACGCGCCGTCGAAGCGACGGCCGCCTATTTCGAGTCCGTCTATAAAGAGGGAAGCGGCCGTTCTCCAAAGTTCCTGTGGAACGCCAAGATGCGTTTCGGAAAGACGTTCGCCGCCTATCAACTTGCGAAAAAAATGGGACTAAAGCGCGTGTTGATTTTGACCTTTAAGCCCGCCGTTCAAACGGCGTGGCGCGAAGATTTGCTGACGCACGTCGATTTTGAAGGCTGGCAGTTTATCGCGCGTCCGACGCAGCCGGGCGGTCCGACGACCGATTGGCAATATCAGAAGGCGAAAAAGGAAAGACCGATCGTTTGCTTCGGGTCCTTCCAGGATTTCCTCGGAGTCAATAAGGATACCGGAGGAATCAAGGCGAATAACGAATGGGTTCATACGACGAATTGGGATCTTGTTATTTTTGACGAGTATCACTTCGGCGCGTGGAAAGACAACGCCAAAAAACTGTTCGAGCAAGACGAGGACTCTTATGAGGACGACATGTCCAAGTACGATCCGAGCAACGCTTACGACGAGACGTGGCTTCCCATTACGTCGCGGTATTATCTGTATCTTTCAGGCACGCCGTTTCGGGCCCTGAATTCCGGCGAATTCATCGAGGAGCAGATTTACAACTGGACGTATTCCGACGAGCAACGTTGCAAAGAAGAATGGCCTCGGCTTTCGCAATTTCCCGATTATGAGGCCAAAGTCGGCGAAACCAATCCTTACGCCGCTTTGCCTCGTATGGTTATGCTGACGTACAAGATTCCGGAATCGATACAGAGCATCGCCAAACAAGGCGAATTTGACGAGTTCAATCTCAGCGCGTTTTTCTCGGCGACGGGAGAAGGCAAAGACGCTCGTTTCAAATATGAAGATTATGTTCAGAAATGGCTGGATCTTATTCGCGGTTCGTATCTTGAGACAAGCGTTGACGAATTGAAACTCGGCGCTCAGAAGCCGCCGATGCCCTTTTCAGACACGCGTCTTTTGAACGTGTTGTCTCATACGCTCTGGTTCATGCCAAACGTTGCGTCGTGCCATGCGATGGCGAATCTGTTGGCGCAAAAGCAGAACACGTTTTACCACGAATATAAAATCAACGTTTGCGCCGGAACGCAGGCGGGCGTCGGCGTCGCCGCGTTGGCGCCCGTTCGCGATTCTATGGGCGATCCGTTGAAATCTAAAACGATTACGCTCTCTTGCGGCAAGTTGACGACGGGCGTTACCATTAAACCCTGGACGGGCATATTTATGCTTCGCAATCTAACGTCGCCGGAGACCTACTTTCAGGCGGCGTTTCGCGTTCAATCTCCGTGGGAAATCGTTAACGACGACGGACAGTCGGAGATCGTCAAAAAGGAATGCTACGTGTTCGACTTTGCGCTTGATCGCGCGCTCCGCCAGATTTCCGATTATAGCTGCCGTTTGAACGTGGCCGAACATAATCCCGAGAAGAAAGTCGGCGATTTCGTTAGATTCTTACCGGTGCTCGCTTACGACGGCAGCGCCATGCGGCAGGTGAACGCCGCCGAGATATTGGATATCGCAATGGCGGGCACGTCCGCAACGCTTCTGGCGAAGCGTTGGGAATCGGCGTTGTTGGTGAACGTCGACAACGACACGCTCGCGCGTCTGATGGCCAATAAAGAAGCGATGGACGCGCTCGAACGCATCGAAGGATTTCGCAGTCTCTACGCCGATATTGAAACGATTATCAATAAGTCCGAAGCGGTGAAAAAGGCAAAAAAGGACGGCGAAAAACTGACTCCTAAGAAAAAGAAAGAACTTACCGAAGACGAGAAAGAATATAAATCAAAAAGGAAAGAGATACAAGAGAAACTCATTAAATTTGCAACGCGCGTTCCTATCTTCATGTATCTGACCGACTATCGCGAATACAGTTTGAAGGACGTGATCACGCAACTGGAGCCTGAATTGTTCAAGAAAGTTACCGGCTTAAACGTCAAAGATTTTGAACTTCTGGTTTCTTTAAACGTGTTCAACGAAGCGCTTATGAACGACGCGGTATATAAGTTCAAGCGATATGAAGACGCGAGTCTGGTTTACACCGGGATCGATAAACACACGGGCGAAAGCGTCGGTTTGTTCAACACCGTTATTTCCCGCGCCGATTACGAAGCAATGGCGGGACAGTTTGCCGAGTCAATGATTCCGGACAAAATCGCAGTCGACGAAGGGACGTCAAAAGTCGCGAAGCAGAAAACGTCGAAACGACCTCCGATCGTTCAGTCTTCAAAGATCGTCGCGAGCACATATAGGCCGTCGTATGTTCCGCCGCCCGCCGTTGAGGAACGGAAACAGAAGCCGAAGACCAAAACGGACTTTTCAAAAGTGAAGGCGGGAACGTTGGTTAAACACAAGGGGTACGGCATCGGAAAGGTTAAAGGAATTGATCGAGGGATCGTCGTTGTTACGTTTAACGGCGCCGATAAGAAATTTCAGTTTCCGGAAGGTTTCCACGACGGTTTTCTATCGTTGAACGTCGATTAAACGTTTTTTTGTCGAGACGCGTTGCAGTTGTTTTGGCGAAGTCGTTGATTGACGCGGGAAATTGCGTTCAGAATCGACGGAAGAATCACGCCCGCCGCCCGCGGCGGGTTGAGACTCCGTTATAAAATCTGTTCCATCCCGATTTTCTGCGGTTTCATTCCCATCGCTTCGTAGAATTTTATCGCGCCGGGGTTGCAACACCAAACGTTGAGCGTAACGTTATAGAAATTCAACGATTTGGCGTATTCGAAAACATGACGATAAAGCGCCTGGCCGACGCCTTGTTTTCGACGCGTTTCGTCGACGCAAATATCGTCGATATAGAGCGTTTTGACGTCTGTCATGACGGAATCGCCGACGATTCGCTTGCAAACGCAAAAGGCGTGTCCGGCGACGAACCCGTCTTTCTCCTCGAGTACGAAGACGGGCGTCGACTCGTCGTCGAGTATTCGCTCCAATTGCTCGGCGCTATATTTCGTCGCCGGACCCTTGAACAAGTCGGGACGACCGTTATGGTGCGTCATATCAACCTGGACTAAAAGCTCAAGAATTCTCGGAATATCTTCGCGTCTCGCTCTTCTAACGCAATTCATCGCCGCCTCCGTCGTTATTCGTAAGAACGTCCCGAAATTCCGCGCAAAAACCTTTCGCGCGCGACGTCGGAACACAAACACCCCGCCTCCGTCGGATACTCGTGGTCGACGCACGCCTGACAGAGGTTCATCGAGGAAATCCCGATCGCTTCCGAAATGGCGCGCGGGGGAAGGTACCGCAACGAGTCGCAGCCGAGTTCGCGCGCCATCTCCGCCTCGATTTCCGGCGTGAGAACCCAGCGCGTCGTGAGGTCGTCGCTGCTCGCGACGCCCTCCATGCCGTAATGCTTCATCATGAAGGACGTCGCGAAAAGCTCGCCGTAAGTCGACATGTCGATTCCGTAAAAACAGGGCGCGACGATCGGAGGACACGCGACGCGAACGTGAATCGACTTGACGAGCCCGATCGTTCGCAGACGCTCGATCAGGACGCGCATCGTCGTCGAACGCACGATCGAATCCTCGACGAGAAAGACCTGTTTGCCTTCGAGAACCTCGGGCAGCGGAACGTATTTAATTTCCGCCTTGCGCCGCCGCGTCTCGCCGCCCTCGATGAACGTCCGACCGCTGTAACGATTGCGAATAAGCCCTTCGCGGCACGGAATATGCAACGCGAACGCCATGCCGTTCGCGGCGGCCTTGCTCGTGTCGGGAACGGGAACGACGATCGCGTTTCCCGGCTCGATCGGGGTCGTTTCGCGCTTGGCGAGCTCTTCGCCGAGTTTATTGCGCGTCAAATAAACGCTCCTTCCGTCGAGAACGCTCGCGACGTTCGCGAAATAGATCCATTCGAAGAAGCAGTGCGTCGTTCTCGACGACGGAATAAACTCTCGAATTTGAACGCCGTTTTCCGGAGAAACGATCGCGACGCAGCCCGGCGGCACGTCCTTAATGTCTTTGGAGCGAAACCCCAGATTGAAAAGCGCGACGCTTTCGCTCGCGGCGGCGAACAGAGCGCCGTCGAACGCGTAGCAAAGCGGCTTGAACCCATGCGGGTCGCGCGCGACGAACATCTCTCCCCTCGCGTTGAGGTAGACGAGGCTGTACGCGCCGTCGAGCCGCCTGGTCGTTTCCCGACAGACGGTCGTCAGGTCGCGTTCGGAGTTTTTCAGCGCCGCGCACAAGTAGTGCATGAAGATTTCGGAGTCGGAATCGCGCGCGAAACACCGCGTCGAATCGGTCAGAAGCTCGTCTCTGAGACTCTCGTAATTAGCGAGCTGACCGTTGAACGCGAAACTGAACCATTTGACGCGATTGATGTGAGGACGCTCGAACGGATGCGCGAAATTACGGTCGTCGCGTCCGCACGTCGCGTACCGAACGTGCCCGATCGCCGCGCGACCCGCGAGATCGTCCATAATTCGCGCGTAGCTCGTTCGACTCCCCTGATGAAAGACTTCCGCGACCGTTCCGAGGTCTTTGAACGTCTTTAAAAGCTGCTGTCGGTTCGGATTGTACGTCGTGATTCCCGCCGAAAGTTGACCGCGGTTCTGCAGGTCGAGGAGCATCCTCGGCGCCAGGCGCGAAACTTCTTCGATTCCCTGCGAGGGGCATAGCGGAGACGGCTTGTCCGTCGGCAAGTGATAAAGGGCGATCACCCCGCACTCTTCGCGTAATTCGCTCATTAATCGACGCTCGTTTCTTCTTTTTGTTTGCTAATAATCGTATAAGAAAGCGTTTTAACGCAAAAAAAACGCCCCGACAAACGCCGAGACGTTTTTAAAACGATCAGCCGCCGCTTGGCGGAACGCCGGGGAACGCGCTCATTTTACGTCGACGACCTTTAAGGAGTTTCTGAAATTTTCAAGCGCGCGGTCGGAAAGTTTGCAGCCCCATTCGGTCGGGTTCTCGTGCGTCACGCAGGCGCGACAGAGCCACAGGGGCTCGATTCCAATCGCGTCGGAAACGTCTTGCATCGGCAGGAAACGCACGGAGTCGCAACCGAGTTCTTTGGCCATTTCGACGGCGATTTCCGGCGTGTGCCTCCATTTCGTCGTGAGGTCTTCGCAACAGTTGACGTCGTCGATTCCGTAGTTCCGCACCATGTGCGACGTCGCGAACAACTCGCCGTAAGTCGACATATCGGAGCCGTAAAAACAGGGCCCCATAATCGGCGGACACGGTATGCGAACGTGAACTTCTTTGGCATGACCGACGACGCGCAGCCGTTCGATGAGCACGCGCATCGTCGTCGAGCGCACGATCGAGTCGTCGACGAGAAAGACGCGCTTGCCTTCGAGTACCTGCGGCAACGGCGTGTATTTCGTTTCCGCCTTGCGCTTTCTCGTTTCGCCCCCCTCGATGAAGGTTCTGCCCGTGTATCGGTTCCGCATGAGCCCTTCGAGGCAGGGAACGCCGAGCGCGTAGGCCATGCCGTCGGCGGCCGCCTTGCTCGTGTCCGGAACGGGAACGACGATCGCGTCTTCGTCGATCGGGGTCGTCTCGAGCCTCGCGAGCGCTTCGCCGAGCTTTTTCCGCGCGAGATAGACGCTCTTTCCTTCCATAACGCTCGCGGCGTTCGCGAAATAGACCCATTCGAAGAAACAGAAAGCGGTGCGCGGCGAATCGGCGAATTCCTTAATTTCGACGCCGGTATCCGGCTTGACGATCACGATTTTTCCGGGCGGGACGTCTTTAATGTCTTCCGAAGCGAATCCGAGGTTAAAGAGAGCGACGCTTTCGCTCGCGGCGGCGAACAGAGAGCCGTCGAACGCGTAGCACATCGGCTTAATGCCCCTTGGATCGCGCGCGACGAACATTTCTCCCAACGCGTTCAGAAAGACGAGCGCGTAGCCTCCGTCGAGGTCTTTGGTCGTTTCCCTGCAGACGCTCAGCAAGTCGGAGCCGTGTTCCTTGACCGCGCCGCAAAGGAAATGCAGAATCACCTCGGAATCGGCGTCGCGCGCGAAGCAGTAGTTTTCGTCTTTTAAAAGCCGCTGCTTGAGAACTTCGTAGTTGCAAAGAGAGCCGTTGAACGCGAAGCTGAACCACTTGTTCTTCTTAATGTGAGATCGTTCGAACGGGTGAGCGTAGTTGCGATCGCGCTGATTCTCGGCGGCGTAGCGGACGTGTCCGATCGCCGCTCGACCCGCGAGCTCGTCCATCAGGCGCGCGTACTGTTCCGGATGACTTTGATGAAACGCTTCGGCGACCGTGCCAAGCTCTTTGTAAGTCGAGAGCAACTGCTTGCGGTTCGGGTTGTAAGTGGAGACGCCCGCCGAAAGTTGACCTCGGTTCTGCAGGTCGAGCAACATTCTCGCGGCCAATCTTGAAACTTCTTCGCGACCTTGACTGGGAGCCAGCGGAGATTCCGGACCGGTTGGCAAATGGTAAATGGCGATGACGCCGCATTCTTCATGTAATTCGCTCATAGGGAATAAACGCGCTCCTGGAAAATCGTCAAACGCGCGTCTTTTGGGGGTCGCGCACCGGCGCGACTCCGACGCTTCGTCAATATCGGAAAACGAGGCGCCGTTTCTCGCGCTTTTTTAACGAATCGCGCGGAAAACGACGGGTTTTTCGCCCCCGACGCAGGTTCTATTATAGCCGCGCGTCGGCAAAAAAAAAGGGGCGCTCCGCCTGGCGCGGCGAGCGTCCCCAAAGAGAAATCGATTTGCGCGACGGTCCGAAATCACCATCCGTAGACAATGTTCGATTCGATCATTTTACGCGCTTTTTCAAGGTCGACGCCCGTCTCTTTCATGTAGAGTCGGATCGCGTGCAACTTGTCGCCGGACGCTTTCGCGAGACATTCGCGAGCGACGTCGGAAACGTCCGCGTGCCCGGTAATGCCAAGCGCGGCCTTGGAAATGACCCAGACGTCGCGGGGGCGTTTGGTAACGCGAATCGCTTCTTCGCCCGGATAATTTTCTTGCAAAGCCTGTTTGGCCTCTTCCTCGTCGTCGGCCCAGGTGACGACGATATGACCCGGCGTTTCAATTTCGAACAATGCCATAATTATGGTTTCCTTCGATACAAAATGGTAAATTAACAACCCGCAAAAAACGGTTTTTCAGCGAGCCGTCGGCCGCCTTGATTCCGTCCGTCCCGATTGTAGCAGAAAAAAAGAAGTAATTGTAGGGATAAAACAATATTTTTCGTAAGAATTCGAGAGTCGTCGACGCGTCGCGCCAGAAAGAACCCGAGCGCAGCCGCGTTTTAAAACCGTCGACAAGGATTCCCGGACGACGCGAAAACAAGGCGGCGTTCTCGCCGTTCCAACGAAAACGCCGCCCGATTTAAACGTTTTCGCGCCGCGCGCGACGTTTCGATCGGTCGATCACTTTTCCACGCCGAACGTGTGAACGGTAACGTGGCGATACGTCTTGCCGGGTTCCAGAATCGTGTTCGGGAAATCGGGCTTGTTGGGAGAATCCGGATAATGCTGCGTTTCGAGGCAGAACGCCGAATGTTTCTCGTACTTGTAGCCGTTGCAGCTCGTCGTTCCGTCGAGGAAGTTGCCGGAATAGAATTGAACGGCGGGCTCCGTCGTTTCGATCTTCATGACGCGTCCGGAATTCGGGTCGGTCGCGATCGCGCAAAGCCCCAATTCGCCTTCCGCTTTGTCGGCGAGGACGAAGCAGTGATCGTAACCGCCGTTAAATTGAGGTTCCGAAACGTTCTTAATGTCGCGACCGATCGGTTTGGCGGTCGTGAAATCCAGAGGCGTTCCTTCGACGGACGCGACTTCCCCGGTCGGAATGAGCGTGGAATCGGTCGGAAGATATTTCGGAGCGTTCAGGAGCAGAACCGTGTCGTAGACGGTTCCGGAATAGGCGCCGCCAAGATTCCAGAAGGTGTGGTTGGTCAAGTTGACGGGGGTCGCTTTGTCGGTCGTCGCGGTATAGTCGATCGTGAGGGAATTATCGTTTTTAAGCGAGTAAACGACGACGACGTCCAGCTTTCCGGGGTATCCTTCCTCGCCGTCGGCGGCCGTGTATTTAAGGGTCAAATAGGCGCCGTTCGCGTCCGCGCTCTGAGACGCCGCCCAAATCTTCTGGTCGAACCCTTTGAGTCCGCCGTGAAGAGCGTTCGGATCGTTGTTGATCGGAAGCGAGTACTCTTTGCCTTCCAGCGTAAATTTTCCGTTCGCGATGCGGTTGCCGTAACGGCCGATCAGCGAGCCGAAGTAGGGACGAATCGTCTCGTATTCGGGAACGGTCGGATAGTTGCAGGAGATATTCGCGAAAACGCCGTCTTTATCGGGAACGTTCATTTCAAAAAGAACGCCGCCGAAATCCAAAATTTTCGCGGACAGACCGTTCGCGTTGACGAGCGTGTAAACGTGGACGGTTCTCCCGTCGAGGGTTTCGCCGAATTTAGCGCAAGACACTTTGGTTCCTCCAGTTGCCGCAAAAGCGCTCGCGGCGACCAGCGTCGCCGCCAAGCCGACCAGGGCGCAAAGAAGCGTCGATTTCTTTGTCATAACAGATTCCTTAACTTACTGGCGTCCGACCCGACGTCAAAGCCGATAGTCGCCGCGAAGACAGCGCGCGGCGAAGAACGACTCGTTCGACGACGCGCTCGGGGGTTAAAAACGACGCGCGCGACGGCGCGAAGTCTCACTTGGCGACATTATAGTATCTTAATTTTCCATTTCAACGCCCCAAAGAGAGCGCGCGCGTCCGACGCGGAACGTCGCGACGTCCGAAACGACGCGATTTGAGGAGGTTCGAACGCTTCCGCGAACCAAAACCGACGCGAATTTTTTTTTGAAAAAACGCGCTTTAACCAATCTTTTTTACGTTTGCGCGGAAACTACGCCTTTACAAAAGCGCGTTTTTTTGCAAGAATAGACCGGAGCGGTCAAACGGGAATTCGCTTCGACGCGCTTCGACGCGTTCGAGCCGTTCAAACGACTTCAAACGTCGAAAATAATAGCGCGCGACGCGCGTAAAAGAATAAAAAATAACATTTGGAGAAAGAAACTATGTCTCAAGACATTGCGCGCGGCGCGAAATCGTCTTATGAAAAATGCGCCGAATTTACCAAAAATCTCTGGTGGAGCTGGCACCCCGAGGTCGGGCAGATTTTCCAGACGATAGCGCCCGAACGCTGGCGCGAGCTCGCGCACAATCCCATCGCGCTGTTGCGCGAATACGATCCGCAGAAATTCGAAGAGCGCGTCATGGAACTCGCGCTGCACACGCGCATCGACGTCGCCTACCGCCGCTATAAGAACTACGTGTCGACGCGCCCGTTGTGGTCGCGTCAAAACGCGGGCGTTCTCGGTTCGAGACCGGTCGCGTATTTTTCCCTTGAATTCGGACTTCACGAATCGGTTCCGATTTACTCGGGCGGCTTGGGGATATTGGCGGGCGACCATGTAAAAAGTTCGAGCGGTCTCGGCGTTCCGCTCGTCGCGGTCGGTCTTTTCTACCAGACGGGGTACTTCAAGCAGCAAATCAACGAAGAAGGCGCCCAGGTGGAAATCTACCAGAAGACGAACGTCGCCGATTTGCCCTATGAAGAATGTCTCGACAAAAACGGCAAGCCGCTGATCGTCAGCGTCGAGACGTCGACGGGAACGATCTACGCGAAAGTCGGGCTTGTCAAAGTCGGACGCGTCCCGCTCTATCTGCTCAACACGGATCTCGAACAAAACTCCGAAGAAGACCGCGCGCTTACCGACAAGCTCTACGGCGGCGACCAACGCAAGCGCATCCGTCAGGAACTCCTCTGCGGAATCGGCGGTTTGCGCGCGTTGCGCGCCATGGGAATCCGGCCGGGCGTTTTCCACCTCAACGAAGGGCACAACTCGTTCGTCGCGATCGAGGCGATTCGCGAAGAAATGACGCATTGCGGCGTCTCTTTCGAGACTGCGGCTCAGAACGTCGCTCAGAAGACCGTCTTCACGACCCACACGCCCGTGGAAGCCGGACACGACTATTTTCCGCGCGAGCTCGTCGAAGAAAACGTCAAGCCGCACTACGAAGCGGTCGGGTTGACGCTCGACGCCTTCATGGCGCTCGGGAGCAACCCGAGTTTCGCGAGCGACAAGTTCTGCATGACGGTTTTGGGGCTGAAACTCTCGCGTTACGCGAACGCCGTTTCGGCGCTTCACGGAGTGGTTTCCCGCCGAATGTGGCGCGCGCTGTGGCCCAATAAGACGGAAGAGGAAACGCCGATCGGACACATCACCAACGGCGTCCACGTTCCGACGTGGATGGCGTGGCAGATGAAGGTTCTTTTCGAGCGCTCTCTGCCCGACTGGACGGAAGAATCGATCGATCCGAAGGTCTGGTCCGAAGTCTACGACGTCGATTCCGGCGAACTTTGGGAAACGCACGTGGCGCTCAAGAAGTTGCTCGTCGACGTGGCGGGGCGCCGCTACGCGCGCCAGCTCCAGCGTTTCAACGCCGACGAGGAAACGATCGAC
Source organism: uncultured Planctomycetales bacterium (assembly GCA_947305735.1). GTDB lineage: Bacteria > Planctomycetota > Planctomycetia > Pirellulales > Thermoguttaceae > RUG369. The sequence continues at coordinate 4,626 of CAMZEO010000012.1, read as the reverse complement.
CGCGCGAAGAAACTTCTGAATCCGGACGTCCTGACGATCGGATTCGCGCGACGTTTCGCCACCTACAAGCGCGCCTGTCTTCTCGTCCAGGACGAAAAACGGCTCGACGAGATCGTCAACAACCCAGAACGGCCCGTTCAGTTCATTTTCGCCGGAAAGGCCCATCCCAAGGACAATCCCGGCAAGGAATTCATCAAGCGCGTCACCGCCGTCCAGCGCGATCCGAGATTCGCCAACCGCATACTCTTCCTCGAAGATTACGACGTCAATCTCGCGCGCTACCTCGTTCAGGGCGTCGACGTCTGGCTCAACAATCCGCTTCGTCCGCTCGAAGCGTCCGGAACCTCGGGGCAAAAGGCGGTTCTCAACGGCGCGTTAAACTTCTCGATTCTCGACGGTTGGTGGAACGAAGCCTATGACGGAACCAACGGATTCGCGATCGGAGACGGAACCTCGCACGTCGACGTCAACATTACGAACGAACGCGACAATCAAGCGTTGCTCGAAACGCTTCAAAACGAAGTCGTTCCCACGTTTTACGAGAGAAACGAACACGGACTGCCCGTCAAGTGGATTCACATGATGAAGAACTCGATCGCGACGCTCGCCTGGCGGTTCAGCGCGCACCGAATGGTCGCCGATTACGTCAAAAACGCGTACCTGCCCGCCGCGGGAGGCGTCAGTTCGAAAATGCGGTGATCTAAAACGCGACTTTTCGTTAAAACCGTCGCCGCCGGAAACAAAAAACGTTTCCGGCGGCGCGTTTAATTCTCGCCGGACGGTCGTATATTTGCGACAATCGCTATATTCTTTAAAAAAGTCAAAAATTTTTCTAAAAGAGAATAAAATTTATTGATTTTTAAAAACGTCAAGGCTAGAATATTTGGGTAGCTTGGATAAAATAACAAAGCAAGAGTAAAAATATTGATCGTTAGGGCTGCAAGTCGCGTAAAAATCGCGAACGCTTTCGCGGCGCTTGTTGTTTTGACGAGTCGACGTCGGTACAATATGAAAGACAGTAATTTGAACGCGGGTGGACGTCCGCGCGCGCTTTGCCTGAAAACGATCGCCGCCGCGCTCGTCGGGTTGGTTTTGGGCGCGGCGTTATGGGGGCGCGGCGCGTTCGTCGGCGCTCAAGCTCCTTTCGACGGGGCGGGTTCGACGTATCGCGATTCGGCGACCGCCGACGCCGCTCCGAGGGTCGCGCTGGGCGACGACGGAACCGCGACGTTCTCGCGTCCGTTGGAAGTGCCGCCTTTATACGCGTTCGACTCACCCCTGGACGAAACGGGTCGCCAGATAATCCTCGTCGACTCGGAAACAAAACGAATATGCGTCTATTGGATCCGTCGGCGCGGGGTCAATAGCACGATCGAACTGGTCGCGACGCGAAATTTTGAGATGGATCTCAAACTGGAAGAGTTCAACTGCGAAGGTCTGACGCCCGGTCAAATCCGCGAACGGATCAGTTCGTCGCAACGTTGAGAGCTTCGCGTTTTGGACGTTTCCGTTAAAACGTTACGACTTATACAATCCCCCAGTTTATAAACGCGCTCAATTTTGTCCTCCGAACTGTCGACAAAACCGAGAGGCGTTCGTCGTTTTTGGATCGTTCGTTGCGATCGCGCCGACGCGCGCCGGTCGAAAACGCGCGACCTTTGAAGGCTAGCGCGCCGAGCGCGAAACGCCCGACTTTTTTGAAACCGCCTTATTTAGGAACGTTCGTATGTACTATTCCCTTGAAAAGACCGCTGAAATATTAGATATGAATCCTGGCGACGTCAACAAACTCCGCGAACAAGGCAAATTACGAGCGTTCCGCGACGGCGCCGTCTGGAAATTCCGAAAAGAGGAAGTCGAACAGTATCTGACCGACATGATCAAATCGCGTTCGTCGAGCGCTCCGATCGACGACGGCGCGGATCTCCTCAGCAACGAGTCCGACGAGGAAGGTCCTACCATGCTTGCCGATTCCGCCGCTTTCGACTCTATGATCGAAAACGTCGGCGACGACGCGTTCGTCGCGTCGGGTTCCGTCGACGATTTCAAAGTCGTCGAAGACGCCGCGGACGAAGGTTTGAAGGTTGTCGAGGACGCCGCGGACGAGGGCTTGAAGATCGTCGATGACGCCGCGGACGAGGGTTTGAAGGTTGTCGAGGACGCCGCGGACGAAGGTTTGAAACTCGTTGAAGAAGCGGACGAGGGTTTGAAGGTCGTCGAAGACGCCGCGGACGAAGGTTTGAAACTCGTTGAAGAAGCGGACGAGGGTCTGAAGATCGACGACGACGCGGACGGTTACGCCCTTGCCGGGGAGTCGACGCCCCTCACCGACGAACATTCGGCGCTCGCCGAAGACGTCGCGCCCAACGCGGAAGTCTCTTCTTCCTCCGCCGTCGATCTTGCGGCCGACGCGAACGCGTCCGACGACGACGTGCTTCACCTCGGCAGCGACAGCGGACTTTCGCTTCTCGACGATCCCGACGTCGGGGGCTCCAATATTTCTCTCGGCGACGACCTGGTTCTTGGGGGCGGCAGCTCGTCCGGCGGTTCTTCCGGTTCCGGTCTGGATCTTACCGGAGACAGCGGTCTGGCGCTTTTGGGCGATTCGGACGGAGATTTCCAGTTGGACGAAAAATTGTCCGACAAGCTCTCGGAAAATATTTCCGAAGAAATTAAAGGATCGGACTCTGTAGAGCCCGAGGCTGAAGTCTTTGAACTGGCCGAAGAAGACAGTTCGAGCGGCAACGTTCTGAATCTCGCCAACGACGTCGCGACCGACGCGCCGACCGAACTGGTCAACGTCGAAGACAGCATTTTCGACCTTGCCGCCGACGCCACCACAAGTCAGGGAACGGAAGCGACGCGCGGCGACGATCCGTCCGAAAGCGCGTCGCAGTTCATCACCGTCGACGACAATAACCCGTTCCTTACCGACGTCGAGTCGTCCGCGCTGGAAAACGATCCTCTTACCGTAGGACAATCCTCTCCCGCTTCGGAAAGCGCCGATATCTTTTCCGTCGCCAGCTCCGACGCGATTCCCAACAGCGAGCCGTTTGGAAGCGGCGCCTCCGTTCCGAGCGAATCGGGCGGCTTCGGCGTCGTCGACTCGACGCCGGATTCTTCCGTCGGGTTCGGAAATTTCGGCGGCGACTCGCAAAGCGTCGACCTTGGCAGCGGCTCCTCGCAGTCCATCGACATTGATTCTTCCGCAGTGATTCAGAACGGCGCGTTCGCGCCCGCTCCCGCTTCGACGAATTTCACTGGAAAAGACATGCTTATCCTGGTTCCCTGTCTGATTCTCCTTCTGCTCGCCTCGATCGGCGCGTGGGAGCTTTGCAGAACGATTTGGAGCTACGAAGAGGGCGTCTTCGATCTCGGCGGTCCCGTCCTCGAACAAATCGCCAAAATGGTCAAGTTGATGTGACCTCGCGCGGTTAAGATTAAAAATCTTAAACGACGGCGCCGACTCTCTCGAAGGGAGTCGGCGCCGTCTTCTTTTAGGCGAGTCGTTTGCCTCGACGACTTTGTCGCCGCTCCAGACGCTAATCAGGTCGAAAAACAAGAGCGACGGAACGCCGTTTTTCTGACGCCACTCAAGCCCTTGCGAGGCGACGTCGAACGCGAACGCGCGACGCCGCGCCGACGTTGAAATTGCGACAAGGACGGGCGCGGTAGTCCGCGTTTTTCGGGAAACGTCAATAAAACGGCAAAACGTTCAACAGACGTTTCGAGCGGACGGGAAACGCGATTCCTTTTCTCGAGCGTTTTTGACGAAAGCCGGTCTTTTAAAAAAGTTTTTCTATAAAAAGATTTTTTTTCTTTACCGCGCCGAAACTTTTGTGTAAACTTATGTGTAAACGTTATGTAAACAAGAGGGCGAGCCGTTGAAACAAAACGCCGTCGTCGTCGGCGCTCCGGCGCGGCTCTCCTCCTTGCGCGGCGAACAACCGCCGAAGTCGATCGCGCGTTCGCGTTTAGCGGAGAGACGCGTTTTTAACAAGGTTTTGTATATTTTCGGAGTTTCCTATGTCAACTCAAAAAAACAAGGGCTTTACGCTCGTCGAATTGTTGGTCGTTATCGCGATCATCGGGATTTTAATAGGTCTGTTGCTTCCCGCCGTTCAAGCGGCTCGCGAAGCCGCCAGACGCATGCAATGCACGAACAATCTTAAACAGATCATTCTCGCCTCGCACAACTATCACGACGCCAACGGAATGTTCCAGCCCGCGCGCGGCGGAGGCTCCGCGACTTATTACGGCTGGGTCGGGCACCTCGTCTGGATTCTTCCTTACTGCGAGCAAACGGCGATTTACGAAGAACTCAAATCGGCGGGTTTCCCGGACTCGCAAGGCAACGGCTCGGGACTTTACAAGCGCGGCGCGAACTATATGCTCTGTCCTTCGGACGGCAACGCGAAGACTCCGGCGACCTGGGTGAACGACGCTCACCGAACGAACTACGCGGGCAGTTGGGGCGACTCGATTTGCCAGACGGACGAATCGTCGATGACCTCGCGCGGCTTCTTCCCCGGCGGTCTTTACGACCAGGGCGGATCGCGCAAGGTCATGACGCGTCCGATGGCTTCGATTACCGACGGCACGTCGAACACCGTCGCGTATTCGGAA